>NZ_AHMM02000015.1:300000-472500 GCF_000243675.2 Leptospira inadai serovar Lyme str. 10 | reverse complement strand
ATTGAGAACTTCGTATAATAGTTTCATAGATCTACGCCCACATAACTGAGGTTAAAGGATTTATTATTTAGGGGGAAGTCTCCGATATTCTCACCTCTTACGGCAAGCTCCAACGCGTGCCAGTTCAACACGGAAGGATCTCTAACATACGCATCCAGAATCGAGCCTGAAGAATCCAAGCTAATCGCGATCAAAACGGGACCTCTCCATCCTTCGGCAGAACCGAAATAAAGTCCCGATTTCGGTTTAGAGATTTTCGTTTTCTCTAACGAGTCTGCGGCTTTCGGGAATTCGATTAACAAAGGAATGGCTTTTTCCAACCACTCTCCACTGTTCTTCAACTCTTGATAGCGAAGATAGAATCTGGACCATGCGTCTCCCCGCATCTGCCCCGAATCTAAAGTAAGATTCAAGGGCACTGGAGTGAGCGAATAAGAGGAATCATGCACACGAAGATCTCTGGACAATCCGGTGCACTTTTCGACCATTCCTACGAATCCGAGATTCTTAATCTGTTTTTGGGGAACGATACCGCAAGCTTGCAACCTTTCTCGATTGGTGGATTTTTCGGAGGCTCTTTCGAAATGAGCGGCCACGTCTGCGGTAACGTTCGCGATTCGCTTGGATAGATCCGATAGGAACTCGGGAGTGATCCGCTTTCTTAAACGGACCTTTCCGGGGGAAAGAGCTCCGCGACCGAATCGATTTCCGGTAAGAGCTTCCATTACGCCTAGAGGAACTCCTCGTTGCATGGAGCAGACTCCCTGCAAAGGATAATAGCCGATGTCTCCCGCAATCGCACCTAAGTCTCCGATATGGATCGCGATTCTTTCGATTTCCAAAAGAACCGCCCTCGCGAAATTAATTTCCTGAGAAACCTGAATGCCATGGGCTTCTTCAAAAGCCTTGCTAAACGCGATATCATAGGCGATCGTAGAGTCGCCGGAGATTGCTTCGGCATAGGGAGCAATCGAATCCTTATGCAGACCTTTCATCTTTTCGATGAGCCCGCGCTTCTGGAATCCTAAACGGATATCTAAGTTCCGGATTTCTTCCCCTTCAACGATGAACCTAAAATGTCCCGGTTCGATGACTCCGGCATGAATGGGGCCGACAGCGTGGCTATAAAAAGAAGCAGGTACGGGAACATGAATGCCTCGATAAACTAGATCCTTGATTCCCTCCTTGGTGACGAATCTTTCCAAAAGAAGTTTTCTTTCCTGCGAAAGATATTTCTCGAAATCGATGGAGGAATAATCTTCAGCTCCTTGATCGGTTCCTAAACTATGCCTGAGAATCCAAATCGGATTTACCGCATCCTCTATAATGTTTTTCTCATTTGCTTTGGGAAGAACTTCGTGTTCTACTCCTTGATTGGTCAACCAAAAGCGATGCGTTTGTTTGGTTTCTTTGCTCTGAAAGATTCCGGTAACAGTCCTCATAAAACCCCCTGGACTAATAAGAAGAACCCCCAACACCCGGTGCCGAGCAAAAGGAGGAGGAGGAAAAATCCGTTCGTCATTCGGATACGCAAGATCGTCGAATTTTCCTTTTGGAAGGGTCGCCCTTTTAGGTTTAATAAAGGCGCGATCTTATACAACATGACCCCGAAGAAAACGAGACCTAGGATAGGGACTAAAATTACTAAACCCTTTCCACCGATTTGTCCCGCTTTGATCAGAATGATATCGTTCACAAAGACCGGGGAGCCCGGCATCACAAACGCCAAAAAGAGGGCTAAGACAAAGAGAGATAACGCAGGCTTGTTAATGGAATCGGATTGTAGAATTTTACCCAGTTCCCTTTTGCCTGCGTCCATTCTGACTATCCCCATACTGATGAATAGAAGGGACTTAACGACTAGATTGGAAGCCATGACGAAGTAAAATACCACATCGCTCAAATCCATCCAAAGAATCACCGCAAGTGCGCCCGTATGAAACAGCGCTACTTTTGCGGAGATCCTACGGATATCGTTCCTGTCATAAACGGCAAAGATACTGATTAGAATCGTAACGATCCCTAATACCAACAATCCGTCCGCACCGCTGAATGTGTGAGGAAAGAGTTGATGATCCATATGTACGAAAGGACGAAGCGCAAAACAAACCGAAACCGGTATGAATGCGGATAGAAGTGAGGACACTTGCGTCGGGCTCTCTCCGTAAGTGTCTTCGATCCAAACATGATTCGGGAAAAGACCTAGCTTAGCGGTGTATCCGAAGATCGCTAACCAAAGACCTATCTCTACCCATATGATTTCCGGATGATCGGAAACATTAGCCGCGAGGACGTCCACCGGTTGGTTGATTACATGGAAGGCTGCGAGAATCAAGACGATTCCTAAAAAAGCGATACCTAAACCGAAGGAGTTGATCAGTAGAAATTTCCAGGCTATGGGAAAGGATTTCGAAGTTCTACTGGATGAGATGAGTAAAGAGCCTACGAACGTCGTGGCTTCGATAAGAACCCATTGAAGTGTGGTATCTCTTTCCCCCCAAGCGGCGAAATTCAAACCCGCGCATAGGATGAGTAATACGGACCAAAAAGGTAGATCGGATTGATTGCGGGTGGGTGCGAGAACATAGGTTAGGAAAATCAGTATGAATACCGCAAACCCGATCCCGTATAAGATTTCCAAACTCATGCGGATGTTTCCTCCTTTCCTTTCTCGCTGTTGATTCGTAAGGCGGCGCCGGCTCCGATAATCAGAACCGCATCGATGAAGGAGCCGAATTCGCTACCGATAGGAACTCCCGATTTTAAGATCAACGTAAGTAGGAAGGTTCCGTTTTCAAAAATACTGAAGCAGGCAAACACTCCAAACCAATTCCGTCTTACTACGAATCCCACGATACCTACATAGATGAGTAATAAAACGAATAGAAACGCATATTGATGACTCTTTCCGAAGAAGTTCGAGATCATTCCCATGAAAGTATAACTGATCGCGGCTCCTGCGAACAAAAGAGCTAACGTCGGTAGGTACCCTACTTTAGGATATGTGGATTCTGCGGAATTCGTTCTTCTTGCAGTCCAATACAGAATCGCAGGCGTTAATAATCCTTTAAATACGACCACCATCAAAGCTAAAAATACTGAATGGAAAGTATCCCCGCCTTCTTCCTGATACAACGGAATTAATAATAAAAATCCCTGAATTCCGATGAGTATTACGAGTCGCTTTAAACGGTTTTCCAGGAGTGCAACCACTCCTGTTAAAAGAATAATAAGGTAACTAAAATCTGTCGCCATGGTTTATCCTAGCTTGAGCAATATGCCCAAGATCAACATGAAGATGAAGTTCAATCCCAGAAGTTCTGGAATCCAAACCCATTTTCTACGAGTACTATTCGATTCCCAATAACCGATCAAAGCCGATAGAAACAAAGCTCCACCGGTCGCGGTAAGCTCCCGTATCAAAGGACTCGAAATCAAGTTCAGGAAAATTTCTATATGTTCCAAACCGAGCTTTGTAAGAAGAAGAAGTAACGACGCCGTCTTAAGCTGATGAGCCAATTCAAAAAGAGCCCTCGTTCTTCCGGAAGCTTCTAAAAGCATCGCTTCGTGCACCATGGTAAGTTCCAAGTGAGTGCGAGGATCATCGAAAGGAGGTTTTGCAAGATCCGACAGTACGATTAACAATGCTCCGAAGAAGAAGAGAATTCCGAACGAGAGGTTCGCAAAATTCGCCTGAAAGACCAAGTTGGACTCGAAGACGACTAAAACCAAAATGAGAATCGGTTCCGCCAAAACGTATAAAAGGGTTTCTCTCGCGGCTCCCATTCCTCCGAAAGAAGTTCCGTTTTCAACCGCGTAAGAGACCGTCGCGAATCGAATCATCCCGATTAAAAACGGGACGAGCAAAAGTGAAGCCCATTCGAACGTGATGAGAGACCAAAGCGCCACCCCGAAAGTAAACGCGAATATCGCGGCACTTTCCGTAAAGAAGCCGGAAAACGGTCCGTCGATCGGATATTTGCGGATCATCCGAACGGTATCGTATAAGATCTGTAAGACCGGAGCTCCCCTCCTTCCTTGTCCATAAGCGCGGATTTTCTGAATGATTCCTCCGCAAAGAAATGGAAGTAGGAGGAAGGAGATAATGCGGATTAATGTATCCACTGAGAAATAATTTGTTTCCATATATCCCCCTCGGCCAATCGGACTGCGATGATCACGACCAATATAGCCAATACTGTTAACGACGAATAGGTTAAGTTGATCGAGATGGTCTCGTCGTCCGCTCCGACGATCTTCGCTTTTGCTGCGCCTAAAAGTTTGATGATGATTCGAATAAATCCTCGGTCGAAGAGCGAAGTTCCTTCTTTATCGACGAAATATCTTCCTAAGGGAGACACTAAAGGATCCGAGACCGCTGCGGGACCGATAGCGACTTCCGCGCCTCCGAACTGCCCTCCGCAATCCCAAAGTTTTCTTTGTTTGATTCTATGTCTAAAACCTAAAACTCCGATCGAGAGCAATAAGATAAGTCCTATTATATCCAATATTCCGAGACCCCTAAACCATTCCGATTCCAGCCAATCGACTTTGATCGCCACGTAATTGACTAACGCTAAAATCAGAATCGGCGCTATGAAAACGAGTCCGCCGATGATTCCGAGAGAAATCGTTATCGGTAGATTTCGACCGTGATCCTCGAAGTTCCTTCTGGGCCTGGATAACGAAAGTCCCAAGAATAATCTCAAGTGGGATGCGGCTCCTAGTGCAAGTCCTGTGCTGACTAAAATCAAAAGCGGGAGTACCAAGAGGGCGCTCGTCCCCGGAACCGCGACCACTGCGGATAATAATTTGATAAACGTAGCTTCGGATAGAAAGCCGGTCGTCCCCGGAATCGCAAGAAAGCTCAAGGTTCCGATCGCGGAAAGAAACGTGGGTATCCGACTCACTCTTCCGACACCGGTACTTTGATCCACTCCTGAGGCTCCCGATAATTTCGAAAGATATCCGAAATAAAGGAATTGAAACGTCTTACTGATGCTATGATGCACGAGAGAAATCAAAAACAGAACCCCGAACGCCTTACTCAATAATCGTAATCCTTCGGTCTCGCTCGACTGCCAGTATCCGGCAAGCAGGATACTCAACCATAAAAGGTTCATATTCTCCACCGTACTATACGCTATGGATTTCTTGATTTCTTTGGTAAAGAGAGCCGTCATTCCCGCCCACAAGACTCCGATAGCGGCTAACGGAATCAAGATGGTCGCATAGAAAGTTCCAGGAAGAAGCGGTAACGCAAACTTTGCGAACAAAATCAGAGGTAGGTTCACGAGCAACCCGGAGTATGCGGCCGATGCATGAGCTGGAGCTCCCGAATGGGCTTCCGGTAACCAAAAATGAACCCCGAAAAAAGCGGACTTTATTAGTAATCCTGCAATTAAGAAAAAGAGTCCGATGCCGGGGTCGGAGGCGAAGATCCAAAAGGTAAAACAAAAGGCTCCGATTCCTCCCGCCGACACTAAAGCCACGAAACTTCTTATCGACGAGTCGGTCCACCTTCCCCCTAAATACAGGAGAAACGCGCTCACCGTGGACAATTCCCAAAAAAGAATCAGCCAAAGACTTTTGCCTACCAAGTAGCAAAGTCCCGTGCTCAAGAAAAAAACCGCATACCCTAACAGAACCAACGGTTTCTTCTCTTTCTCATAACCGCTTACATAGAGAGATATCGGTATTCCCAACGCGGCCTGAAGCGTTAGTCCAATCAGGATCGAACTATCCGCTCCCAGAAAATCCACTCCTAACACCCTTCCGATCAGAAAGGGAACTAAAAGCGAAGCCGCAACCGCAAGATAAGCAAGTATCGTCATATTGCTCCTAATTCAATTAGAACGCCGCATTAAACTGCATGTAGAACATCCTCGCCTGAGACGCTGCACCTGCAGGACCGTAAACCGACGGAGTGTTTAAATGATTTAAAACCGCCGTCGAAGTAAGCGAAATCGATCCGTCGCTCGCGACAGTATATGTATAGAGTGCGTTTCTCTGATTTTTAACCGCATTTCCTGCGGAAAGGAATCCAGCTCCGATCCAGAGAGAAACATAGTCGTTTAACATATACATCCAAGCGATATCGAATTCGTTATATATATTCTTTCCTAGCTTTCCTAGAGTGTAAACCGTTTGTCCATTGGCATTCGTTACGCCGGTATTCGCTTCGGTGCTAAAGCCTGTGTTCGCCGTCCCGTTAATCGCATACCAAGCGTCCTGAACCTGAGCTTTGTCGTTTACGAAGTAGGACACAAAGAAGGTTCCGTATTCGTTCGATTTATAGGATACATGGACCGATTTACTGATTAAGTTCTTCGTATCAATATTCTCGGATAACCCAGCAACGTTATTGAAATACGGAATTACTCCGAACCGAGGATTCGCGATGGTTTGGAACGTCGAACTGCTTGCGCTCGCGCGATTGTGATTTCCGGAAGCATACTGATATTGAACACCGAAACGTAACTTTTCAAAGAATGTGTATCCGGTTTGTAAAACCAAAAATTCACCGGAATACTTCTGATTCTTCGTACCCGCAACGCTGCCGTTATAAGTGACTCCGTTAACGGTTAAAGGAAGAGTCACATCCTGGCCTGCGACCAAGTTATCGACTCTAACGCCGGTTGCTCCCGACTGCCATGCGCTCTCCAATGTCCAATCCCATCCTCCCCAAGGTCCTGCGGCAGGAAGGTTGTTATTTGCAGTCCGATTGGAAATTCTGAATCCGGTAGTGATTAGATTATTCTGCTGCTTATTCCAAGCATTAGGCGTTAGATCGGCTCCCGCTGCTGAAGGAACGGTCAACGTGCCCGCCGGCGAAATAGGCGTCTTGTGAGTTAATACTCCTAAGGAATAAATATCCACTAAGAACCAATCTTTTGCTTTTACGGTATTATAAGTTCCGACTAAATACTGGTCAGGCTGCCCCTGATTCGTTACCGTTTTTCCTGTCACAGGGTCGGTATAGGTGATGGGAGCATTCGCAGATAAGACGCTATTTACCCCGTTTGCATTGGAGACTAACTTATAGCCAAAAAGATGAACGTTGAACCAGTCTTGATCGAACATGACTCGTGCTCCATCGTAAGAAAGACCGTTAATCGTCCAGTTGGCCCCGCCTATCATTCGTTGATCTCCATAAGAAGGAATTTGACGACCGATTTGAACCTTCGCATTCATAGGCAGTTTTTTAATCATAAACCAGGCTTCACGAATGGAAGTCTGCCCGGCAGTATTATTCGAGGGTTGTCCCGGAACTACTGTCGTACCGGTACTTGCAAATGTGTTTGCCCGCGTGTCACCCACTGCGGCAGGCGTTTCTCCTCCCCAAACTCTCGCATCCTGAATGTTTACTTTCATCGAAAAATAAGGACTAGGATCGAAAATGAAAAAGAGTTGGGTTGTCTGCATGATTCTGGAGGTATCACCTTTATTCGCCCTATCGAACGAAAGGTTTTCCCGATCTTCATATCGAGGACGTATATACGCTCCAACGCGGATCCAGTCGTTTAACCAGGCCTTTTTCCGATTCAGGAATTTTTTTCCTAATTCCGGATCGAGAAAGATAGCCCTGTTATAATCTCCGGTTAAACCTCCAGCTTTCATCGGTGAAACATATGTTTCGTCATCCGAATTGGCGGCGGTTTGAGTAGGAGTTCCAGTTGCAGGCGTGGAATGGTCGGGTGTTACCGTAGTGGCCGGTTTTTCTTGTCCAAAAACCCCAGATACGACGGTAGTAACGGTTAGAAAGATAATAACGTTTTTTGAAAATTGAATCGATTTATTTTTTGCGAAGTTGGGAACTTTCATTTGCTTCCTCCGAGTTTCATTTTTACCGGATTTTCCTTCCGGACTTACTTATCACTCCCGTCCATTGTTTTTAAAAATGACGGAACTCGCGCACCTTGTTAAATACATTGGCGCTGAATCCGGCTTCGCTAAGCGAAGCCGGAAGGTCGCTTCATTTCTTTATCTTTAATCTCTATCTATCTTGTTTAAAGATAATCACTTAAGTCCGTTATACTCCGAGGACCGTCTTCACTAGGTAATAGTAAAGAGGGATGCCCGCGATAATATTAATCGGGAAAACGATCGATAGTGCAACTGTGAGATAAATACTCGGGTTTGCATCCGGAATCGATCCTTTCATTGCTGCAGGAACTGCAATGTAAGAGGCGGAAGCGCATAGTATGACGAACATGAATGCGTCGCCTAAAGGCATTCCGATAATTTTAACGAGAACTATACCTAAAGATACGTTGATTGCCATGATAATCAACGTTGCAAGAATCAAGAAAGAACCGACATGAGTTAGTTCTTTGAATCGTTTTGCGGCGGAAATTCCCATATCAAGTAGGAACAGAGTTAAGATTCCTTGGAATAAATTTTCGGAGAACGGTGATTCTTTCTTCCATCCGGATTCTCCGGTAAAGTAACCCACGAATAAGGCGCCTAACAATAAATAAATGGAATACCCGAAGAAAGCTTCATGAAGTAAATGTTTCCAAGAGAATCCGTTTTTTCCCGCGCCCTCAGCTTTTGTGCGTCCTATTCTATCCAATAAAACTGCGATAACGATTGCGGGAGACTCCATCAACGCCATTCCTGCGACGATAAATCCTCCAAATTCCTGGCCAACGTTGTGCAGGAACGCGCCCGCGGTAACGAAGGTAACAGCGCTAATCGAACCGAAAGATCCCGCTAATGCGGCAGCGTTCGGACGGTCCAGCTTAATTTTTAAGATGTAATACGCATAAATCGGAACTAGGGTCGCCATAAAAGAACACCCGAGGAGAACGAAGAAATGCTCCTGAGTAAACGGGGTTTTATACAGCTCATGTCCACCCTTGAACCCGATTGAGAACAGCAAAAACATCGAGAAGAACTTTCCAATCTGATCCGGAATTACTAGATCCGATTTAAAAAGAACCGCTCCCATACCCAGGAAGAAAAACAATACCGGGGGGTTAAGGATGTTCTCTATAACGGCATGAAAATCCATAAAATCTCCTTTGAATTCTCGGGTAATTTTAGAGGCCGAATATTTGCAGAGGTTTCACTCCCCGCTCTATCGATTTCCCCCTCACCCGAGAAGGATTATGTATTACATGACCTTCCAAACTTATAAATTTGGACATCAAAAAAAATCTTAAATAGTAAAAAATGAAAGTTATTTCAGCGTATTTGAGTGGGCGCTGCAATAACCAGCAATTTGCCCTTTTTTTAAATGACAAATGTCAATTTGTCGGAAATATTCAAGTAGCAGAGTAATGTGAGCCTGAGATTTGAGTGGTTTTTAACTCATGAAGCACAATTTTTAAGGATCGGAAGGCATCCTAAAAGGATGGATGGGATGAGCCAATGGGTTGTAGGAACTATGACAACCACTCCTTACCATAAAATTATATATTCCAAGATTATAATTATGGATAGATTAAGAAAAAACGGCCCGGAATCCTAATTCCGGACAAAAATCAATCCTTTTGAGAAGGTCCTAAAATTAAAAAATGGAATGACTGGGAAAGATAATTGCTTATACTTTTTACTGTTCCTAGTAGCAAATTAAGATAGCCTGACATAGAGCGAAAGTAAGGAAGACTGTAAAAACGTGAATTGGAAAAGAGAAAGGAGGCGAAGGGACCTTGGGCATACTACGTTATGGATCTCTTTTCTACTTTTCTTTATGACGACTTTCTTGACCGACCCGCTCCTGCCGAATCCGGTAATCAAAGGAGCGGAAACTGTTCTATTAAAATTGAGCTCCCCGACGGAAAATATTAGTTCTAAAATCGAATATAGATACCGGGGATTTCAGTTTCGGCATTGTAAGGTCGAAACAATTGAGACTCTCAGTCGTATGGAATGGCATCATAATAGCTCGGAAGTCGTGAGAGTCAAAAGAAATCCGACGGGAAATTGGCTGAGATTTCGGTTGGTTAATACCGGAGAAGAGGCGATTTTTAGAACTCTGGCCCTTGGTTGGTTGAACGTACCTGATGCCGAACTCTGCTCCCTTGATAGTAACGGTAAATTCGAGGCAGGCTTTGCGGGATACGATATTGATCCGCTCTGGAACGATCTGATCTCCCCTCTGCCGCACTTTAACATACGCCTACAGCCGCAAGAAGAGCGAACTTTTTATTTATATGTTCTCTCCAATGAGGATATCAATTATCCGGTTCGTTTGCTTCCCGAAGAGGATTACATGGTGGTCGTTAGACTACGATCCGTGATTTTTGTCACGATGGGATTCGTGCTGCTTTTGTCTTTGGGCTATAACGGGTTCCATTTTTTTAAAACCCGAAAGCCTCTTTTTTTAGCTTTGCCGTTTCACTTATTTTCCCTGGCAGCTACTTTATATTTCCTGCATGGAAAGGAATTTGCTTCGATTGTGGGAAATGCAAATAACCTCTTTCGGCATAATTATTTCTTATTCCTATGCATAACTCATATCGCATTCTTTCTTTATTTAGCGGCTTGGGATCGGGAGGATAATGGGAGCGTTTATAGATCTCCTTTATTTTGGATCGTATGCTTAACCGGAATCTTATACCCATTAATTCCTTTATATCAATTCTGGTACGACCATAGGATTCTCGTATTGGTAGCAAATTACGGTTTAATGATACTGTATTTCGGCAAAACGCATATATCTTTCGTACGACCTCGATCCGTGTACGATTTGTTCTTTATTTCCGTTTGGGGAATTTTTCTTCTTCTCGATTTATATAAGACTATTTTTCATTTTGATTTTTACCCGTACAACCGTATTGCAGTTTTCGGCGTTTTGTATTTCATTCCGTTTTTGACGGCTTTCGTCTCCCTACTTTCTCGGGAAATTATACGAAGGCGAGAAGAAGGAGAGGGATCTGCGCGAAAATCGCATCTTACCTCCTTGGACGTCAATCATTTTGTCCAGCGAATTCGGCAACTCCTGGAATCGGAAAAAATCTTTCTCACTAAATCTTTAAAGGAGGAGCATGTGGCTCGCGAATTAGGAATTACGATACATCAACTTTCAGAATTGATTAATACCGAATTTAAGACTAGCTTCCCTTCCTTGATCAATCAATATCGGGTCGAGGAAGCTAAAAATCTTTTAATGGAATTACCCGAGGAAAATACGACCGACATCGGATCAAGAGCGGGATTTAGCTCTCGATCCGCATTTTATCTTGAATTTAAAAAATTAACGGGTACGAATCCGAATTCCTTCCGGAAGGATATGCTTGCGGATAAGGTTCAGGCTGGCTGAAAGAATTACGCGTTAACCCGGAAATAGATCACATCTCCGTCTTGAACTATGTATTCTTTTCCTTCCAGACGAAGTCTGCCCTCTTCCTTTACTTTTGCGGGACTTCCCGTTCTATCTAAGTCTTCGAATTTCATTACTTCGGCTCTAATGAATCCTTTTTCAAAATCGGTATGAATAACCGAGGCTGCGATCGGCGCGGTACTTCCAAGATCCGTGGTCCAAGCTCTTACTTCCTGTTCACCGGCGGTAAAGAAAGTCACGAGACCTAAGAGTTTGTATGCGGAATGAATCATTCTATCAAGTCCGCTTTCGGTTTCTCCGATTTCGGTTAGAAATTCCAGCTGCTCGTTTCTTGACAGTCCGGAAATCTCTTCCTCGAATTTCCCGCAAAGCGTTACTACTTCGGCGCCTTCTTCCTCTGCCATTTTCTTGATGGCCGAAACAAGTGGATTGTCCTTTTGGGACGCCGACTTGTCGCTGATGTTTGCCACATACATCACTGGCTTGGACGTAATAAGATTAAATGTTTTAACGATCTTTCGTTCTTCCGGCTTGATTTCCGCCAAACGAGCTGGCTTTCCCGCTTTTAAAACATTGAGAATTTTCTCCAGGATGGCAGTCGTTTCGATCGCCTCCTTATTGCCCGCCTTTGCATTTCTGGCGATTTTTTGCTGTTGCTTTTCGGCGGATTCCAGATCTGCAAAGATCAGTTCTAAGGTAACCACCTGAGCATCCTCTACCGGGTCGATTTTTCCGTGAACATGAGTGATATTTTCGTCCTCAAAAGCTCTAACCACATGGCAGATAGCGTCCACTTCCCGAATATGGGAAAGAAATTTATTTCCAAGTCCCTCTCCCTGACTGGCTCCTTTTACGAGTCCAGCGATATCCACGAATTCCATAATCGCGGGAACGGTTTTTTGAGGAAGGTATAATTCGGCGAGTCTATTCAGACGCGGATCCGGAACTTCTACGATGCCTTTGTTCGGTTCGATGGTACAGAAGGGATAATTTTGCATTTCTGCCCCGGCTTTCGTAAGGGCGTTAAAGATCGTGGATTTTCCTACGTTGGGAAGTCCTACGATGCCGCAATTGAGACTCATGGAGTCAATCTAGTCAGGGCATGAAATCTGTAAATTCGTTTGTACCAGGAGGCAGCCTAGTTTGATTCTAGAATCCACGATTTATTCGAATCGGATGAATTCAACGTGTACGATTCCTCGGAAATTCGAATCATTTTCCCATTTCTGAAAAACACTTCCAGCACGGTTATTCCCAATGAATTCGGATTCGCTCCGCAACCGTAACTATATTCCCCCTCAAAGAATCGAAGCGGGCGTGAATAAGGTAGTAAAGTAATTGCGGGTAGGTCCCCCAAAAGAACTGGGCGTAACGAATGAATTTCTCCGGCGACGACTCCATTCGGAGTTTCCGCCGAATATTGAGTCGGATCCTGCACTAATAAAAAATGAATATCGACTTCCCGCTTCGCAAGGGAAATTTGGGATTGAAATTCTTCTTTCCAAGATGAAGTTCCGGCGGACTTTAAAGAAGTTACCGTCGGAGAGTAGAATAAGAACGTCAAGTCGACGATGGATTTACGAACCGCAGTTACCGGCAAGATGATCGGTGATTTAACCGAATTCGTTTTTTTTTCCCTTTTTCCGTTCGTTTGATCGGATGGATTCTTTTTTCGTTTTACTTCTTTTTTTGCCTTCCTGCTTTTCCGAATCTTTCCGGTAGGTTCTTTTTCTATCGCTTCGGGCGTTTTTACTTTGTCGGATGCCGGTTTATCATTATTTGAAATGGTTTGATCGCCGGGGAACAGTATTTCAAATCCGATCTCTCGGCGAAGTCTTTCCAATTCGGGAGAATTCTTCGGAAGATTTGGAACGGATGCGATTAAAAATGAATCCCCGCCTTCCTCCTGCTTTCTTTTCTTATAAGATTTATACCAGAGTGAAAGATTTCGTTCCCATACTTTCGAATATGGACCTTCTTTTTCCGGAAGGGAACAATAGACGACGATTCCTATCGGAGAATCCTTTCTGGCAGAGGAGTCTTCTTGTGAACGAAGAGAGTCCGTTCCGATACTCGATATGAATGAAAGAACGATTACAAATGATAACTTCGACAATCCTCGTAAATTCATAGAAGTCTAAAACAGGTTTCCGTTCACTCTTTAGGAATTTTTAGGAACCAAATTTCTAAGCGTTCCGAAGAATTTTGAAAAAAACATCGATTCCTTTTCGCGAAAGTAATCCGTTCGTTCGCTAAATTTCGGATCGCTATCCTGTAGATGAAAATTCATTTCTTGCAAATGAGCCTCTTCTTCTTTGATGATGCTTTTCAGGGAAATTCCGCTTTCGCTTGAACTCAATGCCTGCTCATATTCTTCGTACACGAGTCCGGCCCTCTCTTCAATTAACTTTGTAACATAGAGATAACAAAGAAGTTTCCGTTTTCCAAGGGCGAACGTTTCGGAGGATAAGGAACGATTCACTAGCGAATCCAATCTCTGGAAATACATCACCGCTGAATTTCCCGCCAGTAAAGATGCCTCTTCGTAGCTTGAAAATTCTTCGGATCCGACCTTAAGAGCAAGTTTTTTAAAAAAGGCCGCGTGCCTAGCTTCTTCCGACGCATGTCGTAGAACCATTTCCGAAATGGAAATCCCCGTTTGCGAGGCATGAATTTTTCTAGCTCCGATATGCTCGAGAAGTGAAAGTGTGTTCAGCCATTTTGCATGGATGGAAGGAATTCTTTGAATGTCCTCCAAAACGGATCGAATTTCGTTTCGGCCGACCCGAGTTCTTACTTTTACACTTTGCGCTGAAGTCATATCTCCGAGCATTTCCGCTTCCGTGAAAAAATCACCTATTTTCGAATAGAAAAATAAAAATCTGCTTCCTGGAACGATAGGTTTTATCATTTTGAATGGGATGGTTTCTTCAGCATTAGAGACGTTCGGTAAGTACGGAAGATTTGTAAAATTTTCCCATACATTATTTGCGCTGCCCTTTGCAGGCATTTCTTGCATTCTCGCTTTTTTAAAAACGCCTGACGTCATGCTTGGCGAATGGGGAATCAGATTCTTTTGGGTGCTGATTTGTATGATAGGAGCGAGAAGCGCGGCGATGGGTTTCAATCGCTGGGTAGACAGCGGATTTGACGTCAAAAATCCAAGGACGGCTAATCGGGAAATTCCGGCCGGTCAAATTTCGGAAGTTGCTGCAATCTTGTTTATCATCGTTTCTTCCTTCGTTTTTTTTCTCGGGAGTTGGTTTTTAAATCCCTTAGCTTTTGCCCTTGCTTTTCCGACATTGTTTTTGCTTTTGACTTATTCTTATACGAAGAGATTCACGTTTCTTTGCCATTTCTATTTGGGGGTTTCGATAGGGTTAGCTCCTCTCGGAGCCTGGGTCGCTTTGCGCCAGGAGTTTGCTTGGGAGCCGGTCTTTTGGACAATCGGCTTAGCCTTCAATCTTTCCGGTTTCGATATTTTATACGCTTTGCAAGACGAATCTTTTGATAGGAAGGAAGGCTTGCAATCGATACCTGCCCGCTTTGGACGAAATGCGTCGCTATGGATTTCCAGGATTTCTCATCTTCTTTCCCTCCTTTTTTTGGCATGGGCGGGAATTGCCTCGGGGCTTTCCGGTATTTTTTGGCTTTTTTGGGTCGGGACAGGACTGCTGCTGATATGCGAGCAATGGATTGCAATGAAACACAAGGACGGTATTTTCCCTCCCGCATTTTACGGAATTCATTCCTGGATCTCCTTGGTTTCATTCTTGGGGATTTTGGCGGAAAAAATTCCGGAAATTCTAACAGCGATTCGTAATGTTCCTTTATAAGAATTTCATAATCGGAATAAGGAATTGAACTCTCAGAAGAATACGAAGTTAATCGTCGCAATAGCCGGCGCAAGCGGGTCCATCTACGCGACGCGATTTATACGCGCTCTGATGGAGTTGGAAGGCGAAAGTTGGTTTGTGGCGAGTCCCGCCGCGATTCGAGTTTTTCGGGAGGAATACGGGACGAAAGTCTCCTCTCCGAAAGAAGTCTTAGATTATATAGAAGAACTCTGGAGACCGACCGTTAAACATAACTTCAAAATTCGAGATCACAAAGACGTCGGTGCGGATATCGCATCCGGCTCGAATACCTGGGACGGAATGGTTATAGTACCGTGTTCGATGAAAACCGTAGCCTCGATTCGATCCGGAATTACCGATAATTTAATCGAACGGGCGGCGGATGTCAGTCTTAAAGAGAGAAGAAAATTAATTTTAGTCCCTCGCGAGACGCCTTATAATAGAATCCATTTGCAGAATATGATCGACCTTCATGATGCAGGTGCAATCTTGCTGCCTGCTTCCCCGGGATTCTATCAAATTCCTAAAACCTTGGATGACCTGGGCGATTTTATGGCGACTCGGATTTTCCGTCTGTTAGGAGTCGATGTGGATTTATATCCTAGATGGAATCCGGATTTAGAGGCCGAGTCCTAAAAATGCAATCGAATTTTATAATATTATTCTTTTCGTTTTTCGGGAAGGAGCGATTCATATTCGAAAATGGACACAAAATCGTTCCATCCCTCATCCCGCTTCTATAAGCGATGAATCGCCGACATTCGAAAGAATCGAGGTAATCTTCGAGGAACGCTTTCGGGAAAATAGAGACCGATACACTAAGTCGTAGGATTCAGACTCAGGAATTGACGGATTCAATCTGTTGAATCCGTTTATTCAAGGAAGAAGCGTCTTCGTATCTCTCGTACGAAATGGCGTTAAACTTCTGCAGATATAAACCTATCAGCTCTTCACCCGTCTGGCCGGGCATTTCAAGCGCTTTTCTAAAATTATGCAGGTCGAATTCAGGATGCTTTCCCGCGAAATTCTCCACCAACTTCTCCATATGCAAGAGAGAAGCCTCGCGGGCAATTCCGCTGGATCTACGCACTTTCAGAGAAAGATTCGCTAACGAATCCAGGTAATCGCGTACTCCCTCGGGTTCCTTATCGTTGGCAGGAAAGGAATTCCCTTCGCGATTCTTGCAGAGTTCAACGTAGCGAATGACCACGTTTTCGAAATGATCCATCCTTTCTTTGATATAAGAATTCGAATCTTCCTGCTCGGTAGGCATTTCAAAGTCTTTGATTTTAACGACGTCATACTTGTCGTAATTATCCGAGATGATACGCTTTAAATCGTCATAGCTGTCTAGCGAAACGGGTGGGAAGGTGACTACGGGAAAATTCTCTCCAATTCGCAGAAAACTAACTACGACATTGGACGCGATGATCTTACCACCCGGATATAGAGGGTTCTCCCCTACTACATTACAGTAGACGATGAGGTTTCCAGATGGGTTCTTTTCGGAGCCTTTCTCAAACTTCACGGTTTCCTTTCTCCTGTAATAACTGACTGACGATTGACGCTCATTCCCACTTTTTTATCTCTTCATTAAGATTTTCTAGAATGTTTTTGTACGCTTGGGCAACTTGACCGTTAGGCTCTTGGAAGACAAGCGGCTTTCCGGATTCACTTGCATTCATTAGATCCATCGTAAGTGGGATTCCGCCTAAGAATTTTGAATCGAAAGCATCCGCCAATTTTTGACCGCCACCTTTCGAGAAGATAGGCGAAGAATGGCCACAATTCGGACACACAAATTCACTCATATTCTCTACTACGCCCAAAATGGGTACTTTCACTTGCTCAAACATTGCCGCTGCACGACTTGCATCTAGCAATGCGACGGACTGAGGAGTAGTAACCAGAACCGCTCCATCCAGATCGATCAGCTGGGCCAGCGACAATTGAACGTCCCCAGTACCGGGAGGAAGATCGATGAAAAGAAAATCCAACTCACCCCAAACAATATCGTAAAGAAATTGCTCGACTGCCTTGCCGAGCATCGGTCCTCTCCAGACGACCGGCTGTTTTTCATCGATCAAAAAGGAGAACGATATAATCTTTAGACCGTCTTTTTCTAGCGGATAGATTTTATCTTCTTCGGCTTTTAAGGCGACTCTTCCGTTAATTCCGAACATTTTTCCGACGGATGGTCCGTAGATATCGGCGTCCATAACGCCGACCTTATATCCCAAGGCGCTCGCAGCAGCCGCCAGATTAACTGTGACCGTGGATTTTCCGACGCCTCCTTTTCCGGAGCCGATCGCGATCACTTTTTTTACTCCGACGATCTTATTCGAATCGTCGAGCTGGAACTTAGGATCGACTTCGAACTTTATCTTTATTTTTCCGATTCCTTCTTTCTTTGAGAGGGTTTGGCGGATCTGCGCTTCCAATCCGATTTGAATGCGCCTATCCTGGCTCGGAGTTTTTACGAGGATATTCGTTTCGTCCTCACCGATTTCTAAAGAAGCGATCATTCCCAAGGAAACTATGTCCTTCTTTAACTCGGGATGCTTGATCTTGGTTAGTTCACGTTGGATTTCGATTGGTTCGATTTTTCCGGCCATTTTATTCCTTTTCTTCGTACGAGATCGTTTGCGTTTCCATAAACTTGGACATGCCTTCCGAGAAAGTAAAGCGGGTGATTTGGGTGCTTTCATTATTAATTTCTAAAAAGTGAAATCCGCAATCATGCCTTGCGTCGGAAATCCGGGTGCTGGACGCGGAATTTACCACGTAGTACGGTTTTTCCTTACCCGGGGATTTTACCCAGTTCGTATGAACATGCCCATGTAAGTAGGCTACGGGAGGGTTCCCTTTTAATAATTCCGCTATTTCTTCCCGATTGCGCATCTTATGACCGCCTGATTCCTGCCTTTCGGGAGGATTCCAAATCGGGTGATGGCAAACTAGGACGTATCTGCTGGCCTGTTTATCCCGTAAGAAAGCTAACGCGTCTCGCACGACATTCGGGTCTACATATCCGTATGCGTTTAAGACGGAGAGAGGCTTATTCGAATCTAATCCGATCAGATAGAGAGACCCCACTTTTTTCCAGCGAAGATAACCTTTCGATCCTTCCACCGGATCTCCCATCCATCTGGAAAAAAACCTTTCATAGTACGGTTCCGATCCCCTCACCGCGGCGCGTGTATATCGATCATGATTTCCGGGGATCATGAAAGTCTTGTCGCTTAATATAGGTCTTAAGTATTCTAGAGAACCGAAATATTCGGTGATATGTGCTACGTTTGTAATATCGCCGGAGATGACGATGCCATCCGGATTCAAGGATAGTACTTTCTCGACGAGCGATTCCCATAGATAGATCGGATACTTACTTTTACGCCGAAGGGTGTAATTTAAGTACCCCGGTACCATCTTCCCTTTGAGGCTGGACAAAGGAAGGTGTACTGGAAAGTGGAGGTCCGATAAATGGACCAATTTCACTCGGTTTTTTTCCTCCGAATCACGCCTAAAATTTCTCCTTTTGATACGATGGAACCCTTCTCTTTCATAATTTGCGTCAGAGTGCCATGGATCGGAGACTCCATCGGGAAAGAAGCCTTATCCGTTACCAATTCGCATACCTCTTGACCAATCTCGATCGTCTCTCCTTGTTTTGCATTCCATCGAACGAGCTCAATTTTATCCGTATCGCCTAAGTCGGGAGTGATCAGTTCGAAATCGTCGGTTTTTGGTGTCATATTCGTAAAACCAGCTTGCCGAATAGAGTCCAGCCGGCATCGTGTACTAAATTTTCCAAGTTCCCTCTTATGGCAAACCAGAAATCTGTCCTCAAAGGGGCTGAAATCCTCCGAAACATCTCTGATCTTAAAAAGAGAAAGTTCTTTCATTTACGACTGAAAGGGCTGACGAAACCGACGCGAGATATTCTCTCCGAGTTGGTAAACGGGATCCTAGAAGAAGTCGGGGCGAACCCCTTAGCGGCTTTCCACCTTTTCAGCGGGTTGATGGAAGCACTTCTTAACGCAATTAAAGGTAATATTCGTCATATTATCTTTCGCGATGAACTCTTGAAAAAAATAGCCAATCTTGGCGATTCTCAAGAAGAAGCCGAAGAACTTTTAGAAGTGATTCTAGATACTTCTCCTCTCCGCGATGCGATGCAGCGATACGTTGTTCCGGATAAGATCAAGAAGCAGGTGCAAAATGTGCTGCAGCTGGAAGATCGAATTCGCGCCAAAAAACAAACTCTCGTTCCGGAAGAAACGGAATTTCTTAGGGATATTCGATCCAAGCTCGAAAAGAATCGCATGAATATTTCGGTTAAGATTCGGATCACGAATGATGAGTTGAATTTGCGAATCCGAAACGATTCTCCCATTCATAATATGGATTTCGGAAGAATCGAAGAGTCTCGCTTGAAGCATAAGGAATTATACGATCAGGGCAACTCGGCTGATTTTTTCCGTCCGGAATTTTTGGATGAAAAAGAAAGCGCGGGCTTTGGAATCGCAATGATTGACGAAGGCTTTTATACCATGGGTCTAAATCCACTGGATCTTCTGACGATTACTTCGGGAAGTAGAACTACCACAGTGTATATGAGATATCCTATCTCCGCTCTCAAAGAACTGACCTTCTAAAAAACCGGCTAGTTTTTCCTTTTCGTTCCTCCACAATTCGTTCGGGATCAGAATATCGATACTATCCCTTCCCGAACGAGCCGGAAAATCCGTCCTATAGAATGTAGCGACTTAGGTCCTTGTCTTCGACGATTCCCTTTAGTTTAGATTCCACGTAGGATTTATCGACGAGCACTTTTCTTTTTTCGGCAGGGAGATCCGGACCCTCGAAGCTGACATCCTCCAAAAGTCGTTCCATAATCGTATTCAATCTCCTGGCGCCGATATTTTCGTGCTTCTCATTCATATCGTAAGCCATACGTGCGATTTCTCGGATACCATCCTCGGAAAACTCGATTTCGATTCCGTCGGTTCTTAGCAGGGCTTGGTACTGGCGTGTTAAGGAAGAACGTGGTGCAGTAAGAATTTTTTGGAAATCTTCCATAGAGAGTTTTTCCAGCTCCACCCGGATCGGAAATCTTCCCTGCAGTTCAGGAATTAGATCCGAAGGCTTTGACATATGAAATGCACCCGCCGCAATGAAGAGTATATGATCGGTGGCAATCGGACCGATCTTGGTATTGACGGTCGCTCCTTCCACAATCGGAAGTAGATCTCTTTGCACTCCTTCTCGAGAGACGTCCGCTCCCGATCTCCCCTCCCGTCCCGCAATCTTATCGATCTCGTCCAAAAAGACGATTCCCATTTCTTCCAGTCTTTTTTGGGCTTCTCGCTGCACTTTTTCCGGGTCTAACAACTTTTCGGCTTCCGTTTCTTCTAGTATTTTTAGCGCTTCTTGGATCGGGAGTTTTCTTTTTTTCTGCTTCTTAGGCATCAAATCGCCCAGAACGTTTTGAATATGATTGTCCAAATCTTCCATATTGCCTGCTCCGAAAACTTGAAGCATCGGAATTCCTTGCGGACCGGCTTGAGGTAAATCTATCTCGACCTCTTGGTCGTCTAGCTTTCCCGATCTAAGTTTTTTACGCATCGTTTCCCGGGTTTCTGAAAAACGGCGTTTACGCTCTTCCTCGTCGACCGTTGTCGCAAATCCGATGGAAGGGGAATGAGGATCCGGACTCGGCTTGGAAGGAAACGGCAAAAGTATATCGAGAAGAGCTTCTTCGGCACCTTCTTTAGCTTTGGTTTCCACCTCCTTTCGAAATTCCTGCTTTACTAGATTGAGGGAAACCATGGCCAGATCGCGAATTATGCTTTCCACGTCCCGTCCGACATAGCCTACTTCGGTAAACTTTGTGCTTTCTACTTTTAAAAAGGGAGCCCCGCAAAGCTTGGAAAGTCTTCTTGCAATTTCGGTCTTTCCCACTCCGGTGGGACCGATCATGATGATGTTCTTAGGATAGATCTCTTCTCTGATTTCCGGATCTAATTTACGGCGGCGAGTTCTATTGCGTAAAGCGATCGCAACCGCCTTCTTCGCATTTTTTTGTCCGATAATATGCTCGTCCAATCTCGCTACGATTTCTCTCGGTGTGAGATCCTCTTCGCGAAGCCTCGGTTCGTCGGGGACGGTATTCGTTAAATGATTGCTATCGTTCATTGGTTGATTTCCTCGACGACAATAGTATGATTCGTGTAAATACAGATATCGGCTGCGATGCGCATCGATTCTTTCGCTATATCCGCCGGCTCCAATTGGGTATTGGAATACAAGGCCCTTGCTGCCGCTAAGGCATAATTACCGCCTGAACCGATTGCAAGAATGCCATCGTCCGGCGAGATAACATCCCCCGTGCCCGAAACCAGGAAGGATTCGTCTTTATCGGCCACGATTAGCATAGCTTCCAGACGACGAAGCATTCTGTCGGTTCTCCATTCGCGGGCAAGTTCCACTGCGCTTCTGGAAAGGCTTCCGCCGAATTCATGGACTTTTTTCTCGAATAACTCGAATAAGGTGAACGCGTCCGCCGCCGAACCTGCAAAGCCGGAAACGATTTTATCTCCGTACAATTTTCGGACTTTTCTGGCGGAATTTTTCATGACGGTGTTTCCGAAGGAAACCTGGCCGTCTCCGGCAATGGCTACTTTTCCGTTTCTACGAACGCAGAGAATGGTAGTTGCATAAATTTTACTGGGATGATGGATCGATTCGTTTTGCATGCGGGTGAGCCTTTCGGTAAACCTCTTTAATCTTTTCCTTACTAACGCTCAGGTAGACCTGAGTAGTGGAAAGGGAGGAATGGCCCAAAAGCTCCTGGACTGCACGGATATCCGCACCCGCGTCAAGCAAGTCCGTAGCAAAGGTGTGTCGGAATTTGTGGGGCGTGATGGGTTTGTCCCATCCCATCCGTTTCCTTCTTTCGTTCAGAATATAACGGACCCCCCTGGTCGTCAGTTTCTTTCCCTTTTGGTTCAGAAAAATTTCATCGCACTGGGGGCGAAACCTCGGTCGGACTTCCAAGTATGCAGTGAGACTTTCGATTGCCTCTTTTCCAAGATAGGCGAATCTTTCCTTGCGACGCTTTCCCAACACTTTTAAGATCGTATTGTCTCTCGAAAGCTGGGTTAAAGACGCGTCGACAAGCTCGAAAACCCTAAGTCCGGTGGAATATAAAACTTCTATTATGGCCTTATCTCTCAGGTTCAAAATCTCGGAAGCTTTTCCGTCCTCGTATTCCAGGATTTCTTCGGTCTCCTCGATTCTAAAATTTTTAGGAACCTGTTTTCGGGTCTTTGGAAAATGGACGGAAAGAATCGGGTTGCTGGGAACCAGGTCGTCCTTTTGTAATACTTTATAGAATGTGCGTAGGCTAGAAAGCTTTCTACTTTGTGTCTTTCGATCTAAGCCTTGATTTTTGGAGAGATACGCAAAATACGATCGAACATCCACCGCTTCGAGTTGGTAGATATCGAGTTGCTCGCGTTCGCTGAATTCGAAGAATGATTTTAGATCCAGAAGATAGGCATTCAAGGTATTTTGGGAATAATTCTTTTCGACACGGAGATACTCGTGAAATCGTCGAGCGGCTTGGTTCAGGATTTCTGAAGAAAACTCGGGCACTTTGATAGTGTATTCGCTCACTTGGGTCTCCGTGATGTGGTTCCCGCTCTTGAAATTCTTCCGTCCGATCTTAGTCCTGTCCGGAGCGACTTCCTTCGCGAGCGTTACTCTATTTATCGGTGACTTTGCGAAAAAGGGTCTCTCTTTCCCGAATCCAGTCCGCGATTTTTTGTTTGGATTGCTGGAAAAGATTGGGAAGTTGCTCTAGCTCTTCCTTGTTGAAATTCGAAAGAACATGGTCTGCCGTTAAAGAACTGTCCCCCGGCTTGCCGACCCCGAATCGAAGTCGAAAGAACTCGGAGGAACCTAATTTCTCGATGATGTCGCGAAGACCGTTATGGCCCCCGTGCCCCCCACCTTGTTTGAATTTTATTTTTGAAAACGGAAAATCGACTTCATCATGGACGATTAAAATATTCTGGGCAGCAATCCCGTTTTTTCTGGCCAAGTCCGCAACAGCTCGTCCAGAAAGATTCATAAACTCCAAGGGTTTTAAAAGAAAGAACGAACTCCCGTTCCGATCGATTCTGGCTTTTTCCTCATTATTGGATTTTTGGAAGCTCGCTCCCCATTCTTCCGCAAGATCGTCTATCAGCAAAAATCCTATATTATGACGGTTGCGCTCGTATTTAGTTCCGGGATTTCCCAGGCCTACGATTAGTAGTTTTAGCTGTGCCATGCTTGAAGGATTAGGTTCAACATTTTTTCCGTAGCGAGTACGGCGGCTATCGTTTGATCGCAATGAACCCCGATAGTTTTGAAATTATCTTCCTCATGATTTTCCGGCGCCCGATTCCAGGTAATCATCGTTTCTACGAGGGCATCGGTTTTTCCCCCGGGGGGAATTCGTACTTCATAGTCGACGAGTCTAGGCATCGTTACCCCTGCCTGATTAAGGATTCCGGTAAGAGCGGTCATAAATGCGTCGTAACCTCCGTCCCCTTCTCCCTTGCCTGAAAATTTTTTTCCATTTAATTCTAAATCGACTTGGGCGGTCGGTCTCGTTCCTAAGCCGGAATTGAGTTTGCAACCGGTAATCTTCAGAGCTTGGTTACTAGTGCCTCCGGATACGTCGGCAATCAGGAAAGGTAGATCTTCAGGAGTGACAGTTTTATTTTGATCTCCTAATTCGATTACCTTTTCCAATACTTTGCGTTCGATGTCCGGCGAAAGTACCATTCCTAATTGTCTTAAATTTTCAGAGATGCTGGCTTTTCCGGCCAACTTGCCGAGAGCGTAACTACGTTTTCTCCCGAAGCGTTCCGGAAGGATCGGATTCGCATAAAGATTTCCTTTTTTATCACCGTCCGCGTGAACTCCGGCGGTTTGTGTAAACACATCCTCTCCTACGACGGGTCGGTTAGCGGAAATACGTTTTCCGCTGAAGGTTTCTACAAGACGGCTTGCCTCGGTGATCGACTTTTCATCGATTCCCGTTATCACTTTTCCTTTGTCATGCAGGGCCGTGATTACCGCTTCTAATGGGGAATTCCCGGCTCGCTCTCCTAATCCGTTTACGCTTACGTGAACTCCCTTCACTCCGGCTTTAACCGCAAAGAGACAATTCGCAACGGATAAGTCGTAATCGTTGTGTCCGTGGAATTCAAAATGAAGATGCGGATATAACTTTACTAGTGCATTGACTCCTTCGAAGGTTTCGTCGGGGGAAAGTACCCCCAGAGTATCCGGAAGAAAGATTTTTCCCACAGTCTCCCGACATAGATGTTTTACGAAATCCAATACATATTGAGGGCTATTTAGGTAACCGTTCGACCAATCTTCCAGATAGATGTTAACCGAGAGACCGTTATTTACCGCATATCGTATCGTTTCCGAAACTTCGGAAAAATGTTCTTTCGGAGATTTCTTCAACTGACCTTCGAGATGCTTTAGCGAACCTTTCGTTAGCAGATTTAGAGTTTTTGCCCCGGCGGCTAAAATCCAATCGACACTTTGGCGAGAGTCCACGAATCCCAGAATTTCGATTCTGTTTTCAAGACCTTCTGAGTTTGCCCAACGCATAATTCCTCGAACGCTTTCCAGCTCTCCTTGAGAAACTCGTGCGGATGCGATTTCAACTCGATCCACCTTGAGATTTTGGAGCAAAAATTTGGCTATATTCAGTTTTTCTGATGCGGAAAAGCTGACACCTCTTGTTTGCTCCCCGTCCCTGAGAGTCACGTCGAGTATTTGGATTTTCGATTTAGAATCTGTCATCTTACGTATTTTTTTAGATCCTGAGCGGAAGGACCCATAATTTCAATCAAAGTGGAACCGGGATTTCCGATAAAAAGTCCCCCGTCTTCCAAGACCTTTAAAAAATCGTGGTTCTGGATATAATCCTCGGTCATTCGTTTCAAGACCCCTTCGCCTATCCCGTGTACTACTTCTACCAACGTTTCCCCTTTTAAGAACGCGTCTTGAATACCCGAGTCCAAAAGTCGATAGGCTTCTTCGAACCGAAGTTTTCGAATATAGATTACCTTCGGTCCTTTTTCTCTACCGTTGCCTGGATGTCTAGACTTGGGCATCTCAGGACCATACTAGCAGTTTGTTTCGGGACGAAAACAAAGAAATTGGATTTTCTGCTTTCCCTTTGAGAACCTCGTGATAGAGTTTCCTTTCTCTAAAACTGTTTAAGGAATCCGCAACACGTGACAGAGGAACCGGAACGTAAACTTCCCCGATATACCGATAAAAGAAGGGCCGCGATCTGCGGCGGAACTCTTGGAAGAGAGAATCGCTATTATATCCGCGGACAGGTTTTAGACCTGAGCATTACGGAAGAAATGAAAGATTCTTCCCGCTGGAATCTTTTAACAGGCTTATTCGAGGGTCAGGAAAAGGAAATTACCCCGTTTTTAGATTACGGGTTAGAGTCGGTAAGAAAACCGATTCTGTTAGCCGAGATTGTGGACGAATCCGGTATCGTCGTGCATCGGTCCCCCGAAATTCGGGGTGATGAAAGCGGGTTTTTCTTTCACGAATTCACTTTTCCTTTAGCGCCCGGAAATTACGTATTTCACATTCACTTCTTAAAGCCGGATTCGTACCGTCAGTTCGGAAAAGATTTGGCTTATCTAAATATCCCCGGAAAGCATGAGATTGTGGCGCAAAGCCTGATCGGCAAAGGCGCGCTAAGAATTTTACCGGAAGATTATTCGGGGTTGGTAACGACTTCGGATATCGATCAAACCTATCTTGCGACGGATATCCATTCTAATAAAGGCAAAATTTCCACGTTATTCGAAACTCCGGAACAAAAACTGCCGCTGCCCGGTATGCCGACCTTCCTAAATGAATTGCGGGAAAGCACGAACGATACTCCTCTTTGCTTTATCTCTGCGAGTCCTCATTTTTTTAGACGAACCCTGTTACAAACGTTTCGCTCTCAAGGAATCAAAACCGAATCTCTCCATTTAAAATATTTGGAAGGAACCATCAAGGGAATGGTGGATAAATTTTGGGATTCCCTTTCTCATCCGACTCGGTTTTTGACGGATGGTGTTTGGGGGGCTTTGGAACGAGTTCGTAAATTCGCCGGGTCTTCCTTCCAAAGCTTATTCGATCAACTCGCGTACAAACTGACTATTTTACTTCGAGATAGAATTTATCTGCCAAAGGATGCGAAGGAACTGTTATTAGGAGATAACACCGAAAGCGATTATTTGATTTTTACGCTGTACCAAATGATTCTTTCCGGAGTTCTGGAAGGTAAGGACCTGGAAGATTTTTTATACCGATTGAATTTTCTAGGGCGGGATGCGATCACAAGAGATAATGCCAAATTGATTCGAGAGTTGGCGGAGGAAAACAGGAGAATCCATGGTGATCTAAATCCCGTTGAACTCGTCTTAATTAACAAAACCGAATTGGGTCCTCCATCCGACGAGATGCGCTGGAATGTCCAAAGTGCATTGCCGACCGGTATAGATCCCTGGAAAATGAAAGGCATAAAGCCTTACATCCCCACCGACGGCGCGTTAGGTTTTTCGCTGATTCTAGTTTATTACGGAATTCTTGACCTTTCTTCCGTAATAAAAATCGCCGGTGAGATGGCCGGGGAATGGTTTGAGGATAAGGTAATCGATTCCAAGGCTTTGCTGGAGCTCGCGCAAAAAATCGAATTACCGGAAGAAGTCAAAGAGCTTCACCGAAGATTCTTGGAAACTCTAAAACAAGCCTTAGGAACCTGACTAAGGGGCCTTGGTTTTGGATTTGTTTTTGTGCCGATAGATCAGGAATCCTATACCTGCCGATACTAGTACTATGGAGATAATCTCGTTGTATACCGCCAAAAATTCGACGACGACTTCCCAATGACTTCCTAGATAATGGCCGGCATAAATAAGAATTCCGCACCAAATTGAAACCGCTAGAGAAAAGCAGGAAAAAAATAGGATCGGATTCATCTCCACCATTCCGGCAACAATGGAAACGAAGAATCGAATTCCGGCGGAAAACCGGGAGAAGATGACTACGATCACGCTGTTTCTGGAAAACCAATTCAGAGTCTTTTGAATAGCTTCTTCGTCATAAAGTTCGGTTTTAAACGGAAAGTCTCTATGTTTTAACCAGGCAAGGAGATGATGTCCAAAGGAATACATTAGCCAAGCGCCTAGGAGATTTCCTACCAAAGTGCTCGTAAATAAGGACCAAAAGCCGATCTTTCCTCGTGCGAGTAAAAATCCTCCGAAGGCCGTTACGGTATCTCCCGGCCAAGGTGGAAAAACGTTTTCCGTCAAATTGGACAGGGTAAAGAACAGCCAGACTAAACTAGGAGGCAGGTTGGCTACCCAATCGAGAAGATATTCTAAGGTTGATTCGAATCCGGCCATTGGGCTTAAGAAAAGGATTGTCAAGGACGGCTCGTTCGATTCAACTAAAATTCGTGAATCTTAGTCGTTTCCGAACCGCGAAAATTGTTTTCTTTCTTTTAATATTCTGTTTTACCTTCCCCTCTCCTGCACAGGAGGAAACCCTGCCTAATTTTACCGAGCAGGACCCTCTTCCCCAACGAGCGACAAAGGAAAAACCTCGTATATTTCGACACAATCGGTTGACGTATCAGGAAAAACCGTACAAGGCCCCCTCTTCGATTCCGTCCGATTTCGTACCGAGAGAATCTAAATTGTTATTTTCCACCGAATTGAAGTCAGAGCGAATTTTTGAAACGAGGGAATCGGCCATAATTCTGAATCATTCCTTGTCCAAAGAACGATTGGAGATTTATTACGAAACGGTATTTTCCTACCTGAATTTTAAAGTATTACAAAATCAGAAATCGCCTGAAAAAAGCGTTTATTTGGTGGAAGGCATGAATCGGAAAACGGTCGCGGTTTCGATTTCCCCCGACGGAACCGGGTCTCTGGTGAAATTGTTTTACAGAAAATCGGGAGGATTTTGATGATCGCCCGCGAAGGAACCGGTGATCCGAATAGAACCGCATTTAATATACTTCTAGCGATACTATTCTTAGGAGCCGGAGCGCTTTTATTTTTCGTTCTTCGTCCTTATTTTTACTCTTCGCTAGTCGCATTAATTTTGTACCTGGCAACGAGAAAACAGTATAAGCAATTACGCAAATTGATCGGACTAAAACTCGATTTTCTTGCCCCTTGGATTATGATCGGTTTCGTATGCATGATCGTTTTGTTGCCTTCCTATTTCGTCATACGTACGCTCATAGACGAGTCTTTATCCATCCTGTTTAAGATTCGGATTTCCCTATCGGAAGACAAGATTATCGAAACCCTGATGAGCCTGAATATGCTCACTGATTTGGTTACGGATAATCCTTTTTTTTGGGTGAAGTTACCGGAAATTTACGGAGATTTTGCCCGGAACTATATCGATATTTTAAACTTAGATAGCTTATACGCGGTTCTTAGCAACGCTTCCTCGTTGATACTCGGGTCCATCGATTTACCTGCCGGTATTATCATGAATCTATTCTTTTCTCTACTCCTTCTATTTTTTCTGTACCAAGACGGTAAAAAGGTGGAACGATTTATTTCGGATAATCTTCCCTTTTCGCGCGAATTGGAAGAACAAGTCGGTCGAAAAATCGCTTCCGCAGTACAAACGGTCTTTCGAGGAAATCTGATCGTTTCCATTATGCAAGGAGCGGCAGTTTACGTATTACTGGTATTTGCTCGCATTTCCAACCCGTTTCTATATGCTAGTTTGGCCGCCTTCTTTTCGATCATACCGGTCATCGGTACCTCGGTAGTTTGGTTACCGATCGGTTTGTACATTATGTTTATCGAAAATAATATCGTAGGCGCGAGCTTGTTTATGATTGCCGGACTTACCTTTTATTTGGTGCTGGAAAACGTCGTCAAACCTAAGATGCTGGATAAAAAACTAAGAATCCATCCCCTACTAGTATTTCTCTCGCTGATCGGAGGGATCCAGCAATTCGGAATCATGGGACTCGTATTGGGGCCGGTAGCGGTCACTCTGATTGTGATACTTTGGGATTTTTGGAAGTTGTATCGAAAGGATTTTTTTGTACGATGAGGAAAGGCTGACGGAATTATCGTGGAAGAATCAAAACCGCTTTCCGTATCGGAAGTCAACTCGATCGTCAAACAACTTTTAACCGGGCCCGACCTGCTCCGAAACGTCTGGGTCCAGGGAGAAGTCTCCAATCTTTCTAGATCCCACCAAGGTCATATTTATTTTAATTTAAAAGATTCTAAATCCCTATTGGCATGCACTTTCTTTTCGTACAGTAACGGAAGATATAAGGGACGACCCTTGGAAAACGGAATGGAGGTCCGCGCTTACGGAAGTATTTCCGTCTACGAACCCAAAGGACAGTATAACTTAAACGTAGCCAAAGTCGAGGAAGTCGGTCAGGGAGATCTTCTCCTTAAAATCGAAGCGTTAAAGCGAAAACTAGCGGCCCAAGGAATTTTCGATCCAGAGCGAAAGAAGGAGTTGCCGTCATTCCCCTGGACCATCGGTGTTGCCACTTCGCCGACCGGCGCCGCAATCGAAGATATTATTCGAATCGCTAAGCAGCGCTTTCCTAAGATTAATATCCTGATTTCGCCCTGTCTCGTACAAGGAGACGGTGCTCCGGATTCCATAGTAAGCGCGATTCGAGAATTGAATGACCCTGCTTGGAACGTGGATGTTATCATTGCGGGGAGAGGCGGTGGAAGTTTCGAGGATTTGATCGCATTCAACGATGAAAAAGTAGTTTTAGCGTTTGCAGAATCCAGGGTTCCGATCGTGTCCGCCGTGGGCCATCAAATCGATTCGGTGCTTTCCGATCTAGCTGCCGACGCGTTCGCACCGACACCTACGGCTGCGGCCGAGATCGTGGTTCCGGAAATGGAAGTCGTAGAATCCGAATTGATGGAATTTGAAGCCCGTTTAGAAACGGCGTTAAAAAACCAGATGAGATACTTGGCGGAACGGTTAAGAATTTTAACCAATAAGATGGCCTTTACCGATCCCAAGTCCATGCTGAACGAGAGAATTCTTCGCTTGGATGAAACGACATCCAGAATTCAGCTCTTGAGTAAGAATTTTTTAATGCAAGCAGGCAATCGATTACTCCCCTATTCTACGGGATTGCCGATGACCTTCCGGGCTCTTTTGGAGAGAAAAAGGAAAGAATTTCAACTTTTAGCAGGTAAAGTAGAGGGACTTTCCCCCCTCGGGACATTGAAACGCGGTTATTCCGTAGTTAGAACAAAGGGAAAAAAAGTCGTTACCTCTCCGGCTCAAGTGAAAATTGAGGAAGAGCTCGAGGTAATCCTTTCCGAGGGAAGACTGAGTGTTATAAATCGAGGTGAATTACATGGCAAAGAAGACAGATATTAGCTTCGAGCAGGCCCTATCCGAGCTGGAGCAAATTGCGGAGAAATTGGAAAGAGGTCAATTAACCTTGGAAGAATCCATTAAAGCGTACGAACGCGGAATGGAGCTTCGTGGCTTATGCCAGGGAATCTTGGCGGAGGCAGAGGGCAAAATCGAATATTTATCAAAATCGACTTCCGGAGAAACCCAAAAGAAAACGGCTGCGCCCAAAAGCGACGGCTCTACTCGGACGGCAAATCCACCGGCCGAAGATAACGAATTATTTTAGGTTTTTATATCATATAAATCTCTAATTTTTACATTATTAAATGACTTACCAATTCTACCGAATCTCTGAAATTTAGTCATTTTTTTCTTGATTTATTTTCAAAAACTGTAATTTTTCCGAAATTCTTTAATATTTTGGGAGCATAAATATATGGAAGGGAATTCCGGAGTCGGAATCATCGGGATCTTACTATATGCGGTCGTAATTATCGCTTTTCTGGCTGCGAACTGGAAAATATATGAAAAAGCTGGAAAACCTGGTTGGGCGGCGATCATCCCCATTTACAACCTTGTGGTACTTATGGAAATCGTGGGTAAGCCGGTTTGGTGGGTAATTCTATTCTTTGTACCTTGCGTTAACTTAGTCGTGTTCATACTGGTGGCGATAGAACTTGCAAAAGCGTTCGGTAAATCGGCAGGATTTGCAGTACTATTCTTTGTAGTTGGAATCGGCTATTTTATCCTCGGATTCTCGGATGCAAAATACCAAGGTCCTGCGAAATCGACCTAATCGATTGATTTCAATAGAAAACCGGCTTCAGTTTGGAGCCGGTTTTTCTTTCTTTTCGAGATTCGCTAGAGCGAGACCTGCTCTTACTTTTTTAATCGGCATAGCTGCCGTACTATCGTTTTCATTCTATCTTCCCCTAGACACGGAATCGAAGCATTGGTTTACGCTTTGCTGGTGGAAACAATTAACCGGCTCGGATTGTCCCGGTTGTGGAATCGGTAGGTCTTTGGTTTGCTTTTTCAGAGGAGACGTTTCCGCATCCTGGAAATATCATCCTTTCGGAATTCCATTAGGAAGCTCATTTGTTCTACTCTTTGCAATGTTTTGTAAAATGACGGCTGAAGAATGGGATTCGTTCCTTTCGGGAAAAGTTTTCACCGTATATGCCTTCGGTTTCGGTATTTCCCTTTTTACTTGGTTCTTATTCGTAAAACCTTGAATATCATATTTATTGAATACTCAACGTAAAGCCGCCGCCCGTGCTGACCGGGACGACGACGCAACGAATAGCGAGATTTGTCGTGGATACGTTCGAAATCGTATCGTTCCCGATATTTTCACTTCTAAGCTCGACTTTACTAAAGTCCGAAGGCGTTAACGTGTATCCTTCCGCGCCGATCCAAAGATCCGCTTCTCCGGAACTGACCGACACTGTAAACGTTTCCGTAGAAGTACTATCGCCCACGAATTTATAAAAATAGTACGTAAAGTTTTGGCTCGTAACCGGGGTACTACTTCCCCGCAGTACGGTCGTGATGGAAGAATCGGCACAACCCTGAGTCGGAACAGGAGTAAAGCTGGCACCGTATGCGGAATATAATAATGCTGCGGCGGAATCGTTCGTGCTACTGGAACTATTGCTATTGGAATGGCAGGTCCAGAAAACTGCCGGCAATAAATATAAGAGGATAAAAGGGATTTTGTCGATTTGCACTACTCGCTCTCCCGAATCGATGGCTCTGTATAAGTTAAGAACCCGCTCGGAGTCTTTCGGCTCCCTAAAAATGGAAATGGTTCGGAAATTGTGTCGGAAAATTCCCCCGGACTTGAATCTCGGTGACGATTCATTTCGAATCGGATTTTCTCATCCGACTAGCTTAGAAATAATGAGAATGACATTTTATACTCGGAAGTAAGACGAAAAAATCGGCCCAGGTTACCTAAACAAATGATAGCATTTTCCGTCTAAAATAAAAGCATTAGAACAAGGAGGAGTGTTGGAATTAGGCGGGTTTTAGAAGAGATAGATCGGATTGCCCGAGTGGCTCCCCCTGCTGGGCTCGAACCAGCGACCCAATGATTAACAGTCATTTGCTCTACCGACTGAGCTAAAGGGGAGTTTCCTCGGTACGACGCCTATTTTTTCGAATCGGGGTAGGTTGGCAATGAAATTTCTTTGAGACATAGCCATTTTTCCAACCGGGATTCGATGAGAAAATTCAGCTAAAACGAGAACTGTTTGTAAAAAAAGCTTTGGTAGATTTGGAAAGTCCAGATAGCGTGACATAATCCAAAAACGCAATATATCCGACCGGAGTTTCATATGAGGAGCATGCTATGAAGCTAAATAGACATTTCACTAAGCCAACTGAAGGCTTTTCCGCAGAACTTAAATGGGCTAAACGAAATTCCAGGATTTCGAACCCGGATGGTTCCGTTGTTTTTGAAGCCAAAGACATTCTTGTTCCCGAACAATGGTCGCAAGTTGCCGTGGATATCCTCGCTCAGAAGTATTTTCGACGAAAAGGCATTCCTAAGTATTTAAAACGCGTGGAAGAAAAAGGAATCCCGCATTGGCTGCAACGGTCCGAGCCGGACATGGAGAAATTGGAATCCTTGAAACAGGAAGATCGCTTCGGTGGTGAAACTTCCGCTCTGCAAGTTTTTGAGCGCTTGGCAGGCTGTTGGACCTATTGGGGTTATAAATACGGATACTTTACGGATGAAGACAGTGCCAAAGTCTTTTTTGATGAAGTCGTTTTCATGCTCGCTTCTCAAATGGCCGCTCCAAATTCCCCTCAATGGTTTAATACTGGTCTTCATTGGGCTTACGGCATCGATGGAAAATCTCAAGGGCATTTTTACGTAGATCCAAAAACTGGAAAGCTTGTTAAATCAGCGTCCGCGTATGAGCATCCGCAACCTCACGCATGCTTTATTCAAAGCGTGGATGATGATCTAGTCAACGAAGGCGGGATCATGGATCTCTGGGTTCGGGAGGCTCGCCTATTCAAATACGGTTCCGGAACCGGAACGAATTTCTCTAATCTACGTGCGGAAAACGAGTCCCTATCCGGTGGGGGGAAAAGCTCCGGTTTGATGAGCTTCTTAAAAATCGGTGATAGAGCCGCAGGAGCGATAAAATCCGGGGGTACCACTCGTCGAGCCGCGAAGATGGTTTGTTTGGACGTGGATCATCCGGATATCGATCGTTTCGTAGATTGGAAAGTCGAAGAAGAAAAGAAAGTCGCTTCTCTCGTTACCGGCTCGATACTCAATAATCGCCATCTGAATGCGATTATGAAAACTTGCTACGAGATTGAAGGTTCCGACCGCTTTGATCCCAAAAAAAATGCGGCTTTAAAAAAGGCTATCGTCGAGGCTAAGAAAGTCTTAATCCCGGATAATTATATCAAGCGGGTGATCGATCTCGCTAAACAAGGATATAAAGAAATCCTATTTGAAGAATTGACTACCGATTGGCAATCGGAAGCCTATAATACCGTTTCAGGCCAGAATAGTAATAACTCCGTTCGCTTGCCGAACGAGTTCATGACTGCCGTAGAGCAGGACCAGGCTTGGCATCTTTACAATCGAACGGAAAAAGAAAAGGCACTGAAGGAAAAACGATCTCCAAAACCTTCGAAAACGATTCGTGCCCGGGAACTTTGGGATCGAATTTCCTATGCGGCCTGGTCCTCCGCAGATCCGGGAACTCAGTATCATACGACGATCAACGAATGGCATACATGTCCGGAAGACGGGGATATTCATGCATCCAATCCATGCTCTGAATATATGTTCTTGGACAATACCGCTTGTAATTTAGCCTCTGCGAACCTTCAGAAGTTTATCAACCCGGAAACTCTTATTTTTGATGTGGAAGGGTTTCGGTATCTTTGTAGCCTCTGGACGATTATTTTAGAAATCTCGGTTACTATGGCGCAATTTCCGTCGAAGGAGATCGCGGAACTTTCTTATAAGTTCCGAACTCTCGGTTTAGGATATGCAAATCTAGGATCCGCTTTAATGATTATGGGAATTCCCTATGATTCTAAGGAAGCCATGGCGATCACCGGCGCGATCACCAGCATTATGCATATGACCGCCTACTCTATATCTGCGGAAATGGCTAAGGAATTAGGTCCGTTTGCAGGGTACGAAAAGAACAAAAAGCATATGCTTCGCGTAATACGAAATCATCGTAGAGCCGCTTATAATGCCCCGTCTCAGGATTACGAAGGACTCACGATTAAACCGGTAGGAATTGATCCTGCGTTCTGCCCTTCGTATTTGTTAAAGGCCGCGCAAGAGGATTCCGACAAGGCTCGGGAGTTGGGAGAAAAATACGGATACCGCAACGCGCAGGTCACCGTAATTGCGCCCACCGGAACGATCGGTTTGGTTATGGATTGCGATACTACTGGTATCGAACCGGATTTTGCATTGGTGAAATTCAAAAAATTGGCCGGCGGCGGCTACTTCAAAATCATCAATCAATCCGTTCCCCTCGCCCTTAAAAAGCTAGGTTATTCTCCTGCGGAGATCGAATCGATTATCAACTACTGTAAGGGTCACGCTACGTTAAACGGAGCCCCGGTAGTGAATACGCAAAGCTTAAAGGAAAAAGGTTTTACCAACGAAATTTTGGAAAAAGTGGAAGCCTCTCTTCCTCTGGCCTTCGATATTAATTTCGCTTTCAATAAGTTCAATCTGGGAGAGGACTTCCTGCATAAGAACCTAGGCATCCCGAAGGAAACGTACGATTCCTTCGGATTTAATCTTTTGGAATACCTAGGCTTTTCGAAGGACGATATTAACAAGGCCAACGACTACGTTTGCGGAACGATGACTATCGAGAATGCGCCGTATCTGAAGGAGAAAGATTATCCGGTGTTCGATTGCGCGAATAAATGCGGAAAATACGGAAAGCGTTACCTATCCTACGAATCTCATATTCGAATCATGGCGGCGGCTCAGCCGTTTATCAGCGGAGCGATTTCAAAAACGATCAATCTCCCTGAAGATGCGACGGTCGAAGATATTAAAAACGCATATTATCTTTCTTGGAAAGCGATGATCAAGGCTAACGCTCTTTATCGTGACGGTTCTAAACTTTCACAACCTTTAAATTCGGTTCTCGAACTTTTGAACGGAATCGAATTGGAGGATCAGGAAGAAATCGCCGAAGCCGCGGTGTCCAAAGATCCACTGCAATTTGCGGAGAAGATCGTCTATAAATATATCTCTCATCGCCGTAAATTACCGAATCGCAGAGCGGGCTATACGCAAAAAGCGGTTGTCGGCGGACACAAAGTATATCTTCGAACCGGAGAATATGAGGATGGCCAGATCGGAGAAATCTTTGTCGATATGCACAAGGAAGGCGCGGCGTTCAGAAGCTTAATGAACGCATTTGCAATTTCGGTTTCTTTAGGACTTCAGCATGGAGTGCCTTTAGAGGAATTTGTGGATGCGTTTACCTTCTTTAAATTCGAACCGAATGGAATCGTTACCGGAAATAAACATATTAAAATGAGTACCTCCGTAATCGATTTTATCTTCAGAGAACTTGCGATTACTTATCTGGGCAGATATGACCTTGGTCAAGTTGCACCGGAAGATCTTCGTGGTGACGAAATCGGATCTAGAAAATCTTCCGAATCAATTCGGCAGACCAACACTTCGGCCCAATCGGTTTCTACAGGATCGTCTTTTTCGGATGTTCCGCGAGCCGAGCCGGAAACTATTTCTTATTCTCAGATGATCGCTAAGGAAAAACCTTCTTCGGGAATCGCTTTAATGGAAGAAATTAAGATGGCTAAGATCAAGGGGTACACCGGCGATTCTTGCACGGAATGCGGTTCTTTCGAAATGGTTCGTAACGGATCTTGCTTAAAATGCATGTCTTGCGGTGCGACTACCGGGTGTTCTTGATTTATAGACGCAGGTTATTCGCAGTTTAAGAATTTAGAATACGGCTATCCGCGATTCGAATATTTCGATAAGCCCCGGGCGATTCGTCGCTCGGGGCTTTTTTGTTGCGGTATCTAAAGTAGGATTTATCGCAGTGATTATTTACAAACGAACAGTTCTAAGTCATAGTACAGAGACAGAGATTGCACTCTTTTCAATCTTTGCGTCCGAAGGATCGCTCTAGTAAAGCCTTAACATTCGAATGAGAGAGAAAAAAGAGGCCACTATTCGAATGAAAGGTTTTCCTTTAGGAGAGATATGATCTCTCTTAATGAAAACGCGAGCAGGAAGGACGCTTGTGTACTAATAAATTAATTAGGAAGATCACGGAGGCGGCGCAATTGGCGGCGGTCCAGGAGCAGGAGGGCCTCCGTTTAAGCCCGGGATTTTGATTTCCGGCTTTTGCAAAATTCCGGTGATCGGGAGGCATTTGCCTCCCCCGCTCTTTTCTAAAAGTGCAAGCATTCCGACGATATCTTCCCGTTCCAGGGCGAAATTGCGTTCTAATTCAAGGCAAACTTTCAGATTTAATTGGGAAAAACCGATGGAATCCGAAAGCCGAATATTTCCGGTTACATCGAAACGAGCAATCGAGGTATCCAAGACAAATTCGTCTATATCCAAATTTCCTTGGTTGAGCCTAGATTTAAGAGATAATTTATTGATTCTAAAATTCTCAAGTTTATCCAGAACAGGAAGCTCCGGTAAGCCCGGTAAAAATCCCCTACTTCCGGAAGGCATAGCAATTTGGAAGGATCCGCTCTGTCGACTCGGGGGCAATATTATAGAATCTAGTTTTAAGAAACCTTTTAAGGAATCGATCGTGCCGAGCGGGTTTCCGTCGTAATCAAGCTTGATTCCCGAAATCTGAAATTCTCCGTTTATCTTCTTGCGAAGTAAAGAGATGAGACCCGCTTGTATGCTTGCTTCATTAGCCTTGGCACGAACGCCTGGGCCGCTAATTTCCAGGGATTTAGCGGAAATTTCGCCAAATATAATAGAAACTTTAAGTTCTCTGAAGGATAAGCCGGAAGGTCCTCCCGGGCCGGAGTTGATTGCGCTACGAACTATATTTTCGTAGGGAAATAATAAAAAAGAAAAGAAAAGGAAGAAAAAAGCCCCCAATCCGACTAGGATCAATTTTTGTTTTAGGCTGAAACGCGGAGAGATCTCCTCCTCTACTTCTTCGGGAAGTTCCTCCAATTCCATAGTGAGAAACTCTTCTTCCTCATTGGAAATAGCTTCCTCTTCTCTTATTTTTTCTCGCGGCATACTGTTCTACCTGGCCTTTCCACTGTATGCGGCGATCTTCATATTAACGTCGTAAGTGCTACGGTCTTGATACGGTTTACTGACTTGAAAGAATTCTACTTTTGCATTAACGCGTTTGTTTTTATCGATATCGTAAACGACTTTCATCATCGATTCCAAAGTAACACCTCGAAAATTCACGTCGAAAATTAAAACTTGGTATTTTCCCTTGTCGATGTCCTTTGCCGGAATGGGTTTCATGGTTGAAATTCTATCTTTTACTCCATGATCCAAAAATATTTTTTCGAGTTTGCCGGAAAATTCGCTAGGATCTCTCTCTCCGCCTGTTGTGTCTAACGTGCTGAAATACAGGTATTCACCGATGATTTTGTCCAATTTGGCAAGTTGGCCGGGGGTATCATTAACGGTTTCCGACAAATCGGTTCGAAGTCTATAGATTTTCCTGCCTGCGACGAATAGCAAGGCTATAATCACCATTCCGCCGGCGATTAAAAGAAGAAGGCGTTCCCGTGGTTCTAATTTCTGCCACATAAAACCTGCATAGGCTTAAAGTTCGGACTCGCCGAGCTTGGAAGCCACCTCCATCTTAATTGTGAAACTGACTTTATACGTTTTGAGTCCGGGATTGATCCTATTGTCTTCGATCGTGATTTTTTTGAACATCTGGGAATTTTCCAAGGATCTTTGAATGATTCCAATTTCGGAATATTCATTTACCCTTCCTTGGATTGAAACGTGTCCATTGTCGTAGGTAAGGCTATGAAATTGAAAAGCCTGCAATCCGGGGTCGGGAAATTTCGTAGAAATCTCGTAAAACACGTCTAAGATGCTTGGTTTCGAAAGGTACTTCCGATAGAGTTCGGTTCGACCTTTCGCTTCATCTTTTAACTTTCTTGCATATTCCAGAGGATCGGCGTCCGCGGGAACGCTTGTGCCGATGCTGGATTTTATTTTTTCGGATAATATTCTATTGGCGGCGGTAAGTTTACGCTTATCGGAGACTATGCCTAGAAAAAAAACGCTCAAAAAAAGTGCTACGGAAACTCCTGCCAAGATTAAATGCGGGTAAAATGCGGATAAATCGAAGAGATTTTTGTTTAAACGTTTTACATAAGGCGTTTCTAAAAAATCCACTTTCAATCTTTTCGGAAGGGTAAGCTGATATGCCATTCCGTAACAGGTCGCATAAAGATCCGGGTTAACCGATAGAAAATCGTATCTACGAGTCTGGAGGGATAATCTTTCTCCTAAAAAAGCATCCAAATCTCGGATTTTACTCCCTTCTCCTGAAATATAGATCGCTTCCGGTCTTTCGGTTTCCCCGACAGACAGAAAGCTTCTTCGTGCCTCTTCCGCAACTCGATCGAAGAATTCCTGGACCACTGAAAATGCTTTTTTTACGTCCGCGATCTTCAATCGGTATTCTTTCGCAAATAAATTCAATCCGTCTTCCGGAGGGTGAAACGGCTCGAATTGCAGACTGGTCTTTAACGCGTCCGCTTTTTCGAAGTCGATCTTGAGCGCTTTGGCAATCTCTTCGGTAAGTGAATCGCCGCCAAGGGAAAGGAATCTCGTATGGACTATTTTCCCATCCTTGGTAATATTGAGCAAACTTGTTTGCCCGCCTATATCGATTTGCGCAATATTTGAAAACGGTATTTCTTTACCGATGTGCTTTGCGATCAAAGAGCCAAGGCAGACGGAATCCACAAAAATACCGCGAAAGACGGTCGAGCCTTCTCTAAACGGATCCGCTAACGTATCGAATTCCGCATGATGAGCAGTATAGGTAATGACGTCCGATTTTTCCTGATCGATTCGCCAGATCGAACCTAGTACTTCCACCGTTTCCATCGGAAACGGCACCCTGCTTTCAACCTCATACGGTATCACTTCCTTAACGGCTTTTTCGGTGGTAAGAGGAATCGAAATTTCTCGTATAAAAAGCTTATCCAACGATAATGCTAAGACTAAGGAAGATTCTCCGGGAAAATAAGTATTTAAAAACCTTTGTATATTGGTTTCATATTCCTTTTCTTCCATTCGCGAAAGGGGCATCGATTCCGCTTTTAATAGGGTTAGGTTCCCCATAACTCTTTGAAAGAGTGCTCCTTTAATGGAATGGGTACCATAATCGACGGTAAGGAATTTTTCGTAGAGGAACATCAATCCTCCCTGTAATAAAGCATCATATTGTTTGTTAGATCGAAAATTCCCGAAATTCTGCGAACAGCGATTTTACTCGAGGTTGCACCCTCCGATTGTTTCCCCGAATCCAAGGGAACTTCCCCTACTGCGGTGATCTTGAAGACCTCTCCCTTAGTTTTGATCCTTCCACCGGACACATCGGTTCCCTCTCCGGCCAATTCTTTATACAGAGTAATTCCTCCTACGGATGGAACCTGAAACTCGGGGAGATTTTCTATGTCTTTCGTGTCCTTGATATAGCCGCCTTTCTGAATCTTCAATTTTAGAATTTTCATGGCGGCCTGTCGGGTCATAAAATCGGATAGGGACATTAAAACGAAGTACGGTGCGGCATTCAAGTTGATTCTGTCATCGTAATTCCTCTGGAAAGGCACGAACGCGGTCATATTATTCGCGAGTACGAAGTCCGCTTCTCCTACTAAGACTTTTTCCTCTTCCGACATGAAATCCTTGGAATACTTTTCGTTATAGTCGGGGGGTTTCTGAGAACCGTAAACGATTCTAGGATCGAATCCTTTTACCGAAGTGAGTTCGGAAAGCGAATATAAATACGAGTTCTTTATTTTCCTCGGAGGGATCAGCTTCTGGTAATAGGGAGCTTCCGTGCTGCCTTGGGAATCGTCGTCGATCCAATCGATTAAGGGCGTTAATAGCTCCCTTTTCAAACCCAAGCGTTCTAAAAGCCGTTGTGCCATCTCCTGGTTTCGTAAGTTGACATCTTTCGTATCCGCATTATAAATGGAGTTCAGATTTATTTTTCCATCTTCTCCCTGAATTTTATAATAGATGAATCCTCCCCCGAGAGGAACCGGTGGCGGACTCAGACCGATTCCGGATTTATATAACTGCTCTTCCGGAATTTTTCGCAATGCTCCGAGTCCGCCTTGGAAACCCGCCTTGGCCAAGAGTAGCGCCCTAAAACCGGACATTTCCCCTTTCGATATTTTGTACTCGCTCAGACTGCGATCCGCAAAATCAAGCGTGGTCGTAACGGCTGCCATCCCGATTCCGGCAACAAGCAAAATAACGATGGCGCCCCTCCTCCTCGAAAAACGAAGGCCTTTGTATCTTAAACCGCAACTACGAAGATTCATTTGTATAAAATCCCCGGAAATGCAAGCGTCTCGAATCTCCTTTCCTCGGTTCCGATTTTTGCGATTAGTTCGATGCGAATAAGTCTGGGAATATTCTTTGCTTCTCGGGAGTCCCATTCTTCTTCCCATTTAGAGCCGGTACGGGAAAACTTAAATGCAAGACTTTTAACGCCGTTGAGCAGAGTGTATTCTTGACCTCCCGCAAACGGGAATTTATCCACGATCTGATCTTCACGTCTGATCAGAAGATATCCAGGCGCATCTTCATCCTTCTTTAGGAAATACTCCACTTCTCTTACTTCGGGTAACCCGGTCTCTTCCGAGTTGGGATGAGCGGCGGCGAATACGATAAAATAATCGTTACTGCTTTCTCTAGGATGCTTATTACCGTCCTCCGATTTGCGACCCCGCCTACTTACGAATACGAGTCGCTTTTCAGTGGCAAAGAAAAAAGTCATAGCGAGCGTGCTTCTAATATTTTCTAGAGCCGACATCGCTTGCTGCTTGTCGCCACCTTCTACGCTGGAGTTATCCCTGGAGACTCTTAACAAAGAAGTGTAAGTGCCGAAGATCATTACCAAAAGACCGCCGAGTAACATGGCAACGATCGATAATTCTAATAACGTGAATCCTCGACGAAATTGCCTCTTCTTCGCGAAGAAAAATCCCGGGAGTCTCAAATTCCTTGCCCGAGCCATTAGTTCATCGACGCCTTAAAAGTTTCGACAGTATACTTTTCCTTTTTAAGATCGCCCTGGCTGTTTCTTTCTCCAGTGGGATATTCGATGGTGACGTAGATATGGAAAACTTTGATTAAACCTCCGGTCGCCGAACCTTGATTGTTTCCGGTCCTTTGGCTTATCAGTTTGTTCATTTCGGAATTACTGCCGCCGAGTAGGTCTTCGGGTTTTTTTCCGCCCTTCCCGGACAACTTCAGCAGATCCAGATCTTCTTCGTTTACTATCGTGCTATAACGGAAACCTCGGTATCCCGGGATGTCTCCGGAAGAAACATCTTTCTGTAATATACTTGCCGAGTCTATTTGCGCCATTTTGATCTTGGCCAAATGAACCGCCTCGGTCTGCAGGGTCGCTAATCTTCTTAACCGAATTCCATCGCCGACCGTTCTTAATACGAAGGCGATCCAACCTGCCGAGATCAGTAGGGCTATCGTGATTTCTATTAAGGTAAAGCCCGCCCTTTTTCCCTTCCGCCGCTTGTTACGCTTTTTAGAACTGGCTGGTACCGTTATTTTCATTTTGTTTATACCAATCTAGTTCGTCTTGAGGAATTAAAGCCTCTCCATCTCTGATTTCGGATTTTCCGCCGTATCTCCTAACTATCAATGTCCTCTTGATTTCCGGGTCGGGTCCAAGATGTATATAAAAATCTTCGGCTATGGAAAGAGGGGAAAAAGGAATCCGAACCTTTCCCTTCACATAACGATATCCTCGCGCATCCATTATATCCACTATGGAGGAGGAGGACGGTAGATCCCTTTCCTGAAAGATCGGTTTTTCCTTCATCCCTTCTTCTCCTCTTTCAACTTCGATCACGACATATTTCTCTTCGTCTATGTTCAGCTCTAGGAAAATCGTTCTCTGATTCAGCTTCGCTCGACGATAACAAAAAGTGACCACATCGTGTAACAGTATGGCCTCTTCCTGGGCTCCGGGAGTAAACATTTTCGCAACGGAAGGAAGAACTAACATCATGATTGCGCCGATAATAAAAACTACGATCGCAATCTCGATTAGAGTAAAACCCGATCGGCTTGACCGCCTCCTTCCCCGCATCTAATTTACTTTTTCTTAAACTGAGCCGGATAATCTTCCTCTTTCAATATATTGAAATCGGCGTTCGCGCCTTCCCCGCCTTCCTGTTTATCCTTACCTAACGTGATGATTTGCATTTCGCCGTACTCGTCGAATTTGAGTTTATAGATTCCGCCCCAGGGATCTTTAATGATATCCTTATTGCTCGCCATCGGACGCCAATCTTCAGGAACGTCTCCGGTCGTAGGTTTTTCCACTAAAGCTTCTAGTCCCTGCTCTTCGCTGGGATAATTTCCGTATTTTTGAGCATAACGCTCTAAGTGCATTTGAATTTCGCGGCCTTCTTTCCGGAGTTCCATCGAGGCCGTATCATCCTTAATATCTCCAACGTTAATGCTGGAGATTATAATCGCCATGATCGCGCCCAAGATTGCTACTACGATAGCTAACTCTATCAATGTGAATCCCTTTCTGCGTTTGTTTCCCGTTTTCAAGTCGGTTCTCCTATTTATCTTAATTTTATTATATGCCCTTCAAGTTCTGGGTCAAGCTGAACATTGGAACTATAATCGAAGCCATAATAATACCGATCGCGAAACCCATAAATACGAGCATTAACGGCTCGATTGCCTGAGTCATCGCCTTCAAAGAGTTATCGACTTCCGAATCGTATATTTCCGCCAACTTATTCATCATTTCCGGAACTCTGTCGGAAACTTCTCCGGCAGACATCATTCCCAATACCATCTGAGGAAGAATTTCCGAGCTTAAAAATGAGGAGGACAGCTTTTCTCCTTCCCGGATTCTGGAGGCCGCATTTCGAATTTCTTCTCCGAAAATAGTATGGTCTACGATCTGCTCTACGATTTGGAGAGAAATTATTAACGGAACCCGATTGGTCAGAAGGATTCCTAAGTTTCTTGCGAAATTGGAAATTAATACTTTCTTAGAAAGACCGCTAATGATGGGGATTTTAAGAATAAACCTTTCCCATGCTAATTTTCCTTCGGGAGTACTCTTATAATATAAAAATCCCGAAATGATTATGATTAGCAAAGGAAAGAGTAGAAACCACCAATCCGTTACGATCCTGGAGCTCGCGATTACGATCTTTGTGATCAAGGGTAAGGGAGCATCGAATTGGACGAATAGTTGTTCGATTTGCGGGACGACCGTTGTTAAAAGAAAGATGACGACTGCGAATAACAGAACGAAAATGATAATCGGATACACCAGCGAGGTCGTAACTTTTGATTTTAACTCCTGGTTTTTTTCCTCCATTTCCGCCAATCGAATTAGAGCCGTTTCGTAATCTCCCGTGCGTTCTCCCACGGAAACCAGGGACGGATATTGGTTCGGAAAAATCTGCGGATGTTTTTTCATCGCGTCGGAAAGCGAGCTTCCTTCGGTAATATCCGCTTGCATCGCCACAACGACTTTCCGAAAGACTTCATGATCCGTTTGTTCAACGATATTGGCTAGGGACTTATCCAAAGGAATTCCGGCACCGACTAAGGTTCCTAATTGACGACAAAACATTCCGATGACTTTTCTCGGAACTCGATATAGTAGGTTCGCTAAAAAAGGAAAAAGTTCCCGATCTTTTCGTTCCGTATCTTCCGAAATGAGTCGAACATAAAGCCCTTTCGATTTCAATTTGGTTCTAGCGGATTGAATATTAGGAGCGTCTATAATTCCTTTTTCTTCCTTCCCTTTCCGGTTGAAGGCTATGTACGTGTATAGAGCCATGTAAATAAAATCAGGTTACCCGGAGAACTTCGTCCGGAGTTGTCACTCCATCCAAAACCTTACGAATTCCGTACTCTCGCATCGTAAAAAAGCCGTTCTGGATCGCTATGTCGTTTATCTTCGTGGTATCGAGTCCGGCTAAAATGGCGTCTTTAATCGTATTATTAATCACTAAAAATTCGTAGATGCCGGTTCGTCCCTTGAAACCGGTTCCCATACAGTTATGGCAACCTTCTCCTTTATGAAGGTGTCCGTTCTTTAGGGCTTTTCTTGCAATTCCGAGCGCTTCCAGTTCCACCGGCGTCGGCTTATAAGTCGTTTTACATTTTGGACAAATCGTACGAACGAGTCGCTGGGCTAGGAATCCAAGCACCGTCGAGGTGATTAGATACGGCTCGATTCCCATATCTACTAGACGCGTGGCAGCCGATGCGGCGTCGTTAGTGTGCAATGTTGAGAACACTAGGTGACCGGTTAAGGATGCTTGGATCGCGATTCTTGCCGTTTCCTCATCCCGGATTTCTCCCACCATGATGACATCGGGGTCTTGTCGTAGGATTGCTCTCAGACCCGTTGCGAAAGTCAGTCCGATCTTCTCCTGCATTTGCATTTGAGAAACTCCTTCGATCTGATATTCGACGGGGTCCTCGCAGGTAATAATATTTCTCTCTTCCGTATTTAATTCAGTTAATGCGGAATACAGGGTCGTGGATTTTCCGGATCCGGTCGGTCCGGTGACTAAGATGATTCCGTGGGGTTGGTATATAAGTTTCCGGAGTTCCTTTAATAAATCCGGATAAAATCCCATGGTTTCCAACGAATATTTTTGATCCGTCTTGTTTAAAAGACGCATTACGATCCGCTCTCCGAATTGACAAGGAATTGTAGAGACCCGAATATCCACGTCCTTTCCGGCCAACCTAAGTTTGATCCTTCCGTCCTGAGGGAGGCGGTTCTCCGCGATGTTCAAGTTGGACATGATCTTGATACGAGACGTTATCCCCGCGTGATAGGACTTCGGAGGAGTCAATACGTTATGCAAAATACCGTCGATTCGGTATCGCACTACTAAGCTTTTTTCATACGGTTCGATGTGAATGTCCGATGCCCTTTCGTTCACTGCTTGGGAAAGGATTACGTTGACCATCTTGATGATCGGTGCGTCATCGGATAAGTCGATCGTTTCGTTATCAAATCCCTCGGCTAGTTCGGAAAAGCTTCCCTCCATTTCGTTGAGGAGATCTTTTGCCGCCGCCGAAGTCGTATCGAATTGAGAATGAATGATTCTCATAATTTCCGGCTCGGGGGCGAGAATAAATTCCACTTTATAGTCCCTGAGACTAAAACGAACATCATCCATCGGATGTAGGTCGCTAGGATCCGAAATCGCCACTTTCACGGTTTTTTTGGAAACTTCGAAAGGAACTAATCGGCTTTTTTGGATTAGTTTAAGGGGAATTCTTTGATAGATTTCCTCCATACCCTTGAATTCCAATTTTTCTTGGAATTCCATTCTGTACAAGCGGGCCATCGCACGTAGTACGTCCACCTCTCCGGCAATCCCTTTCTTTTGAAGGATATGCCCTAACGGGAGATTGTTTTTTTTCTGGAGTTTAAGGGAATCCTCCAGGTCTTTCGAGGAGATGATTCCCTCTTCGACGAGTATATCGCCTAGAGTTTTCACGTTTCTATTCCCCTCTTTCTTTGATCGTAGTTTCCTTGTTTAGGATCCTTTCTCTTTCCAATTCGTATCGTTCTTGCTGGAGTTTTTTCTTGGACGTCATCTTATCAGCCAATTCGCGATTATCCAGAATATGCGGAGTAATAAAGACCATTAGATTCGTCTTTTTATTCGATTCGGTAGTTCTGCGGAAAATCCAACCAAGATACGGGATATCGCCCAAAAGTGGGATCTTAATGAGTCGTTTTTCCTTATCGCTAGAAATTAGACCCCCGATCACGATTGTTTGCTTATTTTCCAACGTAATCGTAGTTTTTACTTCTCTCCTATTGAACGTGGGGTTTCCGCCGGTCAGGGCTATCGAAGCGATATTTTTGATTTCCTGGAGCAAATCCAAAGTAATCTTATTATTCTTGTTAACATGGGGAGTAAACTTGAGTTTGATTCCGGTAGGCCGATACTCGTAGTTATCTACCGTCACCGCATTCGCTCCGCCCAAACCCGCATTACGACTTTGCGTACGAACAGGGACGTCTTGTCCGACGTTAATTTCCGCTTCCTGATTATCCAAAGTTAAGACTTGCGGTGCGGAAAGTACGTTGAAGTTTTCGTTACCTTGGTTCGCACTCAAAATACCCAAGATTTGCTGGGATCCCGCTTGTACGAATCCTAAAGAAAATCCGGAAAGAGTGTTTACGTTCGGGTTCATCCGTCCGCTGGAATTAATGATATTTCCTTCTTTCGCTAGGCCGGAGTTAAATTGGCTGTACGGACCCTGATTCAAATATCTCCAGTCGATCCCGAAATCGTTTTGGTCGGTGGAAGAAAGTTCGACGATCAGTACCTCTAACAGAACTTGTTTTCGGGAAGAATCCAAAATTCGGATAATTTTGCGAATCTCATTCCACTCCGCTTCGGTCGCAGTAACGATTACGGAGTTGGATTCTTTGTGAGAAACCGCTTTGATTTTTTCGACTTTGGCTGGAGGGGGCGCTGGCGCTCCAGGCTGTCCCGGAACAGGCGAAGGTTGATCTCCGACAACGGGGTTATCCAACTTAATCAGGGTGGCCGCTATTTTCTCCGCCTCGCTATGCTCTAAAGTATAGATGTGAATGTCTCCGGCTGATGAAACCGACCCCGGAGTGGTTTCTCCCGGTTTAGCATCCAATTCGCTAATAAGCACCATTAGCTTGTTGATATCCGCGGTGGAACCGGAGAGTACGATCGTATTCGTATTTCTATAAACGATGATATCCGTATTAGGCGAGGTTAACCTTTTTAAAATAGGCTCCAGCTCTTCAGGCTTTACGTTCTCTATCGGAATAATTTGGGTGATAATTCGATTATCGCTTGCTTCGGATTCGTTAATCGGTTCTTTCCCGACCCGGATAAAGGAAGATCTTGCCAACGCGTCTTTGAGCTTAACGATCGTTATTAAATCGGTCTCTTCGACGATTGCGAATCCCATCGATTCCAAAACGGCTTTCATAAAAGCGAACGCATTTTTGACCGGAATTTCCTTTTGGGAAATAATGGTGATTTTCTTTCCCTTTAAGCTTTCATCCAAAAGAATGTTTTTCTTGAGGATCGCGCTCATACCTTTTAGGAAATCGTTTAATTCGGTATCTCGCCAGTTCGCAAAGAAGGTCCTTTCTCTCGCGTCTTCGGTCGGCGGTGTCGAACGCTTGGTTCCTTTCTTGGTGGATTGGGAAAGGATCGTTTCGGTAGAAGTTAAAAACAGTAATAGAGTAATTGTAGCTGTTTTAAGGTACCTGATTTTAGGATCTAAACTTCGCATGCAACCTTCAATTTCGAATGATAAATTCATAGGAGAGAACTTTCCCGCCTCGTTCCACATCTACGGAAACTTTTTCGGCCGTTTTAATGGAGTTCCAGATTTCGAGCATCTTTTCGGTTTCATTCAAGGGCATACCATTTACTCTTCGAATTACGTCTCCGCTTCTCGCACCCAATGCGTAGAAAATATGGTCGTTGCCGATACTATAAATCTTGTAGCCGGTAATCGCATTATTCTCCATATAGGGTCCGAATCGGGCGTTTTTATAGATGCCGGTCGGATCTTTTAACTTTTTATTAACGTCTTGTCTGGATAGAATTTTGCGGATAGAGTCTCCAGCCGCAGTATTTTTGGAGCCGGCATCAGCCGTAGCCAGTCCCGCGCCCAATTTGGCTCTGGCTTCTCCGGGAGTCTGCCCGATTTCCACTTTTAGAGAGCCGCTTCCTTTTTCCAGTACTACATGGTTTAAATTGATCGCCTTGATTTTATAGCCGCCTACCGTTTCTCCGGTAGCGAACTCTTCGGCGGCCTGTTTCCCCTTCTCCAAGATCGTAACCCGAGCGAAACTCCAGTGACCGCTCAGAGTTCCGGTAACTCTCATTTCTTCGCCCTCTCCCGTATCCGGAGGGAGTCCCGATTCTGCACCGGCACCGGCTTCCCCCGGTAAGGGAGCAAGGCTTCCCCGAAATAAATTTCCGGTAACCATTTCTTCGTAAGAGGACATCGCAATATTGATCGGAGGAGGGGATCTGCGGATCGACGCGGACGAGGAGCCGGTCTGAATATCGGGTATTAGAAATAGCAAGAGTACTCCCCTAAATAAATACGCTAAGGAAAGGGAAAACAAAATAACGATCGGAATCAGGGCGTAAAAAGTATTCTTCCGTAATTCGATAAAAAACGCGTTCATCAGCACCCTTAGCCCTCCTCAGAACCGGCACCCGATATAGGAATCTCCTTCTGCTAAAAGGGGACCGGGGTCCGATGGGCAAAGATTTCTATGGGGTAGTTAGAGTCTCGCCACCTTCCCTGTTTCCAGGTTAGTGACAATTTTTAAAGTTTTCCTAAGTGCGATCTCCGGGTTGATCCTAGTACCGTTTAGAAACACTTCAAAATGAAGGTGAGAACCGGTGGCAGAACCGGTGCGACCTACTCCACCTATGACCGTTCCGGCTCTAACTTTGGTTCCCTGTTCGACGGTTATTTTCGCACAATGTGCATACATTGTTTTGTAACCGTTTCCGTGATCGACAATTACCGTATTCCCGTACCCCCCGTTTACTCCGGCAAAGGAAACGGTTCCTTCGGCGGACGCTAAGATGGGGGCTCCCTGGGGACCCGCTAAGTCGATTCCGGTGTGATATCCCCCGGTGCCGGTGTGGAAAGGGTCTTTTCGGCGACCGTACCGAGATGTAATTCTGGAATTTACGACGGGTGTTAAAAAGACTCTTCGGTGTTCGATTTTTTGTCGAGTTGCGTTCGCCACCTTTATAGGTACGCTTAAGCTTTGGCCAACTTTTAAGACGGAGCCTTTCTGAAGACTATTGGCTTCGGTGATGCGCGCAGCCGTCGTTTTGAGAGTCTTGGCGATTCTAAAGAGAGTATCCTTCGGTTTTACGATGTAATTCTTGATGATTATGCCGCTTTGGTGAACGATCTTAGAGGAAATGACGGGATTAATATTAATGAATGCCGGTAATTCTATATTCGATTTATCCTTATGATAGCTAACCGCCGAATATTTATCCGCTTCCCATTCATCCGGAGATTGTGAGAATAATTGCTTTATCTTTCGCTCTTCGCGATCGGTGAAGAAGGAAGAATCCTTGCTGGTATAATCGCTAATAGCCGAATCGTAATTTTTAAGGGGATCGGCCGATAGCGACGACGCGACTAACGCCGAAATTATCGGAAGGTAAAGAATCGTCCGGTTCACGTATTTAATATCGGTCTGGCGTACTTCGGTTCTTGAACCGGTCAGTCGGAGACGCTTATTTTTTCTTTTTATATTCCGTGAGCTCATTATCGATCAGTTTATCCAAGTCTTCAATCTTAATGGATTTTTTCTCGAAATCGTCGTTCACCTGGTAAGCCAAGAGCCTACCGATCGCATGTTCCCGCTTTTGATCGGCTGGGAAGCATTTGATTTTCACAAGTGAAGGGGTCGATTCTATGTATATCCGGACTAGCATTCCTTTCTTAAAGGTCTCAGTCGGGGACACTTTCGTATCCTTCTTGAGCGCATAGACCTTATCCAGGTAATACGCATTGATATCGGATAATTTATCCTGCTTAATCAGCCTGGAACCACAGTTTAAGAACAGTAGAGCCAGGAGAAACGCAGGTATTCGCACCATTTCAGGCAAAGGTTATTTGGGTACCGGAAGGGATAAACTAGTTTTTCGAAAAAAAGCGTTTAGAGGAACTTTTCTCGCACCTGTTTTCCGTATGGAAGATATCCGATTGATCCGATTAAAAGGGGCTTCTCTGGAAGGTTTGCAGGCATTTCCTGTTCAAGTCGAAGTCAATTTAAAACGCGGAATACCTCGCTTTACGATTACAGGATTAGCTGCCACCGCCATAAAAGAATCCGCCGATCGGATTAGAATTGCGATCGAAAATAGCGGCTTCGACTACCCTCTTTTAAACGTTCTAGTTCATTTAGGACCCGCAGGGAAAAAAAAGGAAGGAACCTATCTCGATCTACCGATTGCGGCCGGGCTTCTCACGCTTACGGGGCAATGCAATCAAACGGATCTATTGAAAGATCTACTGCTCTTAGGAGAATTAGGATTAGACGGAAGCCTTCGTCCAGTAAAGGGGATCCTACCGATTCTTCAGCAGACTGCAAAAGATAGCTGTCAGGGAGCCGTGGTTCCCTTTGAAAATCGCCAGGAAGCCGCCTTACAAAGTAAGTTTCCCATTTATTCGATTCGCCATTTGCGTGATTTGGAAGCCTTACTTTCAGGAAAATTACGTCCGGAAAAAAAAGAATCTTTGAAAATTAAGGAGGAATCCTTTCGCGAAAGAATCGAAGTATACCAAGACCAGCTACCCGGATTAAGAGCGATTCAAATAGCGGTAGCGGGTTGGCACCATTGTCTCTTATCGGGTCCCCCTGGCGCAGGAAAAAGCCTTCTCGCGAGACTCGCGTTTACTCTTCTACCCCCGATTCGGGAATCGGAAGCGCTCGATCTCCTGTCTCTTCGTTCTCTCCGTGAGTTGGTATTCGATTTGGAGGTGGCTCGTCCGTTTCGGAGTCCTCATCATACTACCTCGGATATTGCACTCGTTGGAGGTTCCCGAACTTTGAATATGGGAGAGGTTACTTTGGCGAGTCACGGAATTCTTTTCCTAGACGAATTGGCCGAATTTAGATCGGGAACTCTGCAAGCATTGCGAGAGCCGATGGAAGAAGGTCTTATTACCGTTTCACGAATTTCCGGTTCGATCACGTATCCCTGCCCTTTCCTACTCATCGGTGCGATGAATCCTTGTCCCTGCGGTTACTTCCAAGCCTTTGATCGGCCTTGTTTTTGTAGATCGCAAAAAGTGCAGGCCTATCAATCTTCCGTGACGGGACCGTTCCTGGATCGTATCGAAATATTTCTACATTTAAAGACTGGGAGCAAACCGAATCGAGAACGGGTAACGATCGACCTGGAACTTCTGCGCGCATCGGTCGCAAGAGCGGCAAGAATGCAGGAGGTCCGGTTATTTCAGAAAACCGGAAAATTATATAACGGCGCCCTGAGAGGCGAAGAAATTTTAGAGACGATCCACCTTTCGACAAAATGCAAAGAGCTGGTTTCAAGGGCGGTTCAAAAGCGAGGACTTAGTATTCGGAAAGCGCTTCAATTGAGAAAGCTAGGAAGGACAATTGCCGATTTGGAGGAAAGCGGAGAAGTGGAAGAGAGACATTTGGAGGAGGCCCTTGTTTTCCTAAATTCCGGATGGTTTCCGGAAAACAGGGCCGCTGCCTAAGTAGGTCCTTTCGACGTTTTTATTTGTGGTTACTTTGACAGGAAATGCGAGAGCTCCATTGCGATCTTATCGATCGCGAAGTCGATGTAACTTTCGTCTTCGATCTTCTTCTTGTAGTCCTCGAATTTCCGCTTCTTGATTGGAATTCCTCGTTTTCTCAGTATCACCGGGTCGGGACCGAATTGCTCGGTCTCGGCCAGGTTGCCGAGAATTTGGATGCTTTTCATAGTTACTTCCTTGTAACGATTTAAGGTCCTCATCCTTGAGAACCCGCAGACAATTCGAAAATCGACCCGAATTCAAGATCGCTTAACGAAGGTTTTCAAAATAGGTTACGATAAAAATTCAGTTCCCTTTTTTCGTTTAAAAAGGCCAAACAGAAAGAGACAAAACAACGTCTTAAGGAAACGTGCGTGGATAAATAAACTTCCGCCGCTAATTTCATCTTCGTTTCCTTTGTTTTATTGAAGGTTTCTAACGGATGTACGAATAAACGGCTATTCCAATGCTTGACTTCCGTAAAAAATATCAGGTTCTCGCGCAGGCTGATTATGTCGATTTCCCCGAATCGTAAACGGTAATTCCTTTCTAAAATCGTATGTCCGCTTAGAATTAGAAAGTTTACGACGGTGTCCTCTCCGAGTTTCCCTTTTTTCTGCTTTCCGTAAAGGTCGTCCATGCATTAGGATCGGTTTCAAAATCCTTGCTATCGGAGAGGGTTTTCCGCTCTGAAAATTTTTCGTTAATGCGCGTTAGTCGCTTCCTGTAAATCCAAAGCCTTTACTATGAATAGATGATTTTCTTTTACTAGATCGACTAAAATTAAATTTCGCACGAACGTACCGTATTCGTCTTTTACGATCCGAATACTCGGCCTAAGCGGCTTATCCGGGTTAGAGCTTAAAACGAGTCCGACTCTCTTATCGGAAAGCTCAACGCAGGATCCGACCGGATATAGAGAGACGTGATTTAGGAACGTGCGAACGATTTTCAGATCGAACTTACCGACATCCATGCTGATCATCGATTTTATCGCTTCGTGAGGTAAAATTCGTTTTCGATGCGGACGATTCGTAATCAACGCCGAAAAATTGTCCGCGATTGCATAGATACGAGCGGCCTCTTCGATGGCAGTCGCCGCCAATTTTTGCGGGTATCCTTTGCCGTCATATCTCTCATGATGCTGTAGAGCGACGACTGCGAGGTTGTTCTTCATTTTTATTCTTTGCGTTAGGATTTGGTATCCGATGATCGTATGTTTTAAAATGGATTTATATTCTTCGTCGTTTAGTTGATCCGTCTTTTCGGAAACGGTAGCCGGAACCTTGGTCATACCCACATCGGCAACTAAGCAAGAAATTGCCAAATCTACCATTTTGGGACGGGAGTAATCCAACAGTTTCCCGATGATCAAGGCATAAAACGTGGAATTCGTGATTTGGTTGTAAAGATAATAGCCAGGATTATTCATCCCGAGAATAAGATACGAAAGATTACTATGAAGGCGAACGAAATCCGATAGGCTCTCCGCCTGGTCCCGGATCGGGCCGAATTCAAAATTTTTATCTTCTGCCGCCTTTCGATAAACATCCTGGACGACGTTAAACGTGGATTTGTACAAACTGGAAAATTGGATTTTAATTCGATTTAAATTATCGTAGATTCCCTTTAACGGGAGTAAGTCCTCGTCCACGATCGTGCTAACGATGATATCCTCGATTTGAGTTTCTAGAAAATCGGGATCCGTAATTAACTGCAGGGGATCTCCGTGAGTCAAAACCTCAGTAATTCCAAAGCGCTTTAGTCGTTCTAAGTCCGAGTCCGTAATGGGTGTATTGGAAGTAATAAAGAGATTTTCTTTGTCCAGATAAACTGGTTTAGAAAACCGCATTCCCGGTTTAAGTTCCGCAACACTTACTTTTTTCATTTTTTCAATTCCTTATTACATTTCACTTGGCGCGTTTTCTCCTAACAAGTATGCGAAAACGGCTGCAACTGCTCGATATAAATTCTCCGGAATTTCCTCTCCTACGGGTAATGGGGATAAAGCTTCGGCCAATGGAGCGTTCGCTACGACTGGAATCTTATGATGCTCGGCAACTTGGCGAATTCGATCCGCTAAAAAACCTTCTCCGGTTGCTATGACTTTAGGAGCCGATTTTAGATTCGGGACGAACTTAAGAGCAATTCCTAATTTCACGCGTTCCATTCCCTCCTCTGATAGGAAGGTTTGTACGAAATTCTGACTTCTTGGAATTGTACACCGTATTCTTCCAGAAATTGCATGAATTTTTTCCGATTTTCTCCCATATGCAAGTACATTTTAAAGCTACTATAAGTGGCTTCTAGAATCAAGTCCGATGCGTCCTTCTTTTTCCATTGAAGGCGGTATAAACTCGGGTCCCCAGTTTTGTTTTCAATTCGCAAAATAAAAACTCTGCCCTGAGCATCATCATCCCCTAAATATCCTTCGGCATGCCCGTCTTTTGGAAGGTCCCAAGAAAAAACTAGAGTATCCGGTTTCCAATTTAGAAACGGAAAATACGTCTTCAGGAAGGCAAGAATTCCTTCCTGGGACTGCGGGCCATCCTCATGTTTCAGAAGTTTTTCCAGAGTTCCGAGTAACCCGGTTTTGGAGGGAGAGAAAACTTCGTTCGATTCCGACTTCTCCGTTATTCGTCTTTCTTGGATTCTCCATTTGGAACCTTGGCCGGTCAGGAAGCGTTCTAATTTTAACTCTTCTCCCTCGAGTAAGGGAGTTTCGGTGCGAACTTCGTGAGTCTCGCCCTCCCAGAATAGCTTTGCTTTTCCCTCTTTGCTTCCCTCCCTAACCCAAACTCTAAAAAAAGGAGCTGCCTTCGATTCGCCTTCAAACGTCTCGGGCGGTGAAATAAGATGTATAAATCCGACTGAATCTACACTTCGGACCGGTTCCGCGTCCGGATTTCTGACCTGCGGCACCTTCGGAACTTCTCTGGGATTGAATGGAACTGGCGGGATAGGACTCATTGGAATTTCTTCGTAAAGGAGCGCCGGTGAATTCGACAGAGACCTAGGGTTCTGATCGCTTCCTCATGTCCCGCACTACCGTAACCTTTATGCGATTCGAATCCGTAGCCGGGAAATTTACCGGCGATTCCTTTCATCCAACGATCCCGAGTTACTTTTGCGATGATGGAAGCGGCCGAGATGCTTACAATACGGGAATCCCCCTTCGTATAATAATGAGACTTAGACGAAATGGACTTTGATTCGGGATATTTTGAAAAGTTGTAATTTCCATCGATCAGAAGAGTCAACGAACCGCCTACTATCGCTATCGGCGTTCGAAGTGCCATTCTATAACACTTCCGAATCCCTTCAAGGACGGCTCTATTGATTCCGTTATTATCTATGAAGGTGTGGGATACGAAAGTATGACAGCATATACTTGCCATTTCCCGTATTTGGGAATAGAGTATCTCTCGTTTGGATTCGGAAAGTTTTTTGGAATCGTTCAATCCCGATAAGTTCTTACCGACCAGGATAGATTCTAGAATTTCAGGAGAAAATGCGACCAGCGCGAGCGATAAGGGACCCGCATAAGGTCCCCGACCCGCTTCATCAATCCCGCAGGGAATCCCGTGGGGGAAAAAACGGGATTCTTCCGGTTCGAAGTTTCCCGTGGGCAAAGGTTTTTATTCCGAAGCCGGAGCTCCGGACGTAGTTGCCGCTGCGTCGGCAGCTGCCTGACGTTTTTTATCTTCGGCTACTAACGTTTTTCCGCCTTTCAATTCGCGTATACGAGCCGATTTACCGGAACGTTCGCGCAGGAAGAAGAGTTTAGAACGACGGACCCGACCTTTGCGGATCAGCTCGATTTTAGCGATCCGAGGTGAATATAGCGGAAACACTCGTTCGACACCGACGTCATACGAAATACGTCGTACGGTGAAAGATTTTCCGTTACCGCCGTTCGAGATGGAAATCACGACTCCTTCATACACCTGAATACGCTCTTTTCCGGATTCTTGGATTTTATAATGTACTTTAACAGTATCCCCGACATTGAAATTCAGGGTGCGGTTAGCGTCAGTGGGCAATCCGCCCTTAAGAAGTTCTTTCATAGATTCCTCGTTTTATCGGGGTTGATTCTTTTTCTGTTAGTTTCGCGCCAAGATTCAATTGCAGCGTGATTTCCGCTAAGTAGAACCTCGGGAACTTTCCACCCGTTATATTCGGAAGGCTTCGTATATTGGGGATATTCTAGTACGTCCCGATCATTATGCGACTCGTCTTCCAGACTTTCTTGGTCGCCCATAAATCCCGGCAAAAGCCTGGACACTGCATCTACTATACAAAGGCTGGCCAAATCTCCGGCTGAGATTACATAATTTCCAAGGGACAGTTCTATGTCAACAAGATGTTCGGTAACTCGATGATCCACGCCTTCGTAGTAACCGGATATCAAAGTGATGGGGCCGTCTTTCCTTGCCAGCTGAACCGCAATTTCCTGGGTGAAGGGAATTCCGGAAGGAGTCGTCATGATCACCAATCCTTTTTCCTTTCCTAGAGATTCCAGAGCCAGATGCACCGGCTCGACTTTTAATAGCATTCCCGGTCCTCCGCCGTAGGGAGTATCGTCCACTTTAAGATGTTTATTATTGGAATAGTCGCGGAGATGTACGATTTCGATCGAAAAGACTCCGTTTCGAATCGCTTTTTCTTGAAGCCCTTCGGCAAAGTAAGATTGGATTTTCGAGGGAAAGAGAGTGATAAAGTTAAACTTCATCCCAAATCTCCGGATTCTTAAGAAAGATTTTCCCTTCGTTCAGAAGTATCTTTCCGACAAACTGATCGATAAAGGGGATTAGAATCTCCTTCTCTCCGTCTCGGAACAATAAAATCGGATGCGCGGGATTTTCCATGATATCCTCCAAAACCCAATTCAAATCCGCACCGGATTCCGCGATTCCGCGAAGACCCTGGAGTTCGAACAGATAATATTCATCTCCCCGGCTTGCTGGAAATACGGAACGATCCAGGAATACGCTAGCTCCGGTTAATTTTGTAGAGTCTTCCGGCGTATTATAATCCTGGAAACGAAGATGAATTCTACCGGAATGAATTTTCGTTTCCAGAACTATTAGAGAAAGATCCGGCTTACCGGGAAAACGAAGAATGACGGACAGAGGGTGTTTGAGAGTAGGAAGAGAGCTTTCTTGGGCGACAAGCCGGATGAGACCCTTTAGCCCAAAGGGTTTCCCTAACTTACCGACAAGGATTCGGTTCTCAGTCAATAATTTCCAGGGAGATATTCTTACCTGCTTTAATGGAAGCAGCGGTCAAAATTGCGCGTAGGGATTTTGCAATCCTGCCGTTTTTACCGATCACTTTCCCCACGTCTTTCGGAGAAACCCTCAGTTCTAAAACTGTTTGCTCCTCGCCTTCTATTTCCGTTACGGAAATCTCCTCCGGAAAATCTACCAGGGAAGTTACGATGTAGCGGACTAGTTCTTCCATTACTTCTTAGCGGCTTGTTTGTATTCCGCCCAGATTCCCTCATTCTTAATGAGGTTCAGCACGGTTCCCGTAGGTTGAGCACCCTTTTTTAGCCAATCCAAAACTTTCGTTTTGTCTAAAACGGTTTGTCCTTTGATTTCTGCCGGGTGATAATGCCCAAGAATATCAATGAATTTTCCGTCGCGCGGAGAGCGGCTGTCCGCTGCTACAACCCGGTAATGGGGGTTGTTTTTGGCTCCAGTTCTCTGTAATCTGATCTTAACCAAAATAAAAATCCTTCGTTGGATACGGTGGCAAACTGAAGCACAGTTCGCCTTAATAAGCCATTTTTTAGAACCGTTACCGACTGTCAAGGTTTTACGGCATTATGTACCTTGTTTCGCTTTGACTTAGCGGAAAGTCGATTTCTGATGGAAGTCGTTTTCCTTTTAAATGCCGGAAGCAAGCTTCTTTAGATTTTTTCCGTTATCGTTCGGATGTCCGGACTTAAATAATCCGGCTCCTACTACGCAAATATCCACTCCGGCCTTTGCCAGGTCTCGAATATTCGAGTCGTTAACGCCACCATCTACTTCCAATTCAATCCGGTATGGAGAAATCAAAGATTTCACTTTCTGAATCTTCTCGATTCCTCCCTCAACGAACTTCTGACCGTAGAAACCGGGTTCGACCGTCATGATCAGCACTAAATCAATGTAAGGTAGCAGGGTTTCTAAGGCAGAAACAGGAGTGCCCGGATTTAGAGAAACGCCTACTTTGGGACCGTTCTTCCTGATTTCTTGGGCCAAGCGAATCGGGAATCTTGTGGTCTCCGCATGAAATGTAATACAGTAAGGATTCAATTCATAATATTTAGGAACGTGATTTTCCGGTTTTTCAACCATTAGATGTACGTCTAAGGGGATCGAAGTCATATCCTTTACTTCTTTAGTGATCGCTTCTCCAAAGCTGATTTGGGGTACGAAATTTCCATCCATCACATCCATATGAATCAAATCGATGTTTTCTTGCAGGAAAGAAGGGATTTGGGAAGAAAGCGAAGTTAGCTGTGTCGCTAAGATGGAGGCGGAGATTTTCAAAATTCGTTCTCGTAGTCTTTGGATTTTACTTTCGAGCCGGATTGATCCAACAAGACCAGAGTGACATCCCCCGCCCGATAAAATACTGTCTGGATTTTTTCCCCTTCTTGATACGGGGTAGCCGCGGATAACTCGACTTGCTTCGATTCGTCTTTTTGGTCTTTCAGAATTAATTTATAATTTCCGCTATCTCGAATCTTATACTCGAAACTTTCATAGCCGCTTTCCACCCGATCTTCCGGCTCGAAATAAAATACTTTGAACCGATATTCGGAACCGATCTTTTGCGCCGATTCGATTTTTCCGCTTTCAGGGCGAAATTTCGTTTCGACTATATCGGCCTTGGAAGGAATTCCAGCCTGAGCCAATGTTCGTTGCGCAAACACAAAGGAGTCGCCGGGTTTAAAATCCAGGGTCTGGGACTCGCCCTCTTTCTTTTTCGCAGGAGCTTTCGTGACTAACAGAAAGACTTTCTCTCTTGCCGTTGTATTTTTTCCGGCTTCGGGAATTTGATCTACGACCGTGTCCGGAAGTTCACCTTCCTTGGGCTCCACATAAGTTACCCCACCCAGTTGAAGGGATACGTACGTTTCTCCCGATAGGACTTTTTCAAGAGCGTTCTTTGCCGAAGCCAATGTTTGTCCTTTCAATTCGGGCATAATGAGTCGATCCAACCCGATATTCACCGTTAAGGAAACTTTTGATCCGGCCTCTATTTCTCGCCCCGGACGGATGGATTGATAAATGATGATTCCATCCGTCTTATCCGGATATCGTTTGGATTCGAGTCGAATCTTCAACTGAAGGCGACTCAGTTCATTATGCACTTCATTATAGGACTTCCCGACGACATCGGGCATGACAACCAAAGTAGAACTTTTGGTTCGAACAAAAACGACGAGAAAAGCCGCGATAAAAAAAACGACCAAACCGAATGCGATAAAAAATAGATAACCTCCGATCGGGAGGTATTTGGAACGGAGTTCTTCCTGAGTCACTGGAACCGATCCTCTTCTGTGATGCGGAAGCCGTTCAGGAAATCCGCCGCACTCATGCGGTTCTTATTCTCCGGTTGAAGAGAGATGATTTCCAAGAATCGACCATCTCCACACTGAAAAAGAAGGCCTTTTCTGTCCATTCGTTTCAATCTCCCCGGTATAATAGGCGATTCTACGATATCGGTCCAAACGGTTTTTCGCAGAACGAGTCGTTTGTCTCGAAAATTGCAAACCGCTCCAGGATCGGGAGCCAGGGCGCGAATCCGATTATGAACGTCGATAGCAGGAAGAGTAAACTCTAGGATTCGATCCTCCGATTTCAGTTTCGTACAATAGGTCGCTTGGGAATGATCTTGGGCGATCGCCGGAAAGCGTTCCGATCTATTTCCCTGGATTAGGGGCTTTATACATTCGGTTCCCGCTTGGGTAATCCGGTCCATCAGAGTTCCCGTATCATCTTCCATAGAAATCGTAATTTCTTTGGCCTGGATGATATCTCCTTCGTCCATTCCCTCGCCTATATATTGAATACTGATACCGGTCTTCGAGTATCCTTTCCAAAGAGCGGTTTGCACAGGCGACGCGCCACGCAATTCGGGTAGAAGGGATCCGTGTAAGTTAATCGATCCGAATTTGGGAAATTGAAATACTTCTTTCGGTAGGATGGATCCATACGCGAAGACTAGGTATAACTCGACCGGAAACCGGGAGAATTCTCGGACAGCCTTCTCCTTTTCCTTTTTAATGGATTCGAATTGAAATACGGGTAATCCTGCACGTTGTGCGACTTCTTTGACCGGACTCGGGCTCGGGGTTTTACTCCGACCTTTGGGACGATCGGGATTTGTTACGACAAACAGAATTTCGATATCCTGCTCTTCCAAGAGTGAAGAAAGAAGTTTAGCGGAATGTTCCGGTGTGCCGAAAAAAGCGATTTTCATCAGACGAGGTCCACTGGATCAAAATCCAATTCCAAGTAAACGTTTTTAGGAATTTTTATCGTTCTTACCTCCTCTCGCAGGACGTCTCTCCATTTACTCGGAGTGGTCGTTTTGATGAGTAAATGATTCCGAAAGTTTTTATCTATCTTATAAAATGGACAAGGTGCAGGGCCGAGGAGGACCGTCTGGGGATCCGGAAGATGTCGTTTAATAATCCTAGAAGCCGCTTCGATCGCTTTTAGAGATGCTTGTTCATCGGGCGATCTGGAGAGGATTCGGACAAGTCTCGAATACGGAGGATAGAATAGTTCTTTTCGAATCGGAAGTTCGGAATCGTAAAATTTTACGTAGTTCTGGTCGATGGCCATGCGAATGATCGGATGGTCCGGTGTAAGAGTCTCTATAATGACTTCTCCGAGTAAATCGGCTCTTCCCGCTCGTCCTGCTACCTGAGTTAACAGGGAAAAAACTCGCTCTCCTGCCCTGAAATCGGGCAGACCTAATCCGATCCCTGCGTTTAAAACTCCTACCAAAGTAACTCTTCCCGCATCCAACCCTTTCGAGATCATTTGAGTTCCGGTTAGTATATCGATTTCCCCATGAACGAGTCTGCCTATCACTTCCGTCAGCAGGGACCGATCCTGGATCGAATCTTGATCCAGGCGTTCGATCTTGGAACCTGGAAAGGTTTCCAAAAGATGTTCTTCCAATTTTTGGGTACCGGTTCCTAGTAATACTAATTTTTCTCCTCTGGTCGCTTCCAGGTGCGTCAACGAGTCCGTATATCCGCAAAGATGACAAATGACGGATCCTTTTTTATGAAAGCATAGATGCGATGTACAGTTGGGGCAAGGAACGTAGGACTTTTCATTTTCGGAATATAATAAGGGGCTATAGCCTCTTCTGTTTAGCAGTAGAATTACTTGTTCCTTTTTGTCCAAGCGCTGCTTTATCGCAAAGCCGAGTTCCGAAGTTATGAGTCGGGAGTCTTTCCGATTTTCCACGACCCTCACGAGAGGCGGTTTGGCATTCCCCGGGCGTTTACTAAGAATTTGTAAGCCGATTTTACCGGTGATCGCTAAGTGGTAGACTTCCAGTGCGGGAGTTGCAGAGCCCAAAACTAAAACCGCCTTGTTCTCCCTACATCTTTGAAGAGCGACCTGACGAGCATGATACCTGGGAGAGGAATGCTCTTTAAAAGAGCCGTCGTGCTCCTCGTCTATAACGATCAGGCCGAGTTTTTGAACCGGGGCGAAGACTGCCGATCGAGTTCCTACCGCGATCCTTTTCTTTCCCTGCAATAAATCCGTGTACGCCTTAAAGCGTTCCGACACTTTCAATGCGGAATGCAATAGTGCGATTTGTCCGGGAAATACGGCTTCCAGTTTTCGGATAATATGATACGTTAATCCGATCTCGGGAACGAGAAGTAAGACGCCTCTATCGCTTTTCTTTAATAAATCCCCGATTAAATGTAAGTAGATTTCGGTTTTTCCACTTCCGGTAATTCCGAAAAGTAGATGAACCGCATCTTTACCGAAATCGCTTTTAATATTCTCGTATGCCTGTTGCTGCTCGTCGTTTAACGGTAACGGAAGAGATTCCGTTTCTTCCCGATCGAAGGTAACTTTAGAATGCCTCCTTCCCTTGGGAATCATCTTATGTATGCATTCGCCCAAAGAGGAAAGATACTGTTCCTTCATCCAGAAGGCGAGTTTAATCTGCTCGTCGTTTATGACCGGAATCTTATCGATAATTTTTTCAATCCGAAGAACCTTATAGTTAGGCTCGTTGGAATGGACCGATATGACGATCCCCTCTTCTTTGCGGCCTCTCAATTGCGCTCTTACTCGCACTCCGATAGGCGTTTCCGGGGGAACTTCGTAAGTGAAGGTGTCTTCTTGAATGGGAAGGTCAAAAGCGATTTCGGCGTAACGAATCAAATCCGATCTTTAACCTCTTGGTGAAATAGATTTAATTGGGAAAGAACGCTTTCCTTCACTTCGATTTCCTTTTTCTTCGCTTCCCTGAACTCCGCGCTATCCGACGAAGCTACTTTTCTTTTTTGTTCCGAGGCGAGAATTGCTTCAGGAGAACGTAATATAACCATGGGAACTCCAGGTTCGAATTCCACCCTCTTTCCTAGAAGTCTAGCCGCCTCTTCTTTTCCGAATGCCAACGTCGCCGCTGCGCCGAGCAATATAATACCTTTGATTCCTTCTTTTTGAATAGTTTCCTTTACGTGAACTTGGCAATTTTCGACTCTTCGTTTCCAGTCGAGTTCGCTCGACCGATCCTGAGAAAATAGGCAAGCCGGATATTCCTGATAATAAAATTCCCGCATTGAAAATCCGAATTCCTTTTGGATCATCCGATCGAATAAATTTTCGGCTTCAGACGTTCTGAAAATTCTTTGAGGTGAAGTCTTAGCATAGGAAGGTTTATTCGGCTGAAATTCGCCGGTGTAATGAAGAACCAAGATTTTCTTTCTTCCTCGAACGATAAAATGGCGAACTGCGCTTAAGCGCTCCGGACAAAGTTTGCAGGAAAAATTCCTATCCTGCTCTTTCGGAGGTATTCTAACTTGAACCCCGCGGGTTTCAGTTGCGATTCCTGATTGGGCTGATGCGGACCCAAAACTCCAATTTTCTTTCCAGACCATTTCCATTGTTTGAGGATCGGGTTCTCCCTGCTTTCGAAAAATCGGAAAATCCTCCTTCTTGATTAGAAATCTAAGATCTTGTAGGATGCCCTTCAATTCTTGAAGAGGAGTCGGTGTGTTAGTCATGGATATCCTCCGCTTGGATCCCGAGTGATTTCATTTTGCGGTAAAGATGCGACCGTTCAATACCGAGAGCCTTGGACGTTTTCGAGACATTCCCTTCGTTCATTTGCAAAGTTTTAATTATATATTGCTTTTCAAATTCCTCCTTAGCCCTCTTAAAATCCCCTTTTTCGACTAAATCGTTCGCCTTGAGAAAACCGGTCAGCGAATCTTTGACATCTTGGGATCGAATCGTATCCCCTACCGTCATAATGCAGAGACGTTCGATGACGTTTTTCAATTCTCTGATGTTACCCGGCCAGAAATGATTCTCAAGAATTGAAATTGCCTCATTCTCGATTTTTTTAGGCGGTAAATGATTCTCCGCTAAGATGAGTGCGACGTAATGATCGACTAATAACGGGATATCGGATTTGCGATCTCGCAACGGAGGGATCATGATCGGAATTACGTTCAATCGATAGTACAGATCCTCGCGAAATTTGCCTTCCTTGATCGCTTCTTCAACCGGTATATTCGTCGCGGCAATAATCCGAACATCCACCGAAATCGTCTCCGTACTTCCCAGTTTTTCGAATCGCTGTTCTTGCAGAATTCTGAGCACTTTTGCCTGGGTAGATAAGGACATATCGCAGATTTCGTCTAAGAATAAAGTTCCTCCGTTTGCGGCTTCGAATTTCCCTATTCTCGATTCGGTGGCACCGGTAAAAGCTCCTTTCACATACCCGAATAATTCGGATTCGATTAGTTCTTCCGGAATCGCCGCGCAGTTGACTTCGACATATGCCTGGTCTCTTCGTTTCGAATTTTTGAATATAGTTCTCGCCACCAGTTCTTTGCCTGTTCCGTTTTCTCCGTAGATGAAAACGCGAGCATTCGTGGCCGCAGCCTGCGCGATTGCAAATTTAACCTTTTGTATGGTTGTCGAACTTCCTAAAATTTCATCGTATTCCAGTTTTACTTCCGGACTTTCAACTCTTCCTTGGCCGATTACTGCCCCCTCTACGGCTTCCAATACCTTATTTATCGACAACGGTTTTTCAAGGAAATCGACAGCCCCTTTCTTTGTCGCTTGAACGGCTAGTTCGATCGTTCCATGACCGGAAATCATTAGAACGGGCAATGTAGGATAAATTTTCTTGCATTCGTCCAAAAGTGTAAGCCCGTCTTCTTTTCCTAACCAAACGTCTAAAAGTACGAGACTAGGTCGTTCGGATTTAAGTTGTTTCAAAAAAGATCTGCCGTTCGCGAAATGCTCAACTTCGTAATGCTCATCCTCCAAGATATCCTTGAGGGATTTTCGGATTTCGAGTTCGTCGTCTACGATGAAAATTTTCATTATGACTCAAGCGACCGGGAGTTCGATTCGGAATTTACAACCGCCCAGTTCGGATAAATCTACGGAGATATGACCGCTATGGTCAATCACTGTTTTTTGAACTATCGCGAGTCCTATTCCCGACGTATGCTCTTCTTTTGTCGAGTAATACGGTTCGAATACTTTGGCCCGGTATTCGCTCGATATTCCTGTTCCATTATCCTCTATCGTTAATACGACGGACTTTCGCATGATTCTTCTTTCGAGTTTGGTAGACACGCGAATTCTTCCCGCATTCGTCCCTAGTTCACCTTTCGCTTTCTTTCTCTCGATCGCCTCTACGGCATTCTTAAATAGGTTATTCATGACTCCTAGGAATAATTTTTTATCCAAAAATATCTCAGGTAAATTCTTGGATAGGTTCAATTCGATTTGAATTCCCGGAGTATGCTCGTATAGTTTTTCGCTTTCCAATATGATCGGCTCCAAATTCTGGTTGATCAGTCTCGGTGCGGGCATCCTGGCGAATTCGGAGAATTCGTTTACCAAGTGTTGTAGTATCTTCACTTGGCCGACGATCGTCTCGGTTCCTTTGTTTACGATTTCGTGAAACGGTAGCGGAACACTAGAATCCAATTTTCTCCTGATTCGCTCGGCCGAGAGTTGGATGGGAGTCAACGGATTTTTAATTTCGTGCGCCATTCTCTGCGCGACTTCCTTCCAGGCGGCTACCCTTTGAATATGCATCAATTCTCGATTTTTGGACTTTAGATCCTTAACCATCTGATTGAAGGATTCCACTAATGCCCCTATCTCCCCCCCTTCGGTTAAAGGAAGATTAATGTCGGTATCTCCCAAGGAGACTTTTTGGGTTGCGTTCGCTAAATCGATAATGGGACGGGAAATTTTTCGGGCGAAGACCAACGAGAAAAAAATCGAAAGAAGAAAAACGACGATAATCATAAGACTTATTGTGATTCTGAGTTCGTACGGGAGTTTTTCTTTTGCGAGATCGGCCTTATGATAATTCTTCCTAGTGTTTAAAATCGAATATGCTTTTTCCTCTTCTCCGACAAAAATTCTTTTTCCGATTAGAAGATATTTCGCAGGATCCGGAGACGGAACTTTTAGAAAATAATACGAATGCGTCGGGCTTACGGAAAGATTTTCCAGAATGGATTCCCCATCGATAGGAAGGAATCCGGAGCGGCTGGGAGGTAGTCTGAGGGAATGGTTTTCGATGATCGGAGTTTCGCTCTCATACCATCCTATATAATACCCCGGGTTTGAAATAAGATTCAATTCATGGGCCCGCAAAGTAAGAAGACTGGTGTTTGTGTTTTCTTTTTTTACTAGATTTTGAAGTAAATGAGCCTTGATAAGCAGATCCTTGCGATCGTCCTGATACTCTTTCGTAATGAAATAATCCCCCGCATCCAAGGCTTGAGCGATATCGAGCCCGTAAAATCCTTCGAATAAACGACTCGTAACGTTCGAGGAAAGAAAGAATACCGGAATGGACGGAAGCATTGCCACAAACAAAAAAGCTAAGGACAGTCGATATCGAATCGAACTTCTCAGTCTACCGGTTTCTAGATTTCTTTTATTCCTATATAAATATGAAATCGCGAGGGCGAGAGCGAATAGAGGGATCGTATAATAGATATATACTAAGACACGATCCACAAACGTGGATTCATCGGATCGTCGAAAATGAAGCAGCTCGGCTAGGATGATCGCGACTACGATAACGCCGCATAGGATAACGAGATCGCGTAGGTAGTAGCGATTTTCCTCATTCCTAATAGGAAAAAGGTTCATATCGCAAAATCGTCGGCCACAAGTTTGGATAAAGCGTCGATCGCCTCTCCTTCCTTTTCTCCAGTAGCCTTGATGGAAAATTCTTGCCCGGGCGCTAACGCCAACATCATCAATCCCATGATACTTTTTCCATTAACTTCGACGCCTTCTTTAGAAACCAAAACTTCGCAGGGAAATTTTGACGCGCAATTTACAAAGACGGAGGCGGGGCGTGCATGCATTCCCGTGCTATTTTCATTAATTTTGAGGTGGATTTCTCTCAACTTTACCTTGCTGCAAATAGATGTTTAATTTTTGACTGAATTCCGCTGCCGCATTCTTACCTAATTTTTTTAGTCTCTGATTCATTGCGGCGGTCTCTACGATAATCGGAATATTCCGGCCCGGACGAACGGGCAGTTTGATCAAAGGAATTAAAACGCCTAAAACTTCCTCGGTGCGATTTTCCAATCCGGTCCTATCGAATTCCTTGTCGTCCGACCATTCTTCTAGATGTATGATTAATTCGATTAATTTATGGTCCCGTACGGATCCTATTCCAAATATATCTTTAATATTTAATATTCCGAGCCCTCTGATTTCCATATGATGGCGAAGCAGGTCCGAACAAGTACCGATCAAATAACTTTCCGATAGTCGTCGAATTTCAACCATATCGTCCGCGACGAGTCTATGGCCTCGTTCGATTAATTCCAAGGCGGTTTCACTCTTCCCGACTCCACTTTTACCGGAGAGAAGGATTCCGATTCCGAAAACTTCGATTAAGACTCCGTGTCTCATCGTCCTCGGAGCCAGACTCCTATCCAGAATTTGCGAAATTAAGGTGATAAATTTATGAGTGGAGACATCGGAAATCAGCAGGGGAATATTCAGACGATTGCAATATTCGATAAAGATCGGCGGGGCCGTATTCCCGTGCGTGAAGATAATGCAATTTAAATGAAAGTGAAAGAATTCGGTTGCAATCCTGGTTAAACCATCCCCTTCTCGGGAGATTAAATATGCCCATTCCCCCTTCCCGAAAATTTGAATGCGATCATGAGCAAAGCTTTCATAAAATCCGGTTAGCGAAAGCCCGGGTCGGTTTATTTCCGAGCTATGAATTCGGTTCTGCAGGCCGGCTTCCCCCGCTATCAATTTTAACCCCAGTTCGGGATGATCTTTTAGTATGTTAGCGACGTTGATTCCAGGGACGGACATCGACCTATCTTGCCTCCAAAGATTTAACTTTCTTTCTTTGGTTGGATGGTAGTATTCTTAAAATTTTACGGTACTTCGCAACCGTTCGTCTTGCTATTTCGATGCCTTTCTTTTCGATATGCTCGACAATTTCCTGATCGGATAAGGGATTTTCAGGATCCTCTTCCTTTACTAGATTCCGAATCATATCGTGTATCGTTTTGGACGATTCCATTCCCCCTTCGGAGCTTTTGGATTTAAGCCCGGAAGAAAAAAACCATTTTAACTCTAGAATTCCCCAGGAAGTTTGGACGTATTTGTTCGAAGTGATCCTAGATACGGTGGATTCGTGCAGTTCTAGTCGTTCGGCGATATCCTTGAGAGTAAGCGGCCTGAGAAAGCGAACTCCTTTACGAAAGAATTCGGTTTGGAGCTCGATAATCGCCGATACGACCCTGTATAAGGTTTGTCGACGTTGATTGACGGAACGAATCAACCATTCGGCGGAACTTAATTTAGTGGAAATATACTCTCGATCCGAATCTTTTGCGCCCTTCTTTAAGAAACCCTTATATTCCTTATTAATTTTCAGCTTAGGGAGCCATTCGTCGTTTAGCAGAATATTAAATTCCCCGCCGATCTCCCTCACGATTACGTCGGGGAGAATATAATCGGGTTTTTTAGGAGTATATAAAGTGGCGGGAAACGGTTCTAGTTTCTTAATCTCGGCCGCCATCGCCTCTACATTTTCCACGGGAATTCCCATCTTTTTGGAAATTCCTTTATAATCCAGCTTTTCCAGATCTTTCAAATGCTTCTCGATTAAGTCGTGCAGTCGAATGTCTTCGGGCTTTAAAATTTTAGCCTGAACCAGCAACGTCTGCTGGATATCTCTCGCACCGATTCCAAGCGGATCCAATTGATGAATCTGATCCAGTACCTTTCGAATCGTCTTTGTGCTTACTCCGATCTCCGCGGCCAGCTTGTCCTGAGTTTGAGGAATAAAACCCCGATCGTCCAACATGGAAATGAGCATTTCGGCTATTTCCATTTCCTTTCCTTTTAGTGAGGAAATCCGCAATTGCCAAAGAAGATGCTCGGACAAAGATTGAGTATTGGGGGAGGATTCTATATATTTTTGATTTCGATCGGAGGCGTCCGAACCGCGTGTCTGGGGTCTATCGATGCTGAACGATTCCTGCCAGCCGACGTCCGAATTTTTTAGGAAATCGTTTTTTTCTTTTCTCCGAAGATCGTCTATGGAATACAGTTCCGGATTTTTGCTCCTTTCGGAAGAGGCTTCCTCCTCCAGCATAGGATTTTCCACCAACTCGGCGCTGATTCTATCCGCAAGTTCCACCGTCGAAAGCGGCAATAGCTCGATGGACTGGCGAAGATCCTGAGTCATTACCAGTTTCTGAGTTTGCTTTTGGACGAGTTGGTGATTTAAATTCACAGTTTGAAATCCTCGCCTAAATACATTCGCTTTGCTTCTTTATCGTTCACAAGTTCCTTCGGTGTTCCGGCGATCAAAATTTTGCCGCTATGCATTATATATGCTCTGTCCGTTATTTTTAACGTTTCTCGCACATTGTGGTCGGTGATAAGTATTCCTAATCCTTTTTCTTTTAGGCTATTGATTACCGTTTGAATATCCTTAACCGCTATAGGATCTACCCCGGCAAAAGGTTCGTCAAGAAGGATAAAGTCCGGATTTGTAACAAGTGAACGGGCGATTTCGCATCTTCTGCGTTCTCCACCCGAAAGCGTATACCCTTTTTGATTGGCAACACGCATAATTTGAAGCTCTAACAGTAGCTCGTCTCTTCGTCTGATGATTTCGCTTCTGGGAATTTTTAGGGTTTCCAGGATGGCTTCCAAATTTTCGGCGACGGTCAACTTTCTAAAAATCGAAGCCTCTTGCGCTAAATACCCGACCCCTAACTTAGCGCGGGTATGCATCGGAAATTCAGTTACCTCTTGGTCGTCTATGAACACATGGCCCGAATCGGGTTGCACGAATCCGACGGACATATAAAAGGAAGTGGTCTTGCCCGCCCCGTTGGGACCTAATAATCCGACGACTTCTCCTTTTCGAATATCGAACGTTACCCCGTCAACGACCTTGCGTTTATTGTATATCTTTACGAGGTTCTGGCAACGGATTGTCGTACCCATGCGTCTCCTAATTTCCTAGATGGACTCCTTCCGTCAGGATCGCCCGGCCTTCCCTGGGATAAAAGAGGATTTTTCCCGCTCGTAAAATCTTGCCGGATCGATCTATCCGAGGATTCCCTTCCAAATGGATCGTCTCATCTTTTTCATAGTAAGTGGCATACTCGCCCATCGCTTGAGAACCTTTTGCCTTTATGAACACATTCCCGCGTATTACGGTTTCGTCTTTATCTAGAAAACGTTCGAACTCTTGAGCCGTCATAGTAGTCGTTACGGCTCCGGATTTCGAATCTAAGAATTCCATCTTACCTTCGTCGGTAACATGCATATACTCTTCTTTACGAAAGTAATCCAATATGTTTCCGGAAAGGATTAAATAATTCTCCCTGTCGTGGATCCGGACGTTTTTTCTTCCTCGAATCGTGTGCGAATCCGCTCCTAACGATTCCAATACGTCCGCCGTTATTTTTACGTTCTTTCTGAAAATAGTGGAGTTCCCCTTTAAACTGATTACTCTTTCCTTATTTTCGTTGTTGCTGCTCTCCAATCGATCGCCCTCTAGGATGGTAATGATCTTTTCCGTCGTTTCCTTACCGTTTTCCGTTTGTCGTTTCTCGTAGGAAGTCTGGAAAAGAACGGTATTCTGCTCCAATAGAATTCTATTCTCACTTGTATAGAAAGAAAGCTTCGTGCCTGTTAGATATCGATCTTTGGAGAGTAAAAATGGGTTCGGATCCGTAGTAATCACATTTTCGGATTCTTTAAACAATGCTTCCTTACATAAAATAGTTACATCAGGGTGAGTGATGATCACTCCGCCGATCAGCTTCGTAATTTTCGTACTAAGCTGCCTTTCGATCGTCTGAGCGGCAATGATGGTGGTTTTTCCGGTTTTATCCTTAAAGAATAACCTTGGTCTATCTTTTATGATGACGGTTTCCGCATATTTATCGTATTCGCCCGTGCCTGCCTTAAGAGTGGTTCCGTTTTCCTGGTCGTCCACTTCGACGCCGTATTTTAAAAATGCTTTATATGCTTCCTTCCCGATCACTTCGATTCGGTTGGCGGAAAGCTTTACCTTTTTATGTTGGATCCAGGCGCCTCCTTCAAGAGTAAAAGTCGTGACTTTCAATCCTTGGATTTGCTTATCCTCCTGGGTCAGTGTGCTGCCTCCCCAATACGTCGGAAAACTTTCCTTCTTTGTCGGATCGGATTCACCGATTCCTTGAATAGGCTTCCGTTCCAATGATTCCGGCGAGAATAACAAAGGGGGACGTACATGGGAAAAAAGATCGCTTACGAATAGAAGAGCCGATATGAAAAGAAGCGAACCGAGTCGATTTTTCATCGGTTCTTACTCCGGTGCGGAAGACAGAGGATTGGATCCTCCCTGCGTAATTGCAGTCGGATGTAGAATGGTGAATTTATTCAGATCCTTATCGGCTCTTAGACCGATTCCTCTGATTTTGGTACCATCCGCTTCCACCACTACCTCTTCGTCCGAGGAAAGTTTTTTCGATTCGGTGTTGTATTCCAATGATTTTGCCGACAAGGTCCGTCCCTCATCCGTGCGTAGATGAATGTTACCGTTCAGAACCATTAGCTTCGACATATGATTGATCTCGCCCTTATCGCCGGTGAGCTTCGACTTAAACTTACCGTTTTCGTACTGATCGAAGTCGACGACATAAAAGACGGTTCTGCCATCTCCGACAAACACATATGATTCTTCGGCTTTCAGTTTCCAAATGAGAATTCCGTTTTCGTCATATTGGTCCCGCTCGAAATTCCTGAACGATATTGTCGCTCCGCTTTCTTTCTCGTTTTCGACTCGAGTGTATTTAGCTTCTTTCTTACCCGTAACCAGAAAGAAAATTACGATTAATCCGATGCCGGCCGCTATTCCGCCGAACATCCTGTATTTTTGGACGGTTTCCGAATCTAGATTTTTTAGAAAGGCGAGCTGAAATTTCAAAGTTCCGCCTGATTGACCGAGGCCGGTCAATCTTTATTGAGAATTTCCCGTTTTACGTATCGATCCAATCCGATCAGTTCTTTTAAAAGAGCCTTGATTTTGGAAATCGGATACTGCGTTGTGGCGTCCGAAAGCGCTTTATCAGGGTCAGGATGGACTTCCATAAAAATTCCTTCGATACCTAGAGAAACGGCACTTCTTACCATGCTCGGAATAAATTCCCTCTGACCGCCGGTAATATTTCCGGCAGCGCCCGGAAGTTGGGCGGAGTGGGTCGCATCGAAAACGACAGGAATATCGTACCCGTGGAGTATGGGGACCGTTCTGCCGTCGAAGACTAGATTTCCGTAACCGAATGTGGTTCCGCGTTCCGTTACCAGGTATTTTTCGGATCCCGATTCTTGGATCTTCGTTTTGATATGTCTGCAATCTTGAGGAGCCAGGAATTGTCCTTTTTTGACGTTCACCCATTTGCCGGTTTTTGCGGATTCCGAAATTAAATCGGTCTGTCTGCATAGAAATGCGGGAATTTGGTAGATATCTAAAATGTCTTTTAACGGAATAATATGCGAAGTCTCGTGGATGTCGGTTAACACGGATACGTCGTATTTTTTTTTGATGAATTCTAAATGTTTGATTCCTTCCGTTAGGCCCGGACCCCTGTAAGAATTCACCGAAGATCGATTCGCTTTATCGAAACTGCTCTTAAATATATAAGGAATTCCTAATTCTCCGCAGATTTCCACCATCTCGCCGCATACGGAATCGAGAAGCTCCCGATTTTCCATTACGCAGGGGCCTGCGATTAAAAAGAAAGGATTGTCCTCGCCGATTTTAGTTCCGTTCAAAAACTCCCTTGTGCTCGCAGTTTGATCGCTCATGAAACCTTCCTAGTTAGTTTGACGGCAGCGCGAATGAATCCTGCAAATAGAGGATGAGGTTTGGTCGGTTTGCCGGTAAATTCCGGATGAAATTGCACTCCGATAAACCAGGGATGATCCGGAATTTCCACGATTTCGATCAGATTTTCGTCCGGAGAAATTCCCGAGAAAACCAGGCCTTTCTCTTCGAACGATTCCTTAAAGCGATTCGTGAATTCAAAACGATGTCGATGACGTTCGTAGATCAATTCCTGTTTATACTCCGCAAACGCGAGAGTATTCTTGCGGATTCTGCAGGGATACGATCCAAGACGCATCGTGCCTCCCATTTGATCGATATCCATCTGCTCTTCGATCAATGAAATGACCGGATCCGAGGAATCCGGCCTGAATTCGGTGGAATTCGCATCCTTCAAACCTAGAACATTTCGGGCATATTCGATGACTGCGCATTGCATTCCCAAGCAGATTCCGAAAAAAGGAATCCCTTTGGTTCTGGCATATTGGATGGCTAGAATTTTTCCTTCGATTCCTCGATCGCCGAAACCGCCGGGGACTAAAATTCCGTGAACACCCTTAAGGACTTCTTTTACGTTCGTCTTATCCACTTTTTCGGGATCGACTTTTACGAATTCGACATTCGCTTCGTTAGCGATTCCACCGTGAGAAAGACTTTCATAAACGGAGCGATAGGCGTCATGGAGAGAAATGTATTTTCCGACTACCGCGATCTGAACGGTATGCTTTGCGGATTGAAGACTTTTGATAATCTTTTCCCATTCCGAGAAATTCGATTTCCCCAACTCCATACCAAGAGTCTTTAAAACGACCTGATCTAATTTCTCTTCCTTATACATTTTGGGAATTTCATAAATGGAAGTACTGATATCCGAAGCGGAGATCACGTTTTCTTCCTTTACGTTACAGAATAAGGAGATCTTGCCTTTCATATCCTTACTCATCGGTTGGTTTACTCTACAAATCAGAATATCAGGTTGAATTCCTAAAGCCAGGAGTTCTTTCACGGAGTGCTGCGTCGGTTTCGTCTTTGCTTCTCCGGCAACAGTGATTGTCGGGACCAAAGTCACATGAATGAATAGAACGTGGGTAGGCCCATGCTCGTATCTCATCTGTCGAATTGCCTCTAAAAACGGAATCGACTCTATATCCCCTACCGTACCACCGATTTCTACGATCACGAAATCGGTGGCATTTTCTCGAGCGAGCGTATAAACTCGATTTCTGATTTCATTCGTGATATGCGGAACGACTTGCACCGTTCTTCCTAGGTAATCCCCTTTTCGTTCTCTCTGGATGACTGTATTATAAATTTGGCCGGTGGATACGGAGTTTTTTCGGGTGAACTTGGATTTCGTAAAGCGTTCGTAGTATCCTAGGTCCAGATCCGTTTCTGCCCCATCTTCCGTAACATAAACTTCACCATGCTGGTAAGGGCTCATGGTTCCGGGATCTATATTGATGTACGGATCCATTTTTTGAAGAGAAACGGTATATCCCCTGCTTTCGAGCAGGCAACCTAGGGCCGCTGCGGAAACCCCTTTTCCTAGGGAAGAGCAAACTCCTCCGGTTACGAAAATAAATCTGGTCTTGGACAATTCCGTCTCCTTCCTTGCTGAACAGGGTTTTTCTCGGTTCGTGAAAAACCAACTCCGAAATTCAAAGAATTTCCCGGAAAGGACAACGATGGGATTCGGATCGGAGGAAATCCGCCCTTTTTGTTAGACTCCCCGAATCCTATGGATGATTTCCGTGCTCGAAAAACCCTGAATAAAGGGAAGAATCTGGACTTCTCCACCAAGACTCCTGACAAGTGGAGTTTCCGGTAGTGCCTCTCGATCGTAGTCCCCACCCTTCGTATGAATATCCGGACGAATCCTTGAAATCAATTCGATAGGGGTTTCTTCGGTAAATACGGTAACAGCATTCACGAAAGAGAGACATGCGAGAAGAAGGGCTCTATCCTCTTCAGGATGAATAGGTCGTTCCGGGCCTTTGATTTTTTTTACGGAGGAATCGGAATTGAGACCGATCCAAAGAAAATCGCCCAGTTCTGCCGCCTGGGCCAGATACGTTAAATGTCCTTTGTGCATCAAATCAAAGACGCCGTTCGTAAATACGATTTTATGAGTTTTACGAACGCGATTTGCGACGGGCGAGGCCTCCGAAAACGGTATGATTTTCTCCAAGCAGGATCGAATTATGGTCAACGAAATAGCCCTCTTTTTTCCAAGGCTAATTGCAGTTCTTCCGGGGAAACGGTTTCGGCTCCTAGTTTACCTACGACGACTCCGGCCGCCACGTTTGCAATGAGTGCCGATTCCAATTCGGTTAAACCTGCGGTGCGGAAGGCAGTGTAGGCGGATATGACGGTATCTCCGGCGCCGGTGACATCGAAGACTTCCTTAGCGACTGTCGGGATATGATATGTTTTTCCTTCCTTTGCTAGATAAAGACTCATTCCCTTTTCTCCGCGAGTGATCATCATGGATGGAGACCGGAGACGTTCCGCGATTTCCTTTGCGGCGATCTCGACTTCCCCATCCGAATCCAATTTTCTTCCTAAAGCACGCCCTGCCTCGTGATGGTTCGGAGTCATGATGCTTGCCGTTTCGTACTGAAAAAAATGAGAAACCTGCGGATCGACGGCGACGATTTTCCCTTTTTTTACCGCTAGTGAAATGACTTCACGAATTAATTTAGGAGTTAGGGTTCCTTTATCATAATCCGATAACACAACCCCGTCTACTCGGTCGATCCGATCCGCGAATGCCCGAATCAATTCGGATTCTTCTTCTTGGGTTAAGGAAAGAGTTTCTTCCCGATCGATTCTACAAACTTGCTGATGACCCGCTATCACTCTTGTTTTCAGGATTGTCGGCACTCTTTCGGAACGAATCACTTTGTTTTCGCCTTCCTCCGTCTTTTCGGAGGTCAACAAATGACTTAATGTTTTCGCGGTCTCGTCGTTTCCGGATCGTCCTAGAACGACGGATTGCACTCCGAATCTGGATAAATTTTTGATCACATTCCCGGCACCGCCGAGAGTCGTTTTTTCTTTTCGAATCCAGACGACTGGAACCGGTGCTTCCGGAGAAATTCGATTTACTTCGCCGAACAAATACTCGTCGAGAATAAGATCTCCTAATACGATAATCTTCGTTTTGGCGAGTCTAGAAGAAGCGGCGACATATTGATGTTTTTCTATAGAATACAATTTCAGACCGAGATTGGCAAATTCGTTTGCGTTTTCTCTTCAAAAGGTTAGGATATTCCTTCGGTGTCAACAACTACAATCCCTATCTTTCCCCTTCCCGGCATCATTCTATTTCCGGGAACGTTTCTTCCTCTACATATATTCGAACCCAGGTATCGAATGATGTTGGATTATTGTTCCGAGTCGGGGGAAGAAATGGCGGTGGCTCCGATTCGAATGGATTCCTTAAAGAAGCAGGATCCTCATCCGGAGATCGAATCCGTTTTTGGTTGGGGAACGATTATCCGACGGGATCCCCTTCCGGACGGAAGATCGAATATTCTTCTCGAAGGGAAAGGGATCGCTAAACTAAGCGGATACGAGGTCATGGATCCGTTTCGAATCGGAATCATCGAGAAAATTCCCTCCGAGACAAAGTACACGAAAGAAGACGGTTTTCGTGATGTATTCGATAAGATTCTTTCCTTAACCAAGCGAATTCTCTTGGCGGAAGGCGCGCAGGAAGATCTGATTTTGCGGATGAACGAACTCTGGAATCACCCGTTCCCGATCGACTTCATTTCTTCGATTTTAAATTTCGAATTCCAGAAAAAGCAGGAGATTCTCTCTCATCCCGATCCGATCGCGAAGGCGAAGGTATTACTCTGGATCGTAGAGGAAATGAATTTGGGAGAATGAGCTAAAATCTTTCGCATTTTACCTGAGATCTTAGGCGAAAGCCGACGCGGATTTTAATCGATCACAGTCCGAAATAATCGTCTTGAGAGTACGAAACGATCCAGCCACCACTTGGAATTGACCTTATCGAAAATTACTCCGCGAGAAGAGGAAGCATGCGCAAACTCTGTTTCCGAAAGTACTAGTCCGACATGGGTTACTTTTGCCTGGTTGGGTGACGCGGAAAAGAAAATCAAATCTCCTGCTCGCATTTCGTTATGAGCGACGGCGACTCCGAGTTTCGTTTGAGCGTTGGAGGCCCGGGACATTCGATTTTCCGGGACTCCGATTCTAGTATCGGTCAAGGCTCTGTAAGTAAACCCGGAGCAGTCGGTGCCTGTTTTTGCCGCCCCTGCCCATTTATAAGGAGTTCCTACCCATTCTCCGGCAACCTTACGCAGCATAGACGCCGATACTGTCTGCCAATTTTGTTTTATAACGTTCGGTTCCGGCAAGGGTTCATTCGGTTCGGGAAGATTCGGAACTAAGGGCGGTTCGCTAACCGGTTCGAACTTCGGGCGATCTCCGATTACGATCTGACCGATTTCGCGTAACGAGTTTTCTACTGCTCTAGCTTTGCTCAAGTCGGGCTCTTTCGAATTCAAACCTTGGTTATAGACCGTCTTCAGATTTGAAAGAAGAATGTACGAACCTCCTTCCAGCGTATCGTTCAATACCGATTTAAAATCCTTTTCCCACCGGGCGAGAGTTTCCTTTCTTCCTCCCGGGCTGAATCGTTTTAGAATCCTTGTCGCGAGTCTATTTTGCGGAAAATCAACCAGCTTTCCTGCAGACAAGGCCCGTCCGCCCGCTAGAACGGAAAATCCGGACCATTGTTTCTCTAAGGCAGCCTCCAGGAATCGATTTCGAACCTCCTCTCGAATCCCCGACAATTTCGTTTCCTTTAAATACAATGCGACGTACGGAAAATCTTCGTCGCTAAGATTCCGAGTAGCGGAAGGAGGAATCGCGTCTTCCGCTTCTTCAAAACTAAGTCCCGCAGTTTGCGCGATATCAATTTTTAAAATTAGGTCCGCTACTTTCTCCGGCGGCAAACCTTCCAAAATTGCCCAAGGGACGATTTTCTTGGTGATTGCCAGGACATCTTTGTCGCCGGATCTTTTTCCGATTTTTTGAAAGACGGTATTCTTGATCAGTAAGGTCTGACCTCTGGAGAAATCGTCCTTTAGCAGATCTTGAAACGGATCCGCAACTAACGGAACTTGAAAAATACAGATCAGAATAAGAATTGAAATTTTCGATTTCATCTTACTCCATGCATCCAAGCTTCTAATTTTTTCCGAAACAGAAATAAGAAGATTCCTACGATTCCCGGAAAGATCACGAAGATCAGAAAGAAGACGGGTAGATTCTCCCGTCCTCCCATGAGACCCGCCAGTTCGCCGGCGATCAAATGTCCGAAGAAGCTGGAAAGAAAAAAGATCCCCATCATCATGGATGCCATTTTAGTCGGAGCAAGTTTCGTGATTAAAGATAAGCCGACCGGCGAAATCAAAAGCTCTCCGATGGTATGGAATAAAATCGCAAGAACGATCCACCCCGAAGAGAATTTACCCGACGATACCGAAGTTGCGATGGAAAGAACCAAAAAACCCGAGGCAAGGGTAATCAATGCCGAGCAAAATTTAGTGACGCTTGAAACATGAATTCCCGAGGCTTCTAATTTTCTCCAGGCCCAAGAGATCGCCAACGAAAGTAAGATCACAAAAATAGGATTTAAGGATTGGTAATTAGCGGCGGGGATTTCCCAACCGTAGAAATTTCGATCCACATACCGATCAATGATCAGGTTCAAGGAGGAACCCATCTGTTCGAACGAAGCCCAAAAGACGATCGTGACGCTAGAAAAAACCAGAATTGCCCGGATCCTTCCCGCGTCCACAATGCCGGTCGATGAACTATCGACGTAGGAGGCTTCGGACTCGATCTTCGAATCCGTATCGTTTCCGGGGATAAAAGCCTTTCCGGAGATCTTTCTTCCTAGAAAGGCAAAGATAAGTAATCCGGTCAGCATTCCTCCTGCCGCGACTCCGAATCCGTAGTGCCAACCGTAAATATCAGCGATGTTCGCGCAGGCCCAGGTTCCTAGCACCGCGCCTGTATTGATTCCGAAATAGAAAATCGTAAAACCCGAATCCTTTAAATCGGACTTTCCTTCCAATTCGTAAATTCTACCAACCACAGTCGAAATACAGGGCTTAAAGAATCCGTTCCCTAAGATCAAAAGAGCCAAGCCTAAAAAAAACGGAACGCTTCCGTCTATGGCTAAGGAGAGGTGTCCGAACATCATCAAAAGTCCCCCCAGAAAGATGGACGATCGATACCCTAAAAAACGATCCGCTAGAAATCCTCCGAAGATCGGAGTTAGATATACGAGTCCGTTATAGACTCCGTAAATTCGGTTTGCTTCCGGATCGGAAAGCAGCCATTCCTTAGTCAGAAACAAAACGAGCAGGGCCCGCATTCCGTAGAAGGAAAATCTTTCCCACATCTCGACTAAGAAAAGAATAAAAAGTCCTTTCGGATGTCTTAATTTCCCTTGGCTCTCGACTGCCATTGAGGCTCCTTTATATTGGATTCGAAATTTGCATATCGAGCGGCTACGAATAAATGATCCGAGAGACGGTTTAGGAATTTCAAAGTTTCCGGATGAATTTCCATGCGGGAATCTTTGGCCTTTACCAATTCTCTTTCAAGCCTGCGGGCTAGAGTGCGGCTTACATGAAGAAGTGCCGAGGCCTGGGAACCTCCTGGCAGTATAAAATGCTTAAGAGGGGTAAGGGAATTTTGCCATTCATCGATTTCTCGTTCCAGCTGGAGAGTATCTTCTTCCAACAAGCAGGAAGTACCGTCATCCTTTCTGTAACCTGCGAGTTCCGATCCTAATTCAAATAGAAGATTTTGGATTCGTTCTAGACTCGCTCTTAATTTAGAATCCGATTTCAGGAAGGCGCTTGCCACTCCCAAGGAAGAATTCAATTCGTCTGCGGTTCCGTACAATTCAACGCGGTCATCCGCTTTGGAAACTCTCAATCCGTTGGCAAGAGAGGTTGTCCCAGAGTCGCCCTTTTTCGTGTATATTTTCATATAAATAAGGAATTAGGAGACAAAATCTTAGGAAGGGGCAGAAATTTCCCTAGGAAAAGGGCTGGTACCAGGAAAAAAAGTTGCAGATTGATCAAAAGGGAGTATATTCTAAACAGAATTTTCCCTATAGACAATATCGTCTTTGATGGTTTAGTCCTTTAGGAGAAATTATAAAAAAAGTCCGCCCCTTCGGAAAAATTAGGGAGCGGAAATTCGCAGTGGAACCCGGGTAGCCCGGGGGGCTCCCCTCCCCCCAAAGATCCGGAAATATAGGTGCGGACGGATCCGTACCTCATCTACAGGGAGGTTGTTGATGATTATCAATCACAACATCAGCGCTCTTCGTACGAATAATGTACTGAAGACAGTAAACCAAGATCAGGACAAGGTCGCAGAAAAGCTTTCTACCGGAATGCGCATCAATCGCGCCGGAGATGATGCGTTGGGATTTGCGGTATCCGAAAGAATGCGGACTCAGATTCGAGGCATCGCTCAGGCGGAACGAAACGTAATGGACGGAGTTTCCTTTATCCAAGTCACGGAAGGAAATCTAGAGCAGGTGAATAATATTCTGCAAAGATTGAGAGAGCTTTCCGTTCAGACTTCCAACGGAATCTACTCGGACGACGATCGAAAATTGGTTCAGCTCGAAGTCGACCAACTGATAGACGAAGTGGATCGTTTGGGAAAAACGGCCGAATTCAATAAGATTCGCCCGTTAAGCGGGGCTTATTCCAAGGAATCCAAGAATCCCATCCAACTTCACGTTGGTCCGAATCAGAACGAGAAGCTCGAAATTTTCGTGGACGCTATGAACGCAGCAGCTTTACAATTGGAAAGCAACGGGAAAAAGCAGACTTTATCCACTCCGGCTTCCTCCAATTCGATGATCGGCATTTTGGATAATGCAATCCAAAGAGTCAATAAGCAGAGATCCGATTTAGGAGCTTACTACAACCGATTAGAGATTACGGCGGAAGGTTTACAGGCAAATTACATTAATATGGTTTCGGCGGAAAGTCGCGTTCGAGACGCGGACGTCGCGGAACATATCGTGGAATTTACGAAGAATCAAATACTGACCAAGAGCGGAGTCGCGATGCTGGCGCAAGCAAACATGCGACCCGAGCAGGTCGTAAAGCTTTTGAGCGAAAGATTCGGCTGATCTTTTACCTTAAAGTAAACTTGAAGCCTGAAAGTGCAGTTCGTTCGGATTTTATCGGTCGAACTTAAAATTATGAATTGTAAGCCCGCTAATCAGGCGGGCTTTTTTATGCTTAAATATATTAATAAAGGATAATTCTTTCTATGAATTCCGAAATCGCAAGCTTACGATTTTTAGGAGCTGTCGGCACCGTCACCGGATCTAAATACCTCCTTACCGTATTCGGCAAAAATATTTTGATCGATTGCGGATTATTCCAAGGCATTAAGGAATTGCGCTTACGAAATTGGGATGTTCTTCCGACGGAGGCTGAACGAATCGATGTTATCCTTTTGACTCACGGACATTTGGATCACACAGGTTACTTACCTAGGTTGGTGAAATCGGGATTTTCAGGAAACATTTTGGCAACCGCTCCTACCCTCGACGTAGCCGAGATCATTTTAAAAGACAGCGCCCATCTGCAAGAAGAAGACGCGGAGGCTGCAAATCGTCACGGGTATTCGAAGCATTTGCCTGCTTTACCTCTTTATGAAATAAAGGATGTAGAAAAGACCATTTCTTTCTTTCGCAGACGGGAAATCGGCGTTTGGTTCGACTTGTTCCCGCGGATACGAGCCCGTTTTTTTTATGCAGGACATATTCTCGGCGCCAGTTCGATCGAGATCCAAGTTAACGGGAAGACGTTTTTGTTTTCCGGAGATTTAGGAAGAAAAGACGATCCGCTCTTGTTTCCTCCCGAAAAGCCGAAACATGCGGATTTGCTTTTGATCGAATCTACGTACGGTAATAGGCTTCATTCGGGAAAGTCCGAGAATAAATTAGCATCGTTGATAAACGAATTCGCGGAAAAAAAAGGAAGCATAATCATTCCAAGCTTCGCTGTCGAGCGGACTCAGCTTCTCATGTATCTGCTTTGGAAATTGAGGATTGAAGGAAGAATTCCTCCGACGCCCGTTTATATGGATTCTCCGATGGGGCTTCATATTCTGGAAATCTTTCGTCGTTACGGAGCGGATTGGCATAAGATTAATAAATCGGACTTGGACGCGATGTGCGAACAAATTTCGATCGTGCAACACGCGGATGAAACCAAGCATATTTCCACTTTAATGGGCCCTAAGATCGTAATCGCGGGAAGCGGGATGGCAACCGGAGGGCGAGTACTTACATATTTAGAGGAGACTCTGAAAGATCCCAATTCCTTGGTTTTGCTCGCGGGATACCAGGCGGAAGGAACTCGTGGAAGGAATCTCTTGGATGGGGAAAAAGAAATTAAAATACGCGGAAAATGGCATCCTGTCCGATGTAGCGTCGATATCATAGACGGATTCTCGGCACACGCGGATCAAGCGGAACTTGTCGATTGGCTATCGGATCTAAGAGGATCCAACCCTAGGATATATATCGTTCACGGGGAAAAGGGTGGCGCCGAGGGATTGGAACGGAAGATTCAGGAAACCTATGGATGGGAACCGAAAATTCCGGAGTACAATTTTGTCGCTTATCTCCCTCTTGACTCATAGGCAAATTCGGTAAATCGGTTCCCCGGATTTGAAAGGATCCGGAAAACCTTTACGGACGATTCCTTTACAATTTATCGGCTTGAGCCTTATATTTTTCGGCCTCTTGGGCGACTTGCTCGGAAAGTTGTTTGTACTTCTTTCTGTCTGCGTCTTCAGCAGTCGACTTACCGCCCCGATTCAGGTTGCTTAAGGTTTTATATTTTTCGGCCAGCTCCTTTTGATCCTGAGCTTTTCTGAGGAAATAATCTTTCGCTATTTTCTTTAACTCGGGTGTGGTCGCTTCCGCGATCAGAAGTTTTTCCAAATCGCTGAATGCATAAACGCCGATCGTCGGAATGATTGCCGACAATAGGATGGTTGCGAATATTTTTTTCATAGTGTCTCCACGGGCTTTCTAAACATTTTCTCGGCAATTAATACCGAATTAACCACATTATACGAATGAGGATTCCCTTGATCAAGATGAAAATTTTGTTCGCTTAACATTTGAATTCTTAATCGTCTTTTGCGTCGCAAAAAACGATTAAGAGAAACGTAATTTCTTTATTGCGTATTTTTTTGACAAGTGGTCTCGGCTCGAGTGTCCGAATCGAAACTGTATCTCATTTCCATCCGACCTAAATCTCCAAGAATACGAATGAGTCTAGGAAAGTGTCTTTTTTTTAAGCTTCTTTCCTCTGATTTGAGCCGTCTTTCGAATTTCATCTTCGTAAGAATCCGCTTCATTCAATGTTTCACTTTCCGATTTTACCTGCGTTATTAGAACGTCTTTTTTCTTAGATTCGGTTCGGTCGAAAAATTTGGAAACGATCGGTAGAGATTGTCCAAAGACGAGTTTCCCTTCTTTCCATAATAAGTAAATAGGCGGATATACTAGAAGCTCCAGTAGGAAGCTCGTGGCAAGCCCGCCGACCATGGGCGCCGCGATTCGTTTCATTACGTCCGAACCCGTCCCGTTGGACCACATGATCGGAAGTAAACCCATCATCGCAGCCAGGACGGTCATGATTTTGGGGCGAACCCTATGGACGGCTCCGTGTATGATCGCGTTTATGCGGTCTTCCCGAGTTCGAACCATCCCTTTTCGTTCGGCGGATTCGTAGGAAAGATCCAAATAGAGCAGCATAAAAACTCCCGTCTCGGCGTCCAAGCCCATCAATGCGATCATGCCGACCCAGACCGCGACCGAAACATGATAATCCAAGACGTACAATAATCCCACCGCGCCGATCAATGAAAACGGAACCGCTAGGAGAACGATTATAGTTTTCGCGTACGATTTCGTATTAAAATACAATAGTAGAAAAATAATAAAGATAGTTAGCGGTAAAATGTATTTCATTCTTTCCCGAACTCTCAGCATATTTTCGTACTGACCGCTCCAAAGGATCGAATAGCCGGGTGGGAGCCGGATCGATTCGGAAACCTTTCTTTTTGCCTGATCTACGAAGCCTCCGATGTCGGACGTGGAAGGATCCACATAGACATACCCGGCTAAAAATCCGTTCTCATCCCGAATCATGGACGGTCCGGTTTTAGTTTTGATATCTGCGATTTCTCCGATCGGGATATGGCCGAATTCCTGAGTCGGAACCAGAATCGATCGTATTTTCTCCACAGAATCTCTCAGTTCGCGGGGATAGCGGACGTTCACGGAAAATCGTTCCCGTCCCTCTACCGTTTGAGTTACCTGCTCTCCGCCGATAGCCGCTACTATGATTTGTTGGGCGGCATCGACGGAAATATTGTATCTGGCCAATTTTTCCCGTTTCAGTTCCAGATCCAAAAAGTAGCCTCCTGCCGTCCTTTCCGCAAAGACGCTTCTCACGTCCTGATTCGTTTTGAGCAAAGTTTCGATTTGAATTCCTATCTTTTCAATTTCATCCAGGGAAGAACCGAGGACCTTGATTCCGATCGGAGTTCTCATCCCGGTACTTAACATATCGATCCGAGTTTTTATAGGCATCGTCCAAGCGTTCGTCGCTCCGGGAAATTGCATCTCTCGGTTCATCAGTTCGATAAGTTCGTCCTTGCTCAATCGTTCGTTTACGAAAGGTAAAAACGGGAGTTGTAGAATTCGCGGCCAATCGGAATAAAATCGATTCGCTGTCCTCCATTCGTCCTGAGGCTTTAGTAGAATCACCGTCTCCATCATTGAAAAGGGAGCGGAATCCGTCGCGGTATCGGATCTTCCCGCTTTTCCGAATACTCTTTTTACCTCGGGAAACGATTTGATCTTTTTATCCATCGCCACCATCAGTTTTTCCGCTTCGGCTACGGAGATACCGGGAAGCGTTGTGGGCATGTATAAAAGGGATTCTTCATAAAGTTGGGGCATGAACTCCGATCCCAAACTCAAATAGACGGGAATCGTCAAAAAAACCAAAGCCAGCGCCGAAGCGATAACGGTTTTGGGTCTTTCTAAGACCCAATGACAAGCCGGCCCGTAAAGTCGGAAAAGAATCTTGCTTACCGGATGCTTTTCTTCCGGATAATATTTTCCTACGAACAACGCGGTTGCAACCTTCGAAAGCAATGCGCTCTTGAACCGAAACGGCTCCATTCGTGTAAATAGCATTCGAAAGGCGGGATCGAGCGTAATCGCAAGCAGAGCCGCCACTGCCATAGCGATATTCTTAGAATAAGCTAATGGACGAAAGAGTCTACCTTCCTGATCCACCAGAGTGAAGATCGGGAAGAATGCCACCGCAATGACTAATAAGGAAAAGAATACGGACGGACCGACCTCTAGCAAAGCTTCTAGACGAACCATATGATAGTCGCCTTTTCTTCCTCCCGATTCCCACTCCTCCAATTTCTTATACGCGTTTTCCACCTCGACGATCGCTCCGTCCACTAGTACGCCGATGGAGATCGCCATCCCCGCCAAGGACATTATATTTGCGTTAACATCCAAAAGATTCATCGGAATAAATGCTACGATGACGGAGATCGGTATAGTAAGTATGGGGATGATTGCCGACGGGAAGTGCCAAAGAAAAACGAGAATCACCAGAGAAACGATGAGCATCTCCTCCATTAGTTTAAATTTCAGGTTAGAAATCGCATGATCGATCAATTCCGATCGATCATACGTGGTTACGATCTCGGCCCCGACGGGAAGGCTCGCCTTGATATCGTTGATTTTGGCCTTAACCCTCTCGATGACCGAAAGCGCATTCTCACCGTGTCTCATCACGATCGTTCCGCCGACCACATCCCCTTCCCCGTTTAGGTCGGCGATTCCCCTTCGAATATCGGGTCCGAATTGTACGGAGGCTATATTCCTTAAAAGTACCGGCGTTCCATTAATGTCCGTTGATAAAGGAATATTCTCTATGTCGGTCAGCGATTTTAAATACCCTCGCCCCCGAACCATATATTCGGCGCCGGAAATTTCGAGGAGTCTTCCTCCCGTTTCTTGATTGCTTTCCCGTATTTTCTGAACCAACGTTTCGAATCCTATATTATAGGAACGAAGAGCGTTCGGGTTGATGGTGATTTGGTACTGTTTTTTGAATCCGCCGATTCCTGCGACCTCCGAAACTCCCGGCACCGAATTCAGCAAGTATCTTAGATGGAAATCCTGGTAGGTTCTTAAATCGGCGAGTGAATTATTTCCGGTCGTATCGACTAAGGCATACTGGAACACCCACCCGACCGCACTGGCGTCCGGTCCCAATTCGGTTTTCACGCCTGCAGGAAGTTGGGATTGGATTCTGGATAGATATTCCAGAACTCTGGAACGAGCCCAATAGATATCGGTACCGTCCTGAAAAATCACGTAAACATAGGAAAATCCGAAATCGGAAAATCCTCGCACTACTTTAATCTTAGGCGCCCCCAGTAAGGAGGTTATGATCGGATACGTTACTTGGTCCTCTATGATATCCGGACTTCGGTCCCACCTAGAATATACGATAACCTGAGTGTCCGAAAGATCGGGAATCGCGTCCAACGGAATCGTTTTCATCGAAACATACGAAGCGACAAGGATTCCTAACGTAAAAAGAAGTATAAGAAATTTATTATGAGCCGAAAAACGAATGATATTCTGAATCATGGGGAATTTACAACCTTAATGATTATGAGCGTTATTCCCGAAACGGATTTTCGCTTCGGAATCGATTAAAAAGGTGGATTCGGCGACGACTCGTTCCCCTTCCTTTACTCCGGAAATGACTTCGGTCCAGGAATCGACGGTCCTACCTGTTTGAATCTCGACCGGTCGAAACCGTTCCGGACCGGTCTGAATATAAGCCATCTTACGCATTCCGGTATCCAGAATCGCAGAAGTCGGTAAGGTTAGGATGGAAGGAAGCGACACTTCGATTCTGGCTTCACCGAACATCTGCGGTTTTAAAAGGTGCTGAGGATCCGACACTTCGCTTCGCAGTCTTAATGTTCTACTATTTTTATCCAGAATCGTATCGATACTTTTGATTTTACCTTTGAATTCCTTATTGGGATAAACGTCCGTCTTGAAAATAAACGGTAATCCCACTTTGGCCGTCGAAAGATCCGATTCATAAATTTGAGAATAAATATGAGCTCGTCCGGCCTTCCCGCCTAAGATCAATTCGGAAGGATCTCTCTGTCGAGAGGACCAAACACGAATTTGATCCGTGGACAGACCCAATTGTCTAAGGCGCATCTGTAGATTCGTCAAGCTGATCGAGGAGCCTGCCTCGGATATAACCTCCGAAGTTCGTAGAGCCTCCTTATATTCGGTAAGAGCTGCGTACAGATCCGGGTCATAGGCGACGTTCGAATAAGCGCTTAGCCTCTTCGTCAAGTTTCTGCGAAGTACCAAATCGGTCTTAATGCCGATAGATTGTTGTTTTTCGGCGGAGAGAACTATTTCGGAGGTCGTTTCTTCCTGATGGGAATTATCGCTCTTTTCATGAGACGGATTATGATCCGTTTCGTTGTTCGATGATTCCGTAGTTTTGGTATTTTTCGAATGACTTTGGCGGGATGGATCGGCCTCTTTTTTTACCAAATCCATCCCGCAGATCGGACATGTCCCGGGACGGTCCGAAATGTAAGTCGGATGCATCGGGCAATAATATATTTCCTTTTTCTTTCCGCAGGCGACCAGTATAAGGAATAATGAAATGAGCCCCGTAAAAACGACGACTTTCTTCGAATATTTAGTATATCGAAAATCTTGCATATTACTAGCATCCTTTCCTTTCATTCGCGACCTCTGCCTAACGTAACGTCAGGCTGATGCTTTTCGTGCTGAGGAACTTTCTGATCCTGGTAAATTATGCTAAGAAGTTTGAGCATATTTAAGATGCTTTCATTTTTACGCTCGCGCAGATCTTCCAATCTGATCTTCGCATTCAGCACTTCCGTCTGGGCAAGAAGAGTGTCCTGGAGATTGGCTTTGCCGGGAGCGTAAAGAGAGGCACTGGCTCTGGCCGCCTTTTCCATTTCCGGAATCAATTTCTTCTCGATGATTTGAATTTGATTGGAAGTTCCTCGGATGACCTCGATACCCCGATTGATTTCGGAGACCATTTGCGCCCGAGTCTTGTCTACCGAGTCTTTTCCTACTTCCGCCAAATGTTCCGTTTCTCCGGTTATGGAGTTCCACTTTAAAGCCGACCAGACAGGAACGCGCATATTGACGCCGAAGCTGAATAAATCTCCTCTATACTCGGTGGTATCCATTAAACTATAGTTTAATGGGCCGGAGTCCAAGGCGAACGTTTGAGGTTTTCTCTTCATGTATGAAAAAAAAACCTCCGTCTGCGGAGCCAGGGAATATTTCGTCAATTTAGTCTGCTCTTTCAGTCTTTTCTCTTCCGCTAGCAAAATTTTATAATCGGGAGTTTCTTCCACCGTAGCAACGCCGGAAATCGCCAGTGTATTCAATCTCTGAAGACTCTCTTCTAAAAACGAATCCAAATTGATCCGAAATAAATCCGAGAGAGAGACTCGATCCAACACCTTATAGTATTCGAGCTGAGAGGTTAAATCCTTTAAATTTGTATTATACTCCGCTTCCTTCTCTAACGCATCCGTCTTTGCGATCGAAGCTTTCAAGGCTCCGGTTAAAGGCACGCTTCCCGCGGAATAATATCCTTCGGCAATGGATTTTTGCGCGTTGAGCAGATCCAAAATTCTGCCGTTGATCTGCTTTTTCTTTTCGATCCGTTGAAAACGATTCAAACGAATAAAAAAATCCCCCAGCATTCGATTGACTCCGACCTGATAACCGAGAGTCGCCTCGCTCTCCATAATTTTTGAGATCCTCTTTTCGGTTCCCAATTTTCCGGGAAAGGGAAATTCCTGGGAAACGGAGAATTCCATCCCCGTCATCGTGGGCGTATCCAAGGCCCGATTTCCGTTAAGCGAGTAGCCGTTCCGAGTCGGATAATTTCGGTATGCAAATCCTATCTTCGGATCGGGGAGAATGCCGGAGGCATCCGAATGCGATTTATGCGCATGCGAAACTCCGGCCAAAGATTTTGCTTCGGGATGCTCCTTGGCAAGAATCTCAAGAATTTCTTCTAGTCGTTTCGTCTCCGAGAAGATCGGAAGTGAAACTAGGAAAATGATAATATTAGAAAATATGCGTAGACCGCTCATAAATCCTCCTAAAGGTTTGTCGGGGAATTAAGAGCTGTATATTAAATTAAAAAAACTTGAAGAACGCTCGGAGAGTGGATGGCGGAAAAAAACGGAATTCCGTCCGCGTGAATTTGCCGTTGATTGGAGACGCTTTGAAAGGCAAATCGGATCGGGAATACTGAAAATAAGTGAACGAATTGGAACTTTATTTTTTCCGACGATATCCTATGGGTTGGGGTTTCGAAGGATACGGTCAATTCTTTTTGACAACAATCGCTTCCGGAGGTATCCGAGGAGGAAGATTCGTCTTCCGTTTGGGAAGATTTATGACAGGGCGGAAGTTCGTCTTCTAATGACGAGCTTGCTATTCCGGTTGGTACAGTCCCAACCGGGCAAACTCCCAATAGACTGGCTAAGGAAGCGCAGGTTACCTGCAACGCAAAACCGATTGCGAGCACAAACCCTATCGTCTTTCTAGGAGAAAACCCCATCTCACTCAATCTGACTGTTTCTAAAACGGATTTGTCAAGAAAAAAAGGTCCACGCCGATTCGAAGAACAATACCGGCGATCTAGTTTGGAATTTGCTTTCTATAGAAAGGATTACTTAGGATTAAACCTGTAGGTAAAAAGGCTTGGATTCGAACGTATAAATCTCCCGGGCGAAACCGATATGTTCCTTTTTTTTGGCCGTACGATCTGGACAATGTCTCTCCGTTCCTACCGATAAAATCCACCGTCAAAGGAGTTTCGTCAAATTCGTAAAAGACCTCGTCCCCGTTTCGGATTCCAAAGGCTTTCACCTTCGGGTCGCTCAGAACTCGGGACATTTTTCGAACGCAGGCATAGTTCCCGTTCTTGAGGGCCGCGAGGATATCCTCCTTCTCCAAAGAATCGGTATTTAAAAGGATATACCGCATAAGGGATTCTCCGTCCTCGTCGTACCACTCGGTTGCGATTTGCCGGAAACTAGGAAATCCCGTTTTTGCGACTTTTAAATATTCTTCTTTCGGAAGATAATGCAAATCGTCTCCCGCCATGCAGAAAGAAGAAACACCCGAGCTTAGTAATTGATCCCAGTACGCGAATATATCCCCGAACGGAGATAGCACTTCGATCGCGTTATACCCGCTCAGTCTTTCGAGAACCTTGAGTGGAAAACTATCGTTCAGCAGAGGATGATTGATTGCGACGAATGCGCCCTTTTTTTGAAGACTGTCGATTTCCCATTGTATATTTTCGGGAAATGCGAATAGGGGGAAAAAATCGTGGTCCGCGTCTTCAAGACCCAATACGGTAAGATGTCTTTTTACGAGATTCCTTCCCCACTCGTACCCCGGTACCTGCGCTGTCTTATTTGATTCGATCCTAGTTACGCTTTCATAATCCGTAAACGCGAGAATTCGATATCCGTTCTTGGAATATACTTCCTGAATTTCTTCCGGCGAATTTCGGATGGGCGTAAACCAAGCCCGATTGCTATGCAAATGAATTGCGGTTTTTATCCATTTCATCCGAGTCGATTTGAGATAAGGATTCTGGATTTCCCGGCCTAGCGGTTGGGTAATGTTCGGAATCCGTTTCGGTTTAAGATCGGAGCGTAAAAAAAAGAGGCTCCAAGCATTCAGGCCTAAGATGGCCACAACGATTGTAACGAAAAGACCGAGGAGCGGCCGTTTCCAATTTCGGAAATTCATTTAAATTCGTCCATTCCGGACGATATCGACTTTGCTATCATGACGGCGTATTAACCTAATTCCTTCTCCTAGGATTTTTAAGAAAACTTTTTTTCGGCTTTAAAAAGGTCTTTGCTTATTCCCGTTAACTCACTTTTTGGTTTCTACGAAACCTCGGTTCTCGAGTTCTGAAAGGTAACGGGATTTAGCAGTACTATGAAAGACAAGCGTATAGCGGTGATTATTCCCGCTTACAACGAAGAGATCACGATTCGCGAAACGATTCTCTCCTTTTACAAAGAATTACCGAATGCCGTTTTTTGGGTGGTGGATAATAACTCCAAAGATAAAACGAATCTGATCGCGACGGAAACATTTAAGAAACATAAAATTAAAGGTTCCGTCTTATTCGAAAATAGACAGGGAAAAGCGAATGCGGTCCGAAAGGCGTTTTCGCTGGCGGATGCGGACGTTTACGTGATGTCCGATGCGGACACGACGTACCCCGCCGACGAAGTTCGGAAATTGACGGATGAATTAGTTAAGAACGAACTGGACATGGTGGTCGGCGACCGATTAAGCCGGGGCGATTATGGTCGGGAGAATAAGAGGATGTTCCATTCTCTAGGAAATCAGCTCGTCATTCGGCTGATCAATTTTCTTTTTAGCGTGAAATTGCGGGATGCAATGAGCGGGTATCGCGTATTTTCCAGAAAGTTCGTTAAGAATTATCCGATTTTGGCTTCCGGTTTCGAACTGGAAATTGAAATGACCCTGCATGCCTTAGATAAGAGGTTTGCGATTCGCGAGATTCCAATCCAATACAAAGATAGGCCGTCCGGTAGTTTTTCGAAATTGAATACGTTTCGAGACGGCTACAGAGTCGTAAATAATATTCTCTGGATTTTTAAAGATTATAAACCGATGCATTTTTTCGGTTTCCTCTCGGTTATTGCGTTTATAGCCGCAATTGCGTCCGGAAGCCAAGCGGTATGGGATTATTGGAAATACAAATACGTATATCACGTACCTCTCGCCATTTTAGCCACCGGTTTAATGATCGCATCCATACTGAATTTTTCGATCGGTTTAATCCTTCATACCGTCGCGAAAATTCAACGATTCAATTTCGAACTTCAATTATTGAAATATAAAGAAGAGTAGATTCTACTAACGATCTCGCTATTTGTGTAACGGCGAGATCGTAATCGAGTTATAGGTTTGTTTCCGCTTCTATAATACCTGCAATAATACCAATCCGCCTTCCGTTTCGATCGGGATAAATCTGCGATTCGGGTAAAGAAAAATTAATTCAGTTTGACTATTCGCGTTTCCGATGATAAAGAGCTTCTTTCCTTCCGGAGGATGATTCAATAGATCCGTTTCGTCCTTGAATTTATAGCTTCCGATGATATGGATAGGTTGGTTCCTGTAAAACATCGGATAAAAGGAAAGATATTTATAAAAGATGACCTCTCCTCCTTCTTTTTGAACGACTCTATCAAATAATCGTAATGTTTTTCCTTGGAGTAGATCGATTACTTTCGGGGCCAGAGTAACCGAAAGAGAAATCAGGAATACGAGCAAGGTGATCCAAACCGGAAAGACGAATTTCCCCAATAAGTGAGCTTGCCTGACGTTTCTACCCCGAAAATAAGCGAATAGGATTCCCGTTAGAAGAATTAAACCCGGAATCGAATCGGTTAATCCGAAATGGGGAAATACTTTCTCATCGGAAAATCCGGACCGTATCAGATAATTCGCCAAGGCGGCGAGCCCTAAAAATAGGACGCTTAACAGAAAACCGAAGGAAAGAAAGGAGAGAGTAATCCCTTTTTTGAGCATGAGTTCCGAACCGAATCTTTCCAGGACCAAGGCGGTAAAAAAGGACAGAGGAAAGTAAATCGAAGAAGAATAATGGGGAAGCTTAGTTTGGACGATGGAAAATATGATAAGTACGATCGCAGTCCAGGCAATCATGAGCAGTGAAACCTGACGGATCCCCTCTTCTCTTAAAAATTCCCGCTTATCCTTGGAAATATATGCGAATAGAAACGGAGTCCAGGGGAAGAAGCCGATCAACGCCACGATGAAATGATAAAACCAGGGACCCGTATGCGATTCTAGGGACTTGGTTAACAACTTCCGTTGAAATTCCAAAAATCCCTGTAGAAATTCATCGCCGTGAAGAAGGTAATCCGTCAGATAGTAGATCGAGACGGCTCCGATAAAAACCGTTGCACCGAGCGCAATATCCACAAGCGAGATTTTGTACCTTCGCTCAAAGATTCTCATTGCGAGAAAGGACACGACCGGAATGCCAAGACCGAGAGGCCCCTTTGCCAGAACCGCCAGGGCCATGCTCGCCGAAGCCGCGACAAGCCATTTCCAAGCCCCTAGAGTTTGCTTCCTTGTATCAATATCATAGAAACAAAGTCCGGCAGCACCTAAGAAGATGAAGGTATTAAATAGGTGGTCGATGTACGCGGTTCTTGCAAGAACCAAGGGAAGTAAAGAAGAAGAATACAAAAGGGCCCAAAGAATTCCGAACGAGGAGGATCGGAGCCGCTTCCCAAAAAAATAAATCGTTCCGAAGGCTAAAACCGCGCTCAAAACGGAAGGAAATCGGGTCCCGAATTCGTTAAGCCCGAAAACGGAATAAGAAATCGCGGCCAACCAAAAATACAAAGGCGGCTTTTCCGTGAATAATTGCTGGTTTACCGTGATTCTAAAAAAATCCCTCGATAAGAACATCCCTTTGGATGCGGCCCCGTAGATATTCTCGTCCCAATCGATCAAGGGAAACGAGCCTAAACCTAAAATCAAAAAGAGAAAATATAAACCCAGTAAAAAGAGCACGGAGTCGAATCTGAACTTCAAAGAATTCTCCCGGGACGGAACCCAATTTGGAATTTTCCGGATTGCGGATAGCCACCCCATTCTATAGGAACGAACGGATCCGGTTTTATCCTAAATTGAAGTTCTTGCATCTGCCGGACAGAGTGAAAGGAATTTTTGGATTTCAAAGGGAAGAAATTTTAGGCAAAAAAAAGCCCAACGGTTCTTTAAAAGAACGTTAGGCTTCAGAGTCGTACGGCGATTTATAACAAAATTATAAATCCGTCGGTCCCGTCGAAAGAACCTGCATTCGCTTAAGGACGTGCCCGACCGGTCCTCAGACTAAGAAACCGATCGGCGAGCTATTGAATTACTTCAATAGCTGCAGCACGGTTTGCGGCTTCATGTTCGCTTGAGCGAGCATCGCGGTCGCAGCTTGCGTCAAGATCTGATAACGGGTAAAGCTGGTCATTTGTTCAGCCATATCCGTGTCACGGATCCGAGACTCTGCAGCCTGGATGTTTTCGTAAGCGTTCATCAACCCCTTAGCGGCATGTTCCAAACGGTTGTAATAAGCCCCCAGATCCGCTCTCTGTTTGGAGATCAGTCTGAGCGCATCGTCCGCCAATCCGATCACGGAGTTGGCTTTTCCCGCCGTAGAAAGAGAGATGAAGGTCAACACGGTCGGGTTTCTAAGACCCAAAGACGCAGTGTTCATCGTTTCGATGTATATTCTTTCTCTCTGGTGCATATTCGCACCCATGTGGAACCACATACTCGCGGTCGGATTCAAACGAGCGAAAGCTCCCGTAAGAAGCTTCATCTTGTTGAATTCGGCCTGAGAAGCGATCCTGTCGATCTCGTCGATCAACTGAGATACTTCTACTTGAATTTGTTGACGGTCTTCTTCCGAATAGATTCCGTTTGCGGCTTGTACCGCCAGAACTCGAATCCTTTGAACGACTTCATGGGTTTCTTGCAGATACCCTTCCGCCGTTTGAATCAGAGACATACCGTCTTCGGTGTTTTGTTCCGCCCTGCGTAAACCGCCGACTTGAGTCCGCATTTTCTCGGACACTGCCAAACCGGAAGCGTCGTCACCTGCACGGTTGATCCGCATACCGGAAGACAATTTTTCAATGTCTTTAGTCATGCTTTCGCTATTGAACTTCAATGTTCTATGAGCGAAAATGGCGCTTATGTTGTGGTTAATAATCATTCGGTTCCTCCTTGAATCCGAATCCTCTTTCGAGGAATGTGACTTTCCTAGAGGTCTTCCTTGACCTCTTCACCATTTGGATCGTCCAATTCGTAAAATCCGAGTAGATACTTTTTTCCCTTAGGTTTCGATAAAAGAATCCTTCCTACTTCATTCGGATATGTCGCCTTCCGGGGGACAGAAGACTGAGGACAGACGCGTTCGCTTTGCTCACGCTAGACAGAAGCTGCTCGAAGTTAGAAATGCTGTAGAGATGGAGGAAAAATCGTAAGAATCTTTCTCCAGAACATGGAAACCCGGCTCATCAATGTTCTGTCTTCAGTCCGCTGCCCTCTGTCTTCTGGTAGAAAGTACTTGCCCCGAGTGAATATCCGGCACAAGCTGAAAGAAGTATGCTTCAGACCATTTACTTAGCCAATCCCAGAGGTTTTTGTGCCGGTGTTAAATACGCGATTTCGTATGTGGAGCAAGTGCAAGCGCAATCGTCCGAACAAATTTATGTTCGGAAGGAAATCGTCCATAATCGGCGAGTCGTCGAGGATATGAAAAAGCGGGGAATTCGCTTCATAAGCGAACTAGACGAGGCTCCGGATGGAGCAACGGTGATTTTTTCCGCGCATGGAGTTTCTCCGGCAGTCGTAGAGGATGCTAAACTTAGAAATATGCAGATCGGCGACGCAACCTGTCCTTTAGTGACAAGAGTTCATCGCAAAGCAAGAAGATACAAAGAAGAATACCAGATTATTTACATCGGCCATCAGGGACACGACGAAGCGATCGGAACTATGGGCGAAGCACAGATGTTTCTAGTCGAATCTCCTGAGGATGTGGAAAAGCTCGTTGATAAAATCAATCCGGAAAATCCGATCACCTATCTGATGCAAACGACCCTATCGGTAGCGGATACTCAGCTAATCGTTAAGAAAATCGCCGAATTATTCCCGACAGTCGAGCATCCGACTAAAGACGATATTTGCTACGCTACGACCGAACGCCAGGAAGCTGTCGCGCAAATGATGGATTCAATCGACGCAATGTTGGTTATCGGAGCGGATAATAGTTCCAACTCGTTACGGTTATTGCAATTAGCGCAAAAATCCAAACCGGCGTCGTTTAAAGTCACTTCGGCGGACGACCTAAATAAGGAATATCTGATAAACAATCGAATTAAGACCCTTGGGATTACCGCAGGAGCATCGACTCCACAGATTTTAGTGGATGAGATTATCGATAAGTTGCGTCATTTCTATCCGGAAGTAAGCGTACAACTCTTCCCCGAATCCAGAGAAGACTCGATGAGCTTTAAACTGCCTGCGAAATTACTGAATTAATCGCTTTAACGGCCGTTTTCAATCCTTGTCCGAATCGCATCTTCTTCGGAATCGTTCTGTTCTTCCTTCCTCTAAAGAATCGGTACTTGTATTTTGGTCGCAATTTTGTTTGCGGGTTTCGATCCGGAATAATCTTTTATTTCGGATATTCCAACGGTATTACCGATCTGCTTCGCCAGGTTTTGAACTAAATTCAAACCGATTCCAAAACCGAAATCGGCCTCCTGAAACCGCTCGTCATATGTATGATTCATTCTGAAAAAAGGTTCGAATAATTTCTCGGAATACTCTTTCGGAATTCCGCGAATGCCGGTTTTGTCCCTGTCGATTTCGTTGATGATATCGACGTTTAACATGGATTTTTCCGGATACATAATGACTTGTATCTTCGAATGCTCGGGAGAGAATTTCATCGCGTTTACTAGAATTTCTTTGATCGAAAATGCAAGGAAACTTCGGTTACATTTTATCTTGTATTCCAGATGCTTATCCTTGCAGACGATATAATTGTTCTTTATTTTTGCCGTTTTATGTAAATCGGAAATGGTTTGCTTGATGATCGATTGAACTTCCTCGACGTCCAACGCTTCCGGGGAAATTTTCAAATCAAACATGCCCTTTAACTTGTCCAATTTTTCCGTCCAACTCCTCATCATGTTTTTGTTTTCGAGGATTGATTTCATTAAATCCTTCGAAATCAGACAGTCGTTCTCGTCCCGTTTCAGGGAAAATTCGGCGAGATCTAAATAGGAAATTAGTGAGCCGAGGCCGATCCCCTGGGAAGAACTATGTGAAATGCTGTTTAGGATATTTTTCCCGACCGTCATTTGATCTGAATTTCTTTGATAGTCCTTCCAAATTAACCAATCGATTTCTCCCGCTAGATTCTTTTCGTCCTGAAGAACATTTTGATACGTGCTGATCTTGTCCTTGTACCAACTTAAGGCGTTTTTTACGGACTCCAATAATTGCTTTTCCTGCTTCTTCTTCAGTAGTTGGGCCCATATCCAATTGAACGAGCTTAGGCTCAAGCTCGTATGCTCCATTTTGGAGTAGGTGATAATCAAGCTTCCGGGAGAGATTTTTCGCAGAGCTTTCAGATAATCTAATACGTGAATCTTCTTGGATTCGATCTCGGTCACGACCACCGCCGGAGACCATTTTGCACACTGTACTAGTCCTTCCGTCAGAGAACCCGCGAATATCAGCACCAAATCCTCGTTTTTAAATAGTTCATTCGCCCTCTTAGAGAAATACGGATCCGGATCGACATATAAGAGAGAGCTAGAAGAATTCATTTTATAGCCGGAGATGCGAGATTGGACCCCGCGCCTATTCGAATAGGAGTCCGATCTATCGAGCGATTTTTCCAGGTGCTTTATCGCGATTTCGAATCTTTGCTTTTCTATTTCGTCTCGATCCTTCCGCTCGAGTTTCAATCCGACGTTCATATTTCCGCTTTCCGATTTTGCCCACCATCTTAAAGTTCCTTCCAGAAGAAACGGTCGCTGGTTAGGTAAAGCCAGTTTAAATGCATATTTTTTAAAGCGGCTCAAATTATCTTTCGAGACGGCGGGAGGAATCTCGAACCCGATACCGTTTTGTGAAATGTCGCTAACGATAAACCTTTGCGATATTTTTTCCCGACCCCATTCCTCTATATTTTGAGAAATTTCAACCGCAAGAGATTCGAGCTCCTGCGCGGTTTCTTTCGTAAATCGATTCTCTACCGAAACCACATGAATATATGCAAGCGGTCTCTTTTTCGATTCTCCCTCTTGAACCAGGATCGGAATAATCAGCTCCGAGGAAACGCTTTCGTTTAACGTTGATGAATAACTGAGTGGACCGCGATCGTTTTCCGAATAGGAATCTCTATTCGAACTATCGGATACTAGCAAAGTCTTTCCTGTGACTTGAACCGAATGAAAGCGCTCATCCTGCTCCTTCCGAAAAAAATCGATTGAGACATTACCGACAGGCGTTTTCCGAAGCATATTTGAATATTTTTCGAATAAATTCCTCAAATAAACGGATTTTTCGGCATCTTCACTCAGATTTTCGGAGAACTCGGATGATTTAAAATTAGTTACGTAAATGCTTTCTTTAAAAAGGTGAATGCGTTTTTCTGATCTTCCCATCTTCGTAAACCCTCAGAGAATTTTGTTCCTTTTTTAAAGAAACCAATTTGAATTTTAATTCAATTGCCACCCTTCGCGTTTTGTCTTCCCGATTCGTTTTCTTAATTTCATACAGATAAGTTCTGCAGTCGATTTGCTTTGCAAGATTTCTAACCACATTCAATCCTATTCCCATTCCCAATTCGTTAGAATAGAATCGCTCGTCATAAAGATTATTGAGTCGGAAGAAAGGTTCGAATACTTTATAATAATATTCGTTCGGGATTCCCGGGCCTCCTTCAATAAAGGAACTCACGTCATTCTTGAACAAGAGGCTACAGGTATCTTCGCTCTTAACGAAGGAAACCACGATCTCCGAATTATCCGGGGAAAATTTCATAGCATTCACAAGAATTTCGGTTATGGAAAAATGTAGAAAATCTCGATTGCAGATCAAATCGATCGATTCGAATTCTTTCATAATTACGATAGACTGCTTTTTTATTTCAAGCAACGGGCTAAGTGTTCGTATTATCTCCTCTATGTACGTTCTAATGTCCGATGACTTCATCGTTTGTTTTTCGATGGAACGATCTAAATACTTTTTGAAATATTCTATTTTTTCGATTCTATCCCTCAGTAGATTTTTGGTATTAAGCACGACCGAGAGTAATTTTTCCGGAATTCTTACAAAACCTTCGTCTTCTTGCATAAAAAATTCGCATAAATCTAGTTGACCGACCAATGATCCGATTCCGAGTCCCTGAAACATACTTCGAGTAAGACTAGTAAGGATTCCTTTACCTAATTCCAATTCCGTAATACCCGATGAAGATTCCTTCCAAATTAACCATTCCAATTCCGAGGAAAGATTTTCGTTCCGTCTGCTTCCTAACTGGATTCGCTCCGAATTTTCTTTTATAAACTGTAATGCCTCAGAGATTCTCTCCTTTAGATTTTCTTGGAGATTATCGCGCTTAATATAGGACCAAATCCAATCGATATGGCTCAATTCCGAGATCGATTGGTTGTTCGAAACTATTAGAATAACGAGTGCATCCGAGCATAATCTACGTAACAATTTTAAGTTCGAATTCAAATCAGGACGAATTAAATCCAAATCGAGTAGAATTATCTGCGGTTGAAGATTTATACATGTTTCTATCGATTCTTCGATCGATCCGGTCGGAATCAAGCGTATCTGACCTAAGCTCGATATTTCGCCGTATAGTACGTCCGAAGTCGCAAAGCCGCTCGCGTGTATAATCGTCGTTAACTGCGGTAATGAAAGGATATTGTTGGATTTATTTTGTTCGACTGTATTCATATTAGTGAAGGACTTGTTTGATAATATCCAAAAATTGAACGGGGCGGAACGGCTTTATGATCCAGCCGTCGGCGCCTGCCTCCTCTCCTTGCCGTTTAATGTCCTCTTCCGATTCCGTTGTCAGAGTCAGGATCGGAATCGTTTGATTCTTTTTTCTGACTTCCTTGATAAATGAAATTCCGTCCATCACCGGCATATTGATATCGGTGATCACTAGATCGACGGGCTCCATATCGAGTTTCTCCATCCCTTCCCTTCCGTTAACGGCAAGAATAACTTCATAACCGCCCAAACCGAGAGTCTGCTGAACGAGACTCCTCATAGTAGCCGAATCGTCGACCGCTAGAATTTTTGCTGTAGCCATCTTAAGCTCCTTTCGAAAAAAACGTTACATTTGTCGGATTTAATTCGTAGTATCTAAATTTTCCGAATTCACGCACTATGAACGTGGATGAATAATCCGTAATGGATTCGGCCGAACCGAGGATAAGAAAGCTATCCGGATTCATCGATTTCTGGATCTTCTTAAATAGCCTTCTTCGATCGTCATGATCGAAATAATACGATACATTCCTACATAGAATCAGATCGAATCCGGTCGGAAAATCGTCCGATATTAGATTTTGATATTTATATTCCACGATCGATTTTATCTCGTCGTCAATCTGATATTCAGTATCAGATATTTTAGTAAAATATTTATTAAGATATTTTGTATCGAGGCCTCGACTAATTTCGAAATTGCTGTAAATTCCGCTTTTTGCCTTTATGAGAGTGTCATACGCGATATCCGAGGCGAAGATTCTGGTTTTCTTAAATATTTCCGGTGCCTTCTCTTTAATTTCCATTGCGATCGAATACGGTTCCTGGCCGGTCGAGCAGGCTGCACACCATATTTTTAAGTAGCTTCCGATCGAATTCGCATTGGATTGGACTCGTTGTTCTAATAGCTCGGGAATGATTCGCGATACCAATGCTTCGAAGAGTCCATCGTCGCGAAAGAATTTGGTTTCGTGGGTCGTGATTTTATCGATGACTTTTTCGCGGAATTCCCTATCCGAGCGGTTTTGAAATCGATCGGTTAATTCCTGATAGGATGACATTTTATAGTCTTCCATCAGTCCCGAAAGTCTGCTCTCGATCAGATAAATTTTCTCCTCGTTTAAGGATAGCCCGGTATCTTTTTTTAAAGCGGTCATAAATTTTAGAATTTCTTCGCTCATTACGTTAGGTCCTTGGATAGAAAATTTGAAATTCGTTCCGCGATCGAATCGATGCTTAGAACTTCGTTAACGATGCCTTCTTTCACGGGTTTATTAGGCATGCCGTAAACAAGACATGTTTCTTTACTTTGTGCGATTAGGTAGGCTCCGTTTTCTTTCATTTTCTTCATTCCGAGATATCCATCCTCTCCCATTCCCGTCATAATCACCCCCACCGATTCGTTCGAAAAATTTTCGGCAAGCGAATTGAATAGAATATTCACCGAAGGCTTGCATAACTCTTGTAACGGTCCTTGATAAACTTTTCCGATCACTCCCCGCTTATCTCTTATTACTTCTAATTGCATCCCCCCTGGCGCGACGTAGATGGATCCTTCCTCTAAAATTTCCCCATCCGAGACTTCTTTTACGATGAAGTCGCTACTCGCCGTAAGATTCTCCGCCAAATATTTCGTAAATCCGGACGGCATATGCTGAGCGATTATTATAATTCCCCTTAAATCCGGTTTTAACTTTGAGAGAAGCTCTCGTAATGCCGCCGGTCCGCCCGTCGATATGCCAATCCCGCAGATATTGAATTTTCTCTTCGGTTTTAATTCCGATTCACCGGAGAGCGTTCCGATTTTACGATCCTGAAATCGCACTAGCTCTTGCGCGTAAATAGCTTTGATTTTATCCGATAATAATCCGAGCGTTTCGTTTATACCGGCATTACCTTTCGTCATGTGCGAAGGTTTAGCGACAAAATCCAGCGCCCCCATGTCCAATGCCTGTAGCGTCGTTTTCGCTCCCTCCGACGTGAGGGAACTGAACATAATTACGCGAGTCTCAGGATTGCTCTTTTTAATTTCGGCTAAAGCATCTAGTCCGTTCATTTGAGGCATTTCGACGTCCATTACTACGAAGTCGGGTTTTAAATAACTTATCTTCGGCAAAGCGAAGATTCCATCAATTGCGGCTCCCACAAATTCGAATTCCGGTTCGCTCATGATTGCGGATCGAAGTAAATTACGATAAATGAGGGAATCGTCCACGGCAAAGACGGTGATTCTTTTTCTTTGATTCTTAGGTTCCACGCTACTTGCCATGACCATTCTTAATTCGCCGTATTCGAAATTTTAAACTGTGCGACTAACGTGGTTAGGACTTCCGCCAAGGATTGAAGCGATTTCGCGAGGTTCGATACGTTATTGGATTCTTTCGCACCGTCCAATGAAGCCGTGGAAATACCGTTTATGTTTTTAGTCACGTCGTTGGATGTCATGGACGTCTGACTAACGTTGGCAGCTATCTCTTTAGTCGTAATGGACTGCTCTTCCACGGCCGAGGCAATGCTACCGCTGATTTGGTTCACCTCGGCGATAACGGAAGTGATTTTTCCGATCGATTCCGTAACCCGCTCCGTACTTTTTTGAATGGCTGAGATTTTATTTTTGATTTCTTCCGACGATTCCGCCGATTGCCTCGCCAATTCTTTAACTTCCGATGCGACTACGGCAAACCCTCTCCCGGCCTCTCCGGCTCCAGCGGCTTCGATTGCGGCGTTCAGCGCTAAAAGTTTGGTTTGCGCCGCAATATTTGAAATGCTCTCGATTACATTACCGATTTCTCGTGCGTTATCGCCTAATTCTTTAACTACTCCGCCGGTTTCTAGAGCCGTGCTGTTTGCTTCCCTAGCGATCTTCGCCGAATCAGCGGCTTTCTTGGCGACCTCGCCAACCGAAACGGACATTTCTTCGATCGAGCTTGTGATCATATTCAGGTTTTGATTCATTTGAGTGGCGGCGGCCGCAATCGTCTGAGACTGTTGGGACATCTGTTCGATTCCCGAAGACAAATTCAAACTGGCGCCGGATAGATCGCTGGAAGACTGAAACAGTATGTTTCCGTTTTCTTTCAATCGCGAGATAAGAGCGGCTGTATTGATCAACATATTGAGAATCGATTTTTCCAATTCACCGATTTCATCATTTCGATTATGCGAAATGTTAACTGAAAGGTCCCCGCTTGCGATCCGGTTGGCGATATTGCTGGCGTTCTGAATCGGTTTTAAAATACTGTAGCTGAGAAAGTACGGAGCCACCGCGCATTGAAAAATGATCGTTACCGAACCTAAAATATAGGAATAGACGGGCGGGATTCCGAAATGAGGAAAGACTACCAACACAGCAACGACTACGGAACTTAGGAATACGGAAGATAATAATTTAAGCCTAATCGATAGTTTTTTGGAGTTCGTTGACGGGAATCGCGTTATACCGGACAATATATTTTTATAAAGCTTTGATGCCTCGTCAATTTGCTTACGGGTCGGCTTTCTCCTTACGGACATATATCCTACGATGCTGCCGTTTTCAAATTTAGGTGCAACGTTCGCATCCACCCAATAATGGTCCCCGTTCTTACTTCTGTTTTTTACGATTCCTCGCCATGGTTTTCCGCTTTGTATTGTGGACCAAAAATCATGGAAAACGCTGCGAGGGATATCCGGGTGTCGAACCACATTATGCGGTTTATCGATAAGTTCCGATTCCGTTAATCCGGCTATCTCTAAAAATTCCTTGTTGGCGTAAGTGACTTTTCCTTTCAAATCGGTCATAGACACCAATGTGGTGCCGTCGATCATCATGACCTCTCTGTCGGTTACGGCGACCGAAAGTTGTTTTCTTTCGGATTCAATGTTCTTTTTTTGTGACGTTAATCCTAACATTTTCTAATCCTTATTCATCTGCTATTCGTAATAGTTCTTGCTGATTTACAATTATGATCGTTTCACTCTTGATAATCGAGATATGATCGATGAACTTGCTTTCTTTCTCATTTAAGTGAGAGGGACAGGGTTCTAGATTCTCCTCCGGAATCTCGACGATGTCGGAAATGCTGTCCGCGAGAATGGCAAACGATTCTTTTTTTCCCTTTAAGCGAATTAGAGAACTTTTATTTTCGATAAAATTCCAATCCTTTCCGAACAATGCCATCAGATTGAGTATCGTGACGACATCTCCTCTTAAATTTACGATTCCGAGGACATGCTCGGGTGAATGCGGAACCTTTAGTATGTTTTTATTATGATCTACTTCTTTACAGTCCTCTAATTCAATCCCGTAAAGTTCCCCCACTAAGGTGAATGATAGCAATTGTTTAATGGAACCTCCCTCCTTCATTACAGCTCGACTTCCGCTTCTTTTGCGGCGGACAAAAGCGATGTCGATAATTCGGATAATAGCACGGTCGGAGCTATTATTATGATGGTTTCGCCGGAAAGAATTCCGCTTCCGATTATCCCTTTTTCGCCGTCTTCGCTTTTTGTGAACGACGGTATTTCGTCGACGACGTTGTGAATTTCGTTAACGACAAGACCTTTCTTGATTCCGTTGATTCGAAAGAGGATCATGACGTTTCCCGTCTTTGTTTCCGATTTTGATAGACTGAAGTAATTTTCCAATCTGCATAGTTCCACGACTTCTTCTCGGTACTGAATGATTTCCCTATCTAGGATACGTTCGGTCTTTTTCGGATCGAATATTTCGAGCCTTTGCACATCCTTGCTATCTATTCCGAAAAGTTGATTACGTACGGTGAACAATAAATAATGTTTTTGTGAATTTCTGTCCCCGATAGAATCGTAGATGCGATCTTCCATCGAGGCGTTTTGTAATTTAAGGAATTTTGCAATGCCGGAAATATCCAGGATCAACGCCAGGTTTCCGTCGCCTAGAATCGCAGCTCCGGTATATAAGTTCAGCGTGGATAGAGCTTTGGAAAGCGGCTTTACCACTATTTCTTCCGGGTTTTCTATCTCCGTGATAAGCAGTCCGAACGCGTGTCTTTCCGTATGAACGGCTACTATATATTTGTTCTTTGTCGTATCGTCCTTCGGAAGGTCTAACATCTCGTCCAGGTCTATAATCGGCAATAGATGACCGCGCAGAAGATAGACTTGTTTATTCTCTACGGTAGAAACGGCCTTAGGATCCAGAAGTAATAGTTCGGTAATATTTTGTTGAGGAATCGCGAACAACATATTGCCTGCCCTAACCATCTGGCAGTTTAGAATGGAAAGAGTTTGAGGTATTGTTGCGGTGATTGTAGTTCCGGACCCGGTTATGGACGAAATCGCCACCGACCCTCCCGCCTTCTGCAAGTTCATCTTAACGACATCCATTCCGACACCTCGACCGGAAGTGGAAGAAACGGTTTCCGAAGTGCTAAAGCCCGGAACGAAGACTAATTCGGCGAGTTCAACTTCCGTTTTACGATGTATTTCATCGATCGTTAATAAACCTTTCTCTATCGCCTTTTCACGAATACGATCGTAGTTAAATCCTTTTCCGTCGTCTCGAACTTGTAGAATGACATTCCCACCTCTTAACGCCGCCGAAATATAGATCCTTCCTTTTCTAGGCTTGCCTGCTAAAATCCTTTCTTGGGGAAATTCCAAGCCATGGTCCGCCGAATTACGGATCATATGAGTAATCGGATCCGAGATAGTATCGATGATCGTTTTATCCAATTCGACGTCGCCGCCCTCTAGATGCAGTTCGATCTCCTTATTGGTCGTTCTTTCCAGATCGTGAACGAGCCTTGGAATTTTTTTAAAGAAGGTTTCCAGTCTTTGTAGCCGAGTCCTCATGATACTTTCCTGCGAAAGTGTGATTAATTGACTTAGGTTCCTTACCGTCGAGAGTAGAGAATGTTCCTGGATGGCTTCCATTTTTTGTAATAATTGGTTTCGTACTATGATCGTCTCGCCGGCTAAATTAATCAGGTGATCCAGAAGATTTAAAGGAATTCTTAAATAGTTATCAGTAAGTTCCGTTTGAGGTTTAACTCCATTTATCTCAATTTCTCTAACGCCGCCGGATTCCGAAAACGCTTCGTTAATAATTGCGCGCTTGTTTTCCTCCTGCTTCTGAAAAATAATTTGGACGGATTTTACGGAACCGAAATAAGCGCACTCTTCGTCGATTTCTCTTTGGGTCAATCGGCTCAAAAGTACAAGATGATGGATTTCTTGTGTTCCGTTGCGGTTTGGCCCGGATGGCGACGGCTCGGACAAATATGATTGTAACACTAAGGCTTTTCCTTCCAGAGATCGAAATAAGCCGCCTTCTTTGTGTAGAGATAACGTTCTATCATTAAGCGAATTGAATCTAACAATATAGAGTGATAAATTTTCCGATTTCGCTCGCTCTAAATATTTCTTGGGAATTACTACTTTCGATCCTCGGTTTACGAGAGGGGAAACAGTGGAGTTCCCGTTAACCGAGACCGTAGAGTTCTTCGGAAAAAACCCGAAAATTTCTCTCGATGTCGAATTCGAATCGGATAATTCGGAATCGATTCGGGAAATGATATGTTCTTCGTTCCTATTTTTATAGAGATCGACATCGCTTAATAAAAGCCTAAGTTCGTCAAGACATTCTAATATAATAGAAATTTCATGTTCTCCCGGAGGGGAATTCGATCTTCTCCAATGATTCAGTAGATTTTCCAGCGAATGAGAGAGTGAGGAAATAGCTGGGAATTCGAATATTCCGGAATTGCCTTTGATCGTATGTATCGCTCGGAATAGGGTATTGACATATTCCGGATTGAATTCTTTTTTCAAAGAAAGGGCGGTTTCTTCCGCCGAATCGAGTAAATCCGTCGATTCGGCTAGGAAATCGTGCAATAACGCTTTTAAATCAACTTCCATGGAATCCCCCCTTATGACTCATTTAAGATAATCACAATATATTTATTTCTATTCCATTATATAGAGAATATTGAAATTATATAGCAGTACATTCTTATTTGCGAAAATTTAACATATTTAATGAAAAATTGTCAACAGTAAGGCCAATAAATCTACATATATTTTTATGAAAATTCATGATGGGACATATTCGCTGGAATTTTTTGTGATGGAATGGTTCTATTAATGTTTTCTAATTATTCATTCCCAAAACTCTAACCCTTTTGAAAGAGTTTTGTATAAAAATTATTGTCATTATGGCGCAATGACGCACTTTTCCGAGACTGAACGTCGATCTAAATGAATCGATTTATTTTGTTATCAATGAATGAAAAAGGCTCCTTTGCTCCCTGTGTAAGGAGCAAAGAAGCCTTTTAAGCGGTTCTAGAAGTTAGATCAGAACAAAGAAAGAGTTACCTTATTCTTTCTTTCCAGTATTTCTTGAGGAGTTTCGACTTTTAAAACTTCGTCCGGGACGATCTTGAAGATAGTTTGCCCTTTTTGGATGATTTTGCCGTCACTATCCTGCAGAACTATTTCTTTAATCGTGCCGGAGAACGGTGCGGTAACCTTATTGAACATCTTCATGACTTCTACGATAAAGAGCGATTGCCCTACTTTAAAGTGATCTCCTTCTTTGATCATCGGAGGAAGATCGGGAGATTCTTTCGAATAGAACATTCCGCCCATGGGAGATACGATTTCATCCGAACTCGCTTTTGGCGGAGGAGCAAGAACCTTGATTAGCGCGTCCCTCGTTTCCGCCTTTCTAAATTCCTCAGGAATAACCGGTTCCATATTTTCGTCCATTGTAAGAGTATAGAAGCCGGATTGATTCCCGATATTCGGAATGAGTTTCAAAAGTTCTAAACCGATTTGAAATCCTTTATGCGCAGCAACGGACCTGCCCCACAACGTCTCATCGAATCCCGCTTGGGGTTTAGGGGAAGCGAAGAAGTCCTCCCAACGATTGGAATCCGCCTTTGTTCCAGTCCTTTTTTCCAGCTCCGAATAGAATGCCAGACCTGCTTTCAAAATCTCTTCGTCGTGATCCCAGATTTTTTCGGACGGCGACTGATGAGGCTCGCCTTCCATATTTAAATAAGTATAAAGGTCGGAAAGAACATAGAGTGGATTTCGTAACCATATTACGTTTCCTTTTTCGAGCTTCCAAGAAAAATCCAAATGGTATCCTAGAAATCCCGCCAATAAATGAGCGTCCGATAATAAATCGCCGACCGGACGAGTGAGAAGAGTCAGTTTTCTAGAAAGGGTTTTCTTGCCGTCAGCGGGAACGGAAGCCAGCAATTTTTTCCAAGCGACTTCCAAGTCGACATCTTTAGACAATACTTCCAGCGCCCCTACCGCCGCTAGATAGGAAATCATAAATGCCGTGGAAGGTTTGAACATGGCGTCCTTACCTAGAATCCAATTGATCAAACCGTAATGAACGACCAGATTCGTCTGCAAATCCTGCCCTCTGAGTTCCGTCCTACGGAGAATATTCGCTAATCTGCGTAAGTTATCCTCACGATCCGTTCCGTACGTTATCAACAAAGCGATGTTCGAATCATAGGCTCCGGCTACCCGGTAATGAACGAATAATCCCGTATCCGGATTTCGTACCGAAATCCCTTGGTCGTCTCGAATTTCCTCCGGTAGAGGTTTGGACCAATTCAGGATGATTCCGCCTGCATGAGGTTGAATCGCTTTATTCGTGGCATTGATGCGCACTTCCGCTCCGGAGATGTTTCTGACGGTGCGTTCCGGCTTAGGTAATCTCTTTCCATGCAGGGAGATTAATGCCATGGCTTCGATCAAACTATCCACTACGAAAAATTCGGCCTTATTTTCAGGATTGAAGAACTTCAAGGTGTAAGCCATCTCGGTGACTCTATGTTCCACCTGAATTCTGGTATTCATTTCCATGAAGAAGTGATTCGTGCCTTCCACGATTAGCTCGAATGTGGAAACGCTATTGAGTTTGACCGCTTCACCGAAACGCTCCGATTGCTCTTCCATCTCTTTTAAAACTTTCAGATCGGCTTTGAGAACCTCCGCTTTTTTCGGAGATTTTTTTTCGGCGGCAGTGATCTCTTTCTGTAATAACTCCTGGGTAAGAGAAATTTCGAGTAACTTCTGCTCGTGCATTTGAACGGAGCAATCTCTTCCGCCTAATGCCACACACCATTGGCCGTTCCCGATCAATTGGATTTCATTATGACGGGTTTTCTCGATGTTCAATTCGATCAAAAAGTTTCTATTCGATCCCGGCGCTGTTACTTTCGATTCGGATAAAATTTCTTGCACTGCGGATTTTACTTCCTCGGGCTTAGCAACGACCCGCTGCCCTTTACCGCCACCGCCGCCTACATATTTAAAACGGATCCGATTCGAAGGATATTTTTCCCAAATCTTAGAACATTCTATTTCTGCCTGAGCTTGCAATTCCGCGATCGTGACAAGTTCTACGATCTTGTCATAGCCCTCGTATAGTAGGGCCTCCGTATTTTCTTCCGCAGATTTGGACGAATCGTAGGAAAAAGAAATTCCCTTTTGCTTTGCCAACGCTTCCATTGAGCTTGCATCTTTTGCTTTTTTTAAAAGGCAGGTCGCGGAAATCGTATCGACTCCCGGAGTTACGGAAACATTTAATTTTCTAGCCAGTTTCTTAGCTTCGTCCTTAGAACCGGCCTGGTGCGCTACATGAGCCGACGGACCCATGAAAATGATTCCGTTCGTTTCGATCGCTTCTATGAATTCGGCGTCTTCCGCCATAAAGCCGTATCCCGCGAATATATGAGTGTATTGATTATCCTTCGCGACCGAAATAATTTGTTTTATTCGAGTCGCTTTCTCTTCCGCCCCGCTTCCCATATAATCGGGGACTCTGTGGATATTGGAAGGAAATCGGAATCCTCTCAATTCCGGAGCCAAAGACATCGGATAAACGACCGAGTCCTTTTCGGATAAAAGAATCCCGTATTCCCGGATTCCTATCAGATCGAAAATCTCCATCGCTTCCTTTCGCACGGGACCTCGACATACGATCAAACATTTGATCGACTCGAGCGTGAATGAGCGGATCCAAGGGGAAGATGATTCGTGAAATTTAATACGTCTATTTTGATAGTCGATCATCGGTTCTTATTCGAACTCCCTTTGCGGCCCTGACATAGGGGCCGGTTTATAGTGGCGAACTAGATAGTCTAGATTTTGGAATAAAATACTTCTTGTGGTTCCGGGCAGAACGATACGGGAGACCGAACCTAAAGATAACGCTTCTTTAGGATTCATGAGTTCCTTCTCATACTGCTGCGATAAAATCTGGAATTTTTTATCGCGGATAACCGACGCTTCCTTTTCGAGGATGCCTTTCTTTATATTTTCTTGGAATTCCTTATGGATGGCGGCCATCTCGTCCTTATAAACATAGTCCTTCCCGGCGGGGCCCATGACCGCAATTCTCGCGGTCGGCAATGCGAATACCATACTGGCCCCGGTATGATATGAATTAAAGGAGGCATACGCTCCGCCGAAGGCATTTCGAATAATCAACGTTAATCGAGGTGTGCGAAGGTCGATAATCGAATCCAGGAGCTTTCGTCCTTCTAAAACGATCCCGTGATGCTCTTGGTCTTTTCCCGGTAAGAAACCGGTGGTATCCTCCAGGAATATTACGGGAATATTATATACGTTGCAAAAGCGTATAAATCGAGTTCCCTTTCTGGCGGCACCGATATCGATTTGGCCGGAAGATACCGCCGAATTGTTCGCGACAAAGCCTACGACATGACCTCCGATTCTTCCGAACGCGGTGATTAGGTTTCTAGAACGTTGCGGTTGAATTTCGAAGTATTGCCCATGGTCGCAGATATTTTGGATATAAAGGGTGATATCGAACGGGGTATTCATTCCTGTCGGAGAATTGAACGTTTTTCGAAATAGGATTTCTTCTTCGTAAATAAAGCGATCCGTCGGATCCGATGTGGAATGAAAGGGCGCAAAGCTATAGTTATTATCCGGCAGATAAGATAGAAGACGGAGAGATGTACGTAAAGAACCGAGCTCGTCGTTGGTTACAAGATCCACGACCCCACTTTGACCATGCACTTTAGGTCCGCCCAGATCATCCGCGGAAATATCCTCTCCTAATACCGATTTTACGACTCCCGGACCGGTAAGCCCGAAGAACGTATGTTCGGATTGGATCATAAAAGAGCCTTGGCGCGGAAGATAAGATCCTCCTCCTGCATTAAATCCGAACATAAGCATGATACTCGGAACCACACCGCTAATTTTCCGCAGCGCAGTAAATGCTTCGGAGTAACCGTCCAGACCTCCCACTCCCGCGGGAACATAAGCGCCTGCGGAATCGTTCATCCCGATTAAAGGAATGCCATGCTCGCCTGCCGTATAAATTAATCTCGCTAATTTGCTACCGTTAGTAGCATCCATTGAACCGGCGCGAAGCGTAAAATCGTGACCGTAAACGGCCGCGTCCCTTCCGTTAATATTAAGAATCCCGGTAACGAGAGAAGCTCCGTCTAGATTCTTTCCCCAGTTTTGGTAAAGTATATTCGGTTCCGATTCGGTCAGGACCTTGATCCTTTCCCAGACGGTCATTCTGGATTTGGAGTGCTGTACTAGAATTCGATCAGTGCCGCCTCCCTGAAGAGGCTTTTCTAGTAGCTCCTTGCCCATGGCATTGGCTTCTTCATAGATGCCCGTAGAAGATTCGATATCCGTTCCTGATTTGCTTTGGAAGGGATTTTCCATAGAGTAGGTTGGTTCCGACATACTTGGTCCTGTCCGCTAGGAAATAAAAAAGGCGATCCCAAACCGACTAAACTATTCCTGCCGCTTATTAAAGAAGGTCGGTTTTGATGAGGCTTTGAGAGTGCCGGTACACAGTTTTTCTAGAAAGGTCTGAGAGGAAAGCGGAAAATAAAGGAAAGAACTCCTACCTGCGCTAAGCAAGTTCTGCCTCGGCTCCTTTAGATCCCACGATTTTGAAGTGAAACGAGTAGGTATCGGATTATTTATTGTAAGGATGAATCCACCGTATCGTAGATTTTGAAAAGGGAATCCATATCGATGATCTCAAAAACTTTGCGGACTGCAGGTCTCAAAGCGGCCAATTTAAGCTGAATTTCCCTTTCTTTGCAAACTCGAAGAGACGCGACAATGACTCTTAACCCTGCGGAAGAAACGAATTCAACATTCGACATGTCGAGAACGATATTCGATTCTTTGGCTTTGTTAATATGTTCCATAAACGCTTGCTCGATCTTATGGGTATTATGGACATCCATATTCCCGATTAGATGGACGACGCGCGAATTCCCTTTTATTTCTACCGTAAGCTCCATTCTTTCCAACCGCCGTTTAGCGAAAGTTTTTTCTAAGAGTAAGAATATTCCTACCCTCTTCGATCCGGTAATCAACCGAATCCATCAGTTTTTCAATCAGGTAAACCCCAAAACCGCCTTTCCGTTTTCCGGAAAGATTTTCCTCGATGGACGGATCCTTAACCCGAGTTCGATCGAAACCCGTACCGGAATCAGTCAGGACGATCGTGATAGAATCCTCAGTGAAGCGTATTTTACAATCGAATTTCGGATTCCTTAGAAAGGTATCCTTATACCCGTGCATCACTATATTCGTTCCGGCTTCGTCGCAAGCAAGTAGGATATCATCGCGGAAAGCCTCGTCCAGATTACGCACTTTGATCGTGTCGTAAATGAATTCCCTGAATACCGGAATTTGCGCCGTATTTGCATCGAAGGTTCTGTAAAATTGATAATCGTCGTTGAATTTCAAAACGAGGACGGTAAAATCGTCGAACGGTTCCTTGGATCCGGAAAATTTACGGATCTCCTCATATAATTCTTCTACGATTTTTTGCGAAGACAAATGTCTTCGGCTGCGAATTTCTTCGATCATTCGCTCCAATCCGAATTCGAATCCCTGAGCGTCCTTTTCCTCCACCGCTCCGTCCGTGTACAGGACTACGATATCTCCCGGTTTTACTCTAAAATTACCTCCGCGGTATTTTGCCGTGGGAATAACTCCCAGTGGAGGTCCCTGCCCTTTAATCAGTTCGTAAGAGCCGTCCTCTTTGATCCATACTTGATCGTTGTGACCTGCGGAAGCGTATTCAACCGTAAAGATAGACGGGTTATAATGAATGAAGAATGCGGTTACGAACATTCCGAAATGAGAATCCTCGAAAATGAGCTCATTCCCTTGGCGTAAAATTTCTTCCGGAGTCAAATCGTGATTTCTGGCCAACGTTCGAATAATCGAGGAGCTCATTGCCATGAATAAGGCTGCGGGTAAACTCTTTCCGGACACATCGGCGACTAAGAAAGAATATTGTCCGTCGCTGTATTGATAGTAATCGTAAAAATCTCCCGACACGTCTTTTGCGGGAACGGAAAGGATTCCCAAATCGAAGTTGGAAAGAAATACTTTTTCGGACGGAAGAATGTTCTGCTGGATTTTTCGAGTAATGTCGATTTCCTGCTGAATGGCTTTCTTGGCCAACATTTCGTTTCTAAGTCGAAATGCTTCGAACCCCTTCGTCACCTGGGAGGCCATCGTTTGTAAAAGTTTGAAATCGGAATCCCGGTAAGAAAGTTTATCCCGCCGGTCCGCAACGGTCAGAGCGCCGTACGGTTCGCCGCTGGACAAGAATAATGGAACGATTATATAGGAGCCTCTTAAATAGGTACGATCCAACGCGTGAGGAAAAGGATGATCCAGAATATCCCGTTTCAGGATAGGCAATCCTTCTTTTATGCTGGAATGAATTTGAGAGCCCTCAATCGTCGTTTCCGGAATCCGATCGATTCGTTCGCTTTTCCCGTCGAAATAGGCGCAATTAATATGCCCGTCCTTAGTAAGACTATAAAGAAATATCCCCGAGATGGAAGCATCCAATTCGCGGTTTACCAATCGAATCGTTTTGCGGACCAAGCCCAGACGATTTCTAGATTGCGTTACTGCATGAGAAAGTTCGAATAAAGATTCGAGTTCCGAAACTTTTTTGCGCAAATCCCGGTTCGCAAGTTCAAGATTCTGCAATAGCCCGGTTTTTTGAATCGCCAGAGCCGATGTTCCCGAAAAACTCAAGAACAACTCCAAGTCTTCACTGTTAAAAGATTCCCGGTCGACCGTATTGATGGCTTCGATAACGCCGATCACTTCGTCGTTTGCGACCAGAGGAGCCGCCATTATATTTCGAGTCGTAAATTGTGAGGCACGATCCACCTCCTTATATACACGATCGTCGTTTTGCGCATCGTTAATGATCATCGGCTTGCTTTCGCGAACGACCATGCCCGCGATCCCCTTGCCGACCGGAACCTTCATCTTCGTGACGGCCTCGCTCTTTTCCCCCAAAACGGTATGAAAATATAGGTATTCCTTCGTTTCGTCCAATAGTAAAACGCTGCAAGCTTCCGTACGAAATACGGTCTTGGAGGAAAGCATAATCGCTTCCAACAATTGAGAGAGATCCAAGGAAGAATTAATCAGTCCAGAAACTCGTATCACCTCGGTTAGTAGAAAATCGAATCTTTCGGACTGCCGCTTGGCTTGCGCGGCTTCCAGCACCAATTGAGTGGTCGCCAATAGGGATAGAGTGACCAGAGATGAATCACCAGAAACGTAGGATTCTTTTAGGAGTCTTCCTATCGTTCTGCATGTCGTTCGCAATAATTCGAAATCGGTTTTTGCAAATCGATCCGCAGTTTGCTTTCCTCGAAGAACCAAGACGGCGTAAACCGCACCTTTCGGAAGGGAGGATCCTGTTTCATCGATTTTTAATTTGCAGATAATGATCGGAGAATTCGAACGATGTTTTGTCCAGGGGGGAGTCTTTCCTCTCTCGAGTAATAGATCCTTTCCTGCCGTTGAAAATGCCCAGTCTCCCGCTTCCACTAATTCTTTCGTGGATTCTCCCGAAACTAATCTAAGTTCTCCGTGGCTGATTTTGGAAAATATGGCTCCGGCTTCCGCGTGAGTCAAACTCATCGACTCGCGCAAAAAGCTGTCGAAGATCGCGGAGACTCCTTCCCCTTCCTCTAGAGAGAGGGAGCCGTCAGGACGGCTGCGAAGCAGAGTCTCCTGTTTCTTAATCTGGGTCAATGGTGAAGTTTAAGAATGAAACTTAAGAGATTCTTCCCGAAGTTTCTTGTTAGCAAGTTCCAATTCTTTGATTCGATTCATTGCAGAAATGAGTTCATCTCTAGAAAGATTTGTAACGACCGAGGTTGCGTCAAACGCTTCCCGTACGTCTTTCAATTCTTGTCCGGAATATTGAATAATCGTTTCGTACATTCTTATGATTTCATCAGCGTTTTCTAATTCCTGTTCGTTCAGTCGCAGGACTTTTTCGTAGCCCTTGATAATGTCGTTCTGGATTTTTATTTTTTTCTTTAATTCCTCTATGGATTCGCTCATCCACATGCTCCTAACAATTATCTATTGACAGCACGACCTCTCATGGGATCGTGGGGCCCGAGGGGACGTAGCTCAGTTGGGAGAGCGTTTGAATGGCATTCAAAAGGTCGGGGGTTCGATTCCCCTCGTCTCCAGCGCCTTCCCAATTCTCCTATAACTACTTACGTTTCGCAATCACTGTCAATATCTTTTGGGACCGATGAACGATAACCATTGGAGTTTTACTAGTAAAGGAACCCCTAAAGGAGAAGAAATTCTCTGGATCAGGGATAGTTGGAATTTGTCTTTTTCTTCGAAAGAGCCGAATTCACCAACCGGTTCTTATTTAACGTTTGCCGTTCCTCCTAAGAACTCAGGAACGGAGACTTTCAACGAGCTATTTGAGTATTTCTCCTCCAGAAAAAGAAAAGTAAATATGGTTGCGGAAGGTTTCTCGGCTAGATTTGCATGGGAACTCGCGTTAAAAAAAAAGGAATCGATTCAATCTCTTTTTCTGCTCTTTCCAAACCCTAGCCCGGTTTCCGGATTTGCTCTGCCGATTTTGGAGAAGGCGGACTGGATTCTAAAAAATCTAAGCCTTTTACCGCGATTCATTACCAATCCGTTTTCATTGGATAAAATTCTTTCTCAGTTTGATCAGAACGACATTTACGAATCTCAAATTTCCGTATCGTTAGGGGTTCTCTTACCTAGAACCGTCGGACAACTATCGGCACAGGCGGAACAGCTTTCTCGATTGTCCAAGCGAACTCAAATTTATCGTTGGGAAACCAGAAATCCTCGATTTTCCGAACCGGAAATGCTTAAGTTGGATAAAATCCTGGAGTTGTTCTGGAATAGTAGTGGGCAAAAGCGGTCTAAGTCTAGGATTAAGACTAAATTCTAAATTGATATGTCCATTCGTAAAATTCTTAAGATAGGCGATCCGATACTTCGTAAAATTAGCGAGCCGGTGCATCCTGACGAACTTCAAACCAAAGAGTTTAAAAAGCTCATTAAAGATATGTTTGATACGATGCGACACGCGGAGGGAGTCGGTCTAGCGGCTCCTCAGATCGGAATTCTTAAACAGATAGTCGTCGTTGGCACGGATCCAAAGGAAGATTATCCGGAAAGTTCCCGAGTTCCCGAGCGGGTGATTCTGAATCCGGAGATTACTCCCTTGGTCGAATCGGTCGACGGAAATTGGGAAGGTTGTCTTTCTGTTCCCGGAATGAGAGGCTTTGTGGAAAGGCCGAATAAAATTCGAGTCATATGGATGGATGAAAAAGGGAACCGGCACGAAGAAGTGTTACAAGGTTATGAAGCCATCGTTTTTCAGCATGAATGCGACCATTTGAAGGGTGTCCTCTACGTAGATCGTCTAAAAAGCACCAAACTTTTTGGTTTTAACGATTCTATGGAATTGACAGGTCCGATCCTAGACTGATCATTCGTCTTTCAAACCACCTAGACGGGGTTCCTCCATGAAAACTATTCTAGAATATTTTCTCTCGAAGAGTATCTTCGTCAATCTTCTTACCTTCCTTATTATCATGTTCGGCGGGCTGACCGCCATTTTGATGAACAGGGAAGCATTTCCTAATATCAATTTCGACATAGTTTCGATTTCCACTTTGTATCCGGGGGCTTCCCCTCAAGAAGTAGAGAAATTGGTCACAAATCCTTTGGAGAAAGCGATCAAGGAAGTGGACGGAATCAAAGAATATAGATCCGCTTCGATCGAGGGGCGGTCCGGCATTGTAGTCACTCTAGACCCTGATGCAAAGGATTCCCAAAAAGTCGTAGACGATATCAAATCCGCAATCGACCGAGTGGAGGATATTCCGGAAGACGCGGAAGATCCGATCGTTACCGAGATTACGACTGCGAGGACTCCGGTTATCGAAGTTTCCGTAACTCTGAAAAACGACGACGGCTCCGTAGAATCCGAGAAGAAACTGAAAGCCCACGCAAAAATCGTAGAGCAATCACTCCTCGATATTTCCGGAGTAGCCAAAGTCGTACGTCGCGGATGGAGAGACACCGAAATGCAGGTGGATCTGAACCCGAGCAGTTTGAATAGCCATTACTTGACCGGCCAAGACGTAATTAGTGCATTACGAAATCGAAATGTAAATGTACCCGGTGGAAATGTGACCGGTTCCGAAAATGAAATCATTCTTCGAACCGTGGGAGAATTCGATACTCCCGAAGAGATTTCCAGAGTGCATGTCAGAGGCAACGAGATCGGATATGCGATTCGCGTTCAGGACGTATCTAAAGTCACGGAAGGTTTGAAGGAAGCCGATTACTTAGAAAATGTGAACGGGAGAAAAACCGTCGCCTTAACGGTTTTAAAACGACAAAGTTCGGACGCGATCAAGGTCGTGGACGACGTGAAAAAAACCGTCGAAAAATTCCGACAAAACAATAAAGAATTCGAATATGCCTTCGTAAACGATTTATCCAAATACATTCGTCGCCGATTGAATGTACTCATCTCGAACGCGGGTTTCGGAATGGTTTTAGTGACGGCTTCCCTATTTTTCTTTTTAGGTTGGAGAGTCGCCTTAATGACTGCGCTCGGAATTCCGGTTTCATTCGGCGCAACGTTCATATTAATGAATTATTTCGGACTGACATTAAATTTGATTTCGATGTTCGGTCTCGTACTGGTCGTCGGAATACTCGTCGATGACGCCATTATCATCTGTGAGAACGTGTACAGGTATATCGAGGAAGGTCTTCCCCCTTACGAAGCCACATTAAAGGGTACCTTGGAAGTCGTTTCCCCGGTTACCGCGACGGTTACGACGACTATAGCCGCTTTCGCCCCGATGTTGTTCATGTCGGGAATCTTCGGAAAATTCGTCTATAGTATCCCTTTAGTCGTGATCATCGCACTTTGCGCTTCCCTCTCCGAGGCTTTTTTTATTCTTCCGAATCACTTATACGACATCAATAAGAGAAATGTAAAAACGGGAGAAATTAAGGGAGAATCGGGTTGGTTCGCGAGATTTCGCAATACGAAATACATTCCCGTTTTAAAGTTTTCTCTCGCCCACCCTTGGGCCATGACTTTCGGAATCGTCGGGCTTCTGATCGTAAGTTTTATCATTCTCGCAAATTACCCGCGATTCAAATTATTTCCAGGTTCGGTAGATCAGTTTTACGCTAAAATCACTGCCAAGACGGGAGCCAGTCTGACGGAAACATATCGTTATCTAAAGGTGATCGAAAAGGAAATCGCAAAGATTCCTCCTGAAGATTTGGAAAATTTTGCCACAAGAGTCGGGATCATTCAGGCAAATCCTAACGATCCGTTCACCAAACGTGGAAAACATTTTGGAATGACGATGGCTTATTTAACCGCAGAAGAAAATCGCAAAAAATGCCATAAGACAGACGACATCATCAGGCGATTACGAAAGAAGACTCTTTGGCTCCTGAACGACGAATCCCGTAAAATCGAAGAAGGACGGATCAAAAAAGAAACTGCGGATAAGAAGGACGAATGCGATACCGATGAACCGACGGCGATTCCGGAAGAATTCGCATCCTTGCGCGGAAAGTTAGTCGCGCTTGAATACGAAAAACTTTCCGGAGGACCTCCCGTAGGAAAGCCGATCGCAATCGAAATCCGAGGCGATGAATACGATACGCTGCTGAAAATCGCCGCCGAGTACAAAGACGTCTTGGGAAAAGTGAACGGGGTTACCGATATCGCCGATGATTTTAACGAAGGAAAGGACGAGGTTCGGATCAAGGTAAGCGAATCGCTTGCTTCGACCGCGGGCGTTTCGGTGAGTCGAGTTGCACAAGCCATCAATACTGCCTTTCAAGGAACGGTCGCGACTAAGATTAAGCGAACCGACGAGGAGGTGGAAGTAAAGGTGCGCTTTCCCGAATCCTATCGTCAGTCCGTCGGCAGCTTGAATCACGTATATGTCTCGAATTTGCAGGGAAAAATGATTCCTGTTTCGAGACTCATCACAATACAAAAAAATCCCGGCTTCTCCAATATCAATCATTTGGATGGGAAACGAGTCATGACCGTTTCCGCAAATCTCGCTTCCGGTAAAAATACGAATCCGAGTAAGGCCAACTCGGAAAGTAAAAAATTGGCGGATGCCCGCAAGATTCTCGAAAAGTATCCGGGATATACGGTGCGTTTCGGAGGAGAAAATAAGGACACCGACGATTCTTTTAAATCCTTGGGACTCGCTTTTGCTGCCGCCTTTTTGATCATTTATATCATACTGGCTTCTTTATTCGGTTCCTTATTGCAGCCCTTAGTCGTAGTGAGCGCGATTCCATTTTCGTTTATCGGAGTCATTCTTGCTTTCGTTTCTCACGGAGAATACTTCGGATTCCTGGCATTTCTAGGAATCGTGGGCCTTTCGGGGGTTGTAGTTAACGACTCGATCGTGCTCGTGGATTTTGCAAACTCACTGCGAAAGAATAACCCGAACAAAGATATTATAGAAGTGCTTCTTGAAACGGGAAATTTACGACTCCGTGCGGTCATTTTAACTACGGTAACCACCGTCCTGGGGTTGCTGCCTACCGCGTACGGAATCGGAGGATTCGATCCGTTTTTGGTTCCGATGGCTTTAGCATTCGGTTGGGGGCTGGCTTTTGCGAGTTTAGTAACTCTGGTCATGGTTCCGGTATTTTATCTGCATCTATATCGGTACCAGACTTGGTTTAGCGGTCTGTCGGAACGAATTTGGAATACAAAACCGAAATCGGTAACATATTCTTTCGCTTCTTCCCCGACGCCTCAAAAGGAAAAAAAGAAAAGATAGAGGGTTTCTATAAAACTTTCTCGAAGTAACTATTTTTCCAGTTTCATTTCATGGGTTCTCTTTTTCCTCACGGATGAGAATATCGGTAGGAAATGATTCCGGAGTATTAGCTATTCCATGTAATCGCAATCTCAGTAGAAAACATATTTTAATAGTCATTCGCCTTTCCTATAATGCATAAATACATACTAGAAAGGGGGATAGAGGAACTCGTCGCCGGCTCGGTCTACTCGGTAAAGCTTAGTCTTGCCGGTCGTTTAGTATTTCCGGAACTGTCACGAATTTATAACCTTTATCCAGCATCGCTTGGATAAAATCGGGTAAAATATAGATTAGTTTCTCCGTCTGCCTAGGCGATCCTAAATGCATTAGTATGATTGCGCCGTTCATTCCGTTTTTGTCGGACTGCTCCCAGCGATAAAGAAAATCCAGCATCTCTTGTTTGGTTTTATAATGCGGATTTTGAATCAGTTTTGTTTTTCCGGCGGAATCCTTTCTTGCTACGTATTTCTTATAAACGAAATCGGGAACATCCAATGAACCTACGGAATTATTGCTCCAAAAAATATGATTTTCATATCCGTAGTTGGCATAAGTATCCAGCAGAATCGGATCGACTGCGCCGTACGGCAAGCGATAATATTTAGTCAACTCGGCTCCCGTTAGAAGTCGAAATTTTTCTTCGACCGCTTTCATTTCTTCCAGTAAATCGTTCAGATCGGGAATTTCATCGTTCACGTAGCTGAGCAAGGCTCGTTTTCGTAGCGAGGGTTCTCTTAAACTCCGCGGGAGATTGTAATGACTCCACGTATGGTTTCCAAACACTACCCTTCCCTTTAAGGCGACCAGTTTTTTCAAATACTGTATGTTCGTATTGGAAAAAAGAGAACCGCCCTTCTTTGCAGGATTTTCGTTCGATACGAATAATGTAACCTTAATCGGAAAGCGACTCATGAACTCATAAAGAATTTGTAAATCTTCTCCCGTGCCTAGATCGAAAGTAAGCGCGATTTCCTTAAATTTTACGTTTCCTCGAGTGATATTTTTTCCGATCCCTTTCGTTGGGAGAGACCGATTCAAAATTTCGAGATTTTTTTCCACCTCTTCGTGTAAGTCACCTTCGGGAACATCGTCCAGTAAGGAGGATTTAAATCGTAAAACTTCCTCTTCTCTCTGTTGTTCGTCCAGGCGGAGACTCGTAATGTCTTCGGATAAGACCGAGATGACCTTATTCTGCTTTTCGACGGTTGTCTGGAGAGAGTCGAGTCTGCGCGCCAAAGCAAAAACCGTCGTAACGATCAAAATCAAAAAGAAAAGTCCGGAGGAAGCCAATCTTATAGTACGAAATTTCCTTTCCAAAACTTCGGACTGAATTCCCGTATCCTGGATTTCCTTAATCGTTTTTGAAAGGACGGACGATTCTTCTTCGCTAAGCATAAATAATATAGATTGCCCGACTAACTGATCAGACGGAGGAATTTTCCTTTTTTTCCTTGTCGAATCAAGTATTCTCTGCCCCGTGCCAGAGTAAATTTCTCGTCTCCGAGTTTCTCCTCGTTGACATAAATTCCGCCTGATTTAATAATTCTTCTTCCTTCGGAAACGGACGGAATAAAACTTAGCTTCGCGAGAACCCAAACTAATTGGGGCGTTTCCGATTCCGCAAAAAACTCCTGCCCAAGTTGCGTAACCGTAATATCCTCCGGAATCGCTCTGGATTTAGGATTGTGAATCTTACCCCATTCCTCGATTGCCTCCGCATTCTTTTCTGCGGGAGAAAATTGATCCATGATCAATTTCGCCAACTCGGTCTTCGCTTCTTTTGGATGTAGACTTCCGGATTCCATTCCTTTCTTTCTTTCGGAAATTTTATCCAGGGGGAGATCCGTCAGTAATTCGTAATAATTCCACATAAGGTCGTCGGATATGGACATTAATTTCCCGAACATATCTATCGGTTCTTCCGTTATTCCTACATAGTTACCCAGAGACTTGGACATTTTTTTTACGCCGTCCAATCCGACTAATAACGGAACGGTCAAGACGCATTGAGGTTCCTTACCGTATTCGCGCTGTAAGTCGCGTCCTACTAGTAGATTGAATTTTTGATCCGTTCCCCCTAACTCCACGTCGGATTCCATTTCTACCGAGTCATATCCCTGAACCAACGGATATAAAAATTCTATTAGGGAAATAGACTGACCGGATTTGTATCTCTTGCTAAAATCATCTCTCTCCAATAATCGGGCCACACTGTATTTGGAGGATAAAACGAGAACGTTTTCGAAGTTCATCCGAGAACACCAGGAAGAGTTATAGACTATCTTAGTTTTATCCTTATCCAACACTTTAAACACTTGGTTCTGGTAGGTTTTGGAATTTTCTAGGACTTCTTCTCTAGAGAGACGTTTCCTAGTTTCGGATTTTCCCGTAGGATCTCCGATCATCGCCGTAAAATCGCCCAATAGAAAATGAACCTCGTGTCCCAGCTCCTGGAAGTGTCGCATTTTTCTAAGGAGGACGAAATGGCCTAAGTGAAGATCCGGGGCGGTCGGATCGAAGCCCGCCTTGATTTTGAGAGTTTTTTTCTTGTTCAGCTTAGCGAGAAGTTCCTCTTCGCTAATCACATCCACGCATCCGCGCCTGATGATTTCGATTTGTTTCTTTGCTTCCATGTAGTCCGAGTTCGTTCTTGTTTAGGAAATCTATTTGCAAATTCGCAGGCGGAAACCACCCTGTAAAGCAGGAAGACGTTACGCATGCAAAAACAAGACCGTAAAACTAGATTTCGGAGCCTTTCGGAGACCGAGTTCGATGTCCTCATTTTAGGCGGAGGAGCGACCGGAGCCGGAGCGGCTCTGGATGCAAGTCTGCGAGGTCTCAAAGTCGCTTTGATCGAGAAGGCCGACTTTGCTTCGGGAACTTCTTCCCGATCCACCAAACTGATTCACGGAGGAGTGCGCTATTTGGCGCAATTCCATTTCAAATTGATCCATGAAGCCTTAACCGAAAGACAAAGACTTTTGGAAAATGCCCCCCATCTTGTGAAACCGCTGCCGTTCGTCTTACCTACTTATAAATTCTACGAAAAACCCTACTATAGTATCGGAATGACTATGTATGATATCTTAGCTTGGAGAGGAAAACTTCCGCCTCACAAGCGCATTACCAAAGAGGAAGTATTAACTGATTTTCCATCCCTCAAAAAAGAACATCTTGTCGGGGGAATTCTATATTATGACTCTCAATTTAACGATTCTCGCTTAAACGTTTTACTCGCGCGCTCGGCGCAAAAGGAAGGAGCAGTCGTCCTCAATCGCGCCGAATTACTCTCTTTTAGGAAGAAAGACGGTAAGATCATCGGAGCGAAAGTTAAGGATCGTATTTCCGAACAAGCGGTGGATGTCAAAGCTAAGGTTGTCGTTAATGCGACCGGTCCATGGGTGGATGATATTCGATTAAAGGACGATCCTCGGACGTACCGAGTATTATCTCCGAGTCAAGGAATTCATTTGGTTTTTAAAAAAGAGACGATTCCATGCAATACCGCATTAATTATCCCTAAAACCAAAGACGGTCGAGTCGTTTTTATGATTCCTTGGGAAGACCATGTGGTATTGGGCACCACCGACAGTCCGGTTCAGGACATATCCGAGGATCCGATGCCCTTGGAATCGGAAGTGGAATTTCTCTTAAATACGAGTTCGGATTATTTGGAGAGGTCCGTTTCCCGAAAGGATATCATTTCGGTTTACGCCGGTATTCGCCCTCTCATCTCTCCGGAAGGCAATCAAGATACCAAAAGTATCTCCCGAGAGGAGGTTATTTTAACTTCTCCGTCCGGTCTGATTACGATGGGAGGCGGGAAATGGTCCACGTACCGTAAGATGGCGGAGGACTTGATCGATCGAGTCATTCGAGACGGAAATCTTTCCTCTAATAACGGTTGTAAAACGTATCAGTATGATTTTCCCGGGAAGTCCGGCTTTTCGGAGCAATTATATCTGGAAATAGGTAAAACGTATAAAACGTCGGAACTAACTTCGAAGCGCCTGCAAAATGCCTATGGTGGAGAAGTCTTTACTATTCTCGGTAAGAAGCCGACTGCGCTAGGTCCCGGACTGGAATTCTTTAAAGAAGAAGTAGAATGGTTTATTTCCGAAGAATTTGCGCTGACTATTACGGATATAATCGCTAGACGTTTTCGGGTTCAATTTGTGGATTTAAAGTTAGCCGGAAAATTGATCTCGCCGGTTGCGCAAATTTTGTCGAAATCTCTGGGTTGGAAAGAAGCGGAACGAAAAAGACAGGAAGAGTCTGCACGGACCCTAATTCAGTCGTTGGCGTCGACAATATCGGGTGAAGCAAACATCCGTTAAATAAAAAAGCGGAGGCAGTCAGCCTGCTTCCGCCTTTGAATCTATTCGGAAACTTCGTTTCGCGATAGCGAAAACTCCGAACCTAACTTAAATCTAAAAATCAGTCTATATAATCCCTGAGTTTCTTAGAGCGAGACGGGTGCCGGAGGCGACGCAATGCTTTTGCCTCGATTTGACGAATCCGTTCGCGGGTGACTTTAAATTGATAACCGACTTCCTCTAACGTTTGCGGATAACCGTCATCCAAACCGAAGCGCATCCGTATGACTTTCTGTTCCCGTGCAGGAAGAGTATGTAAAACCTGACGAATCTGTTCGGCGAGAATACTGGAAGCCGCCGAATTCACCGGAGATTCAACGTCTTTGTCTTCGATAAAATCTCCCAGTTCGGAATCTTCCTCGGACCCGACCGGGATTTCCAAAGAGATCGGCTCCCTCGCAACGTTTTTGACGGCCTTTACTTTTTGAACTGGCCAGCCTAAACGTTCGGCGATTTCTTCATTGGATGGGTCCCTGCCGAATTCCTGGACAAACAATCGAGTCTCTCGTATCACCTTATTGACTTGCTCGATCATATGGACGGGAACGCGGATCGTTCTGGCCTGATCGGAAATCGCCCTCGTGATCGCTTGCCGAATCCACCAGGTTGCATAGGTGGAGAATTTATAACCTTTCTTATACTCGAACTTGTCGACCGCTTTGATCAATCCGATATTTCCTTCCTGGATCAAATCGAAGAAATGCATACCGCGATTCGCATAACGTTTTGCGATCGAAACGACAAGTCGAAGGTTGGCTTTAACGAGTTCCTTTTTGGCCTGCGCGATTTCGCGCTCGCCCTTGATGATTTTCTCGCCCCAGTCCTTAATTTCCTGAACGGAAGAACCGGCTTCTTGCTCCATACGACGGAGCTTTCTTTCGTTGTTTCGAATATCTTTAATGACTTCGCGAACTTCGTCGATGGAGACTCCCATCATTTTTTCGATATCTTCGAGCTTTTCGTTCTTCTCGATGAAGCGATTGAAGGCCTTGATATCTCTTACGTCGTAGCCGTACTGGGCTTTGATTTTCAAGAAATGACGGTCTATCTCTTTAATCCGAAAAACCATCGATTTGATTTTCTGGGAGATTTTTTGAATTTCTTTTTGGGAAACCCCGAGTTCACGGATCGCCGTATCGATGATTCCTTTGGATACGTCGATTTTTTCCTTAAATTCTTTGAACTTTTTGGAATTCTCCGAGTATTTGCGAATTCTCGATTGCGCTTCTTGCAGGACTTTTTCCTGTTCTTGGATAACGGAGATGTTTTTGAAGAAGAGTTCTTCTAATTTCTTAGCTTCTTCCGCATTCATCGCGTACATTTTATCTACGCGAACAAGATCATAGACCTTGGTTTTTTTGCTCCGAATCTTAGGTAGAAGTTTGATGAAGTTAGCGCGAAGTATCGATGATCCTAAGATCGTTTCTTCGATGATCTTTTCGCCTTTCTCGATTTTCTTTGCGAGAAAAACTTCCGTCTCGCCCGAGATCAGATTTACTTTTCCGATTTCCTTTAGATAGAGACGGATCGGATCTTCGGAACCCCCTGCCGCCGAGGCGGACTCTTTCTTTTTGCGAGCGGGTTTTGCGGGAATCATACTTGGGTCGTCTTTTAAAACGACCGCCGAAGAAGGTTCTAAAGTTTTCCTGGTATACTCTTCTACGATTTCGATTCCCATCTCGTGCAAAAGCGTGAAGACGTCGTCGATCTTTTCTGAATTTAGGATTTTATCCGGAAGAATCTCGTTGATCTCGTCGTAGGAAATTTCGCTGTTCGCCTTTCCTATCGCGATGATCTTCTGTACTTCGGGCATGCTTTGCAAATTTTCCATCATGGGATTCCTCTATCGTATTGCCGAGCCGGCGTTGCGAATATGCTCTAAGAGCTTTTCCTTCTCGGTCTTGTAATATGCCAATTTAGTTAGTTTTTCCAGTTGGTCTAGGCTGGAATCTCGATCGAGCTCTCTCATTCTTTCGTCGATTACGAATACTTTTTGTTGCTCCAGTAAAAGTCCGAAAACTTTGGAGGCTTCCTCCAAGCTCATTTCCGATTCGTCCAACAGAAACGGTGCGATCGCTTCCTTGAATTCGTTCGGTACTTCGGAAGCTAAAATAGCTGCCGGAGAAATTTCTTCCTCGCTAGCATACCTTGTATATAGAAAGTCCCAAAGAAACGCGCTCTTAGCGTCTAAGAATTCCATCGATGACAATTCTTCCGAAAAAGAAAAAAGTGCGTTCATTCGTACAAGAAGAGCTATCAATTTTCGTTCGCAATCTTCTGCGGGACTTGGACCGGAAATTCGCACTCCCGATCTACCTTTATTATCGGACCCAGCCGGGGCGAACTTGGCTCCCCCGCCTTTATAATCGCGTAAAACGGCATCCATGCTGATGCCCAGTTTGCGAGCCCCGAGTCCGAGGAAAAATTCCCTATCGGAATCGCGAGTTAATCCGCGGAGGAAACCGTAGAGATTGTCCAGAGCCTTCCTTTTTTTCTCCGGAAGGGCGCGAGAATCCGTTTTTTCCAATAATTCGTCCACTACGAACGAGGAAGCGGGGTGTGAAGTTTCGAGCAGCTTTTGTAATTCCTGACGACCGCTTTCTTTGGAGATATCAAAAGGATCTTTCCCCTCCGGAAGAAGCACAACGGAGCATTCTAATCCTTCTTTTAGACAGAGTTCGGCGGCATGAAGCGCCCCTTTTCGACCTGCAGAGTCCCCATCCAAAACTAAAAGGAACCGATCAGCGAATTTTTTCATCGTTCGAATATGGTTTTCCGTGACTGCAGTTCCCATACAGGCGACCACATTCTCAATTCCTTTCGAGACCAATCCGATCACGTCCAAATACCCCTCCACTAAAATCGCTGTTCTGGATTTTTGGATGGATTCTTTGGCCTGGTATAGATGGTAAAAGGTTCTGCCTTTGTCAAAGATCGAAGACGCGGGGCTATTCACGTATTTTGCCTCTTTTCCCGGTCCCAAAATTCGTCCCGAAAATGCGATGACCCTGCCGGAAAGGTCCAGAACCGGAAACATGAGTCTTTCTCGAAAAAAATCATACGGTTCTCGGCCTTTATCCGACTCTCGGATGAGTCCGACATCTAAGGCGGCTTTGATCTCTTCCTTGGAAGAAAAAACTTTAGGGATCAAATTCTGAAATCCAGGAAGAGAGAATCCGATCTGAAAACTTTTTTGGACTTCCTCGCCCAATCCTCTCGAATTTAAATAATCTCTTGCCGCAAGCCCAGTAGGAGAACGAAGATTTTCTAAGAAAAATTGCAAAGCCTTACGATTTACCTTATAAAGTAATTCGGTCTTCTCCTGTTCCTCTTTCCCTTTTTCCTGGATCGGTATCCCGGAATATTCGGAAAGAATTTCCTTAGCTCTTTGAAAATCGACGCGCTCGTAGCTCATAACGAACTGGAATATATCGCCGGAGGCTTTGCATCCGAAGCAATGGTAAAACTGCTTGTCCGTTGAAACGTTGAATGAGGGAGATTTTTCCTGATGGAACGGGCAAAGCCCTACCATATTTTTTCCGCGTTTTTGAAGTGGTACAAATCGACTGATATAGCTTTCGATGGGAACTTCCCTACGTACTCGGTCGATAAACTCCCTTTGGAACTGCAATGGTTGCCCGCTTAGGAGAGTTTGGACTTAACGATCGCAGAGACCTTTGATCCATCTATGTTCAACCCTTTGAACTCGGCCATGACTCTCCCCATGACTTTGCCTATATCTTTCGGACCCGTCGGTTTTAACTCGGCTACAATTTTATCTAGAACGCCGATAATCTGCTCTTCAGATACTTCAGGGGGAAGATAGGATTTGAGAACTTCCGCTTCGGCCTTTTCTTTATCCGCTAAATCGGATCGATTCGCCTTTTCATACATTTGAATCGCATCGGTCCTCTTTACGTAACTACGCTTGATTAATGCGATAATTTGTTCGTCTACTAACTCTTGAGCGCCGGTTTTCGTTAATTCATACTGGATATCCGCCTTAAGAAGGCGGAGTGTGGACAGAAGAGGTTCTTGCTTTGACTTAATAGCCTCTTTGAGGTCGGTATTGATCTTTGCCTGTAGGGACATGTTCCTCCCCTTTTCACTGTCCGAAATCGCGTGAGCGCGGATTAACCGCGATCCTTCCGCGAAAAGAGGCGCTTTTTCTTTTCGAGCTTGCGTTTTGCAGACTCAAGTGCCTTCTTTTTTTTGATACTTGGCTTTTCGTAGAATTCACGGCGTTTAATTTCGCTCATGATTCCCGCATTAGCACAATCCCTCTTAAAACGTTTGAGGGCGGATTCGATGGATTCTCCTTCTTTTACGATGACTCCTACCATTCGGTGGAATTCCTCCAGTTGGGATTTTCCGGATAGGAATCTAGGATTTCGGCCTTAATTTCGGCGGGAAAACCAACCCTGAAGGGACAGATTTCCCCGAGGTCCGGAAGCAGGGAATAAAAAGCCCTGTTTTACTAGTTTCTTATTTTCAGGTTCCCTGTCAAGGGAATTTATTCCCAAATTCGATCCTGGAGAGTTTATCTGTTATGGATCTTGGCCAAAGTTGAGGGTGATTTTGACCAAGTGTGGTCAAAAGGTGCTTTTTTAAGATGGCGAGATTGGGGCTTGTTGGTGTGTAGAAGTTCCTACAAGTCGGTAATTTCTACTCAGGTTCATCCGGAACTTGAATTCCAGTTGGAATTTTTGGCGTGGGATTTGTAGAAGTTCCTACAAACTGGCCTTTCACGCGGCAAAAAAATCGGCCTTCTGTATTTCGGAAATCTCGATCGTGGCTTCGATACCGAAACTGCCGTTTTTAATTACGATGTCCCCGTCCATTCTACGGTTCTTATCTAATTCGATGATAGTTCCATCTTTCAATGTGAGAATAATATCAATTCCGCGATAGTTGATATAACGTTCCAAGGTAGCTCTAAACTTTTTCGCTCTATCTTCCATCTTTCTCTCCCGTACGTTCCAATTTACGGTACAAACGTTCATTTTCAGAAGAGAGTTTTTTTAGCGTTGCAAGATTTTTGGGAAATCCTAAGAACTAAGGCGGGAACTATCCCATCAAGGGGCGAAGCAATTTTTCATATACAGGTCGAAAGGAATCCAGGGGTTCGGTGATTTCGAGGAAACGAATTTCGTAATCGATGATTAGATGGTTCACTTGAAAAATAACTTCATCAAATCTACTCTTCACGATATCCAATCTACAATCGGGGCAAAAGGTCAGAAAGGACCTGGAATTCAAAACATAGAGTTTATCGTAAGGTCGTAAATGCGCCTGTATCACCGATTTTAAATCGGCTAGAATTTCCCCCGATTTTTGCTCCCCCAAAAGTCGAAAGTACTGGGAAAGATCCTGGAAATAAAAATGAGTCAATACCATTTCCGTACTCAGGGAATTCTTTACGTCTCTGAGAAACTGATTCGTAAATTCTTCGAAAACATCCGGAATTTGCGTTTTGGTTATGGGTGAACTCACGACTGTTTTAAATATCGACCGAATCGGTCCGATTTTCACCTCTTTTTCTTTTGCAGAATCCCGGTATCCGGTTAAAATTTTTTCGGTTGTCCCTTCCCGGTTCAAAGTCTGATACGATTCTTTCCCTCAAATCCGGCTTGTCTTCCCAGCAGGGCGCGATTTCATAACCGAGTACCATTTGCTAATGTAGGAGATTCCCGTGACGACCGCACATCCGACCCAATTGATGAGTCTTTCCCAATATTTGATTGAGGAGCAACTGAAGCTTCCTCAAGCAACGGGAGATTTTACGGCTCTCATGAGTCACTTGGTTTACGCCGCAAAAATCGTTTCGAGGGAAGTTCGTAAGGCCGGGTTACTGGATAATATTTTAGGCTCCACCGACCAGACGAATATTCAGGGCGAAACCGTCATGAAGCTGGACGAATATGCGGATAAAATCTTTACTCATACTCTAACACGTTGCGGTCACCTATGTGCGATGGGAAGCGAGGAACAGGAAAATATCATTCCGATTCCGCCGGGTTATAAGATCGGAAAATATACGATCGCGATTGATCCCTTGGACGGCTCTTCGAATATAGATGCAAACGTTTCGATAGGTACGATATTCTCCGTTCATTTGCGCACTTCCCCTCAGGGAACGCCGGGCACCAAGGAAGATTTGCTACAAAAAGGAGCTAAACAAAGAGCCGCCGGATATATCGTGTACGGATCTTCAACCATGTTAGTCTTGTCCGTTGGCAAGGGGGTTTCGGGATTTACTTTAGATCCTTCTTGCGGGGAATTTATACTCTCCCATCCGGAAATGAAAATGCCCGACTCCGGAGGAATCTATTCCATTAACGAAGGAAATTATAATTATTGGTCCGATGAAGTAAAAAATTATATTCGAGATATCAAATCCATCGAGGGCGGGCGTAAACCGCAATCCGCTCGCTATATAGGATCTCTCGTCGCCGATTTTCATAGAAATTTGTTGAAGGGCGGGATCTTTCTATATCCGAACGATACAAAATCTCCGAAATACCCGAAAGGAAAACTGAGATTGTTATACGAAGTTGCTCCGATGGCGTTGATCGCCGAACAGGCGGGAGGAGTCGCAGTTACTGTGGAAGGGCAAAGAATTTTGGACTTACAACCTTCGGAACTTCACGAAAGAACGACATTCATCGTTGGTTCAAAAAAGGAAGTAGAGCATTTCCTTACTTTCGTTAAAAAATAGTCCGAAAGAAGAGTGCCAAATTTGAAGTGATAGGAATCGGGATTTACTCGTTCCGTCGATTCGATATCATTTCCATGAGTTATCGGAGAGAGACTTTGTAAAGTCTCTGATGATAAGTATATAGGCAAGATCTAATTCCTCTTCCACTACAACGAATTTATTTACCGTCAACACTTCCGTCATAACTTTGTCCTTCGAAATTATGAAACCGTGGGAGGGAATGTCTAAATCGGATTCCGCTTTTAATAAGGTCTCTATATCCGAATCCTTAGAAGGAGAAGAAGCCAATATTCTGACGACTTCTTTGAGGGGACGTCCTGAGGCCTCCGATTCCCCCCAGCCGGTCAACTTTTGAGCGGCTCCGTTTATAAAGCAAATATTTCCGGAACGATTGATGGCAACGATACCCTCCTGTAGATTATAGAGTGTAGCCGACATGATGCGATCCTCTTCTAAAAATCCCTTTTCAATCTTATGCCTATATAAGGTTAGCTCTATCGCAATTTGCAATTCCCTACTTTGAAAAGGCTTTAAAATATAACCGTCAGGTCCGGTAGCCTTAGCCCTGGTTAATGTTTGCGCGTCCGAAGAGGCGGTTAAGTAAATGATAGGTACGTCTGAAAATTTATGAATTTGTTCTGCCGCCTGGACCCCATCGATAAATCCGTTGGAAAGAATTATATCCATAAGAATCAAATCCAACTCTGTATTTTCCGCCTTTTTCACCGCCTCCTCTCCCGTATAGACGATGAACGGAGCCGGATAACCCATTCTTAAAATTCTATGCTTAATATCCTGTGCGACGAGTCCTTCGTCTTCAACAATGAGTATTTTTGCGGTTCCCAAAGTGAGCCTTCCTTTTTCGGTAAAATCTTCGCTCGATCAATAAGTTCCGTACGTTTTCATATCAACAAGATCTTTAAGAATTTCTGAAATAGAACTGCGTAGGCGATAATCTTCTTTTCTTTTTTTCCTCAGCGCGCGATTACTTAATGCCGTTTCGATTAAGACTTGAAGTCCTCTGATTCGAAACGGCTTCAGCACGTAGGCAAAAGGCTTTGTGGCAATGGTTCGTGAAACTGACGATGAGTCGGCATATGCGGTTAGAAAAATGACAGGAACGTCTATTTTTCCTCCGAAGGCAATTGCAGTTTCGACACCATCGAGGACACCTGAAGAAAACATTATATCCATTAACAATAAATCCGGAGGCGCCTCAATTACCCTGCAAATCGCTTCTTCCCCATTTCTGGCTATACTAACGTTAGGGTATCCGGCTTTTATTAGGCGGCTTTGTATATCTTTCGCTACTATATTTTCGTCTTCGACGACTAGAATTCTGGCCGGATTTATACTCATCTCTTTACCCGACTGCGATCTTTAAACGCTATAGTAAATTTTGTTCCCGAGTCTTTACTCAAATGCAATTGTCCTTCGATTTGCTCGGCTAACGTACTCACTAATTGTAAGCCTAAAGAATCGGCTTGTCTATAATCAAAATGTTCCGGGAAACCTATACCGTCGTCCTCGACCGTTAAAACGTATTCCTCGTCGATATTTTTTATAGAAACTGAAACTTTACCCTGGTCTCGGCCTCGAAACCCGTATTTCAGGGAATTCGTTACTAACTCGGTTACGATCAATCCGCAATGTATTGCCGAGTCCAAACCGAACGTTACGGGATCGGCGTCTATTTCGAAGCTGATTCTGGAATCCACTCTGTATGTTCTCAATAGATTGGTCACTAAACTACGCAGATACTCCTTAAAATCCATTTTTGCCAAATCTTCGTTTTGATATAACAACTCGTGAATGAGCGCAATCGATCTGATTCTGGACTGGGAGTCTTCGAACATTTCGAGCGATTTTTGATCTTTAATATAATTGCCCTGTAAGCTCAATATGCTTGATACGATTTGAAGATTATTCTTCACACGATGATGTATTTCGCGAAGAAGAACTTCCTTTTCTCGTAAGGAATTTCTCAGAGCTTCCTCCGCTCGTCTTCTTTCTAAATTCTCCGTCATCAATTCTGCATTGACTTTATGTAATTCGCCGGTGCGTTCTTCGACCCGTATCTCCAACTCATCGTGGCTTTGTCGAAGTAACTCTTCCTGCAGAATTAAAATTTTATTTTTTTTGTATAAATCGACAAATACGGAGACTTTCGATTTCAGTATTTCCGGGGCTATCGGCTTAATTAAAAAATCGACTGCTCCTAGCGAATATCCCTTAAACATTACCGTATCACTATTGCTGTAAGCGGTCAAAAAAATGATCGGGATCTGTGCGCACCTTTCGCGTTGACGGATTAGCGCAGCGACTTCGAAGCCGTCCATTCCGGGCATTCGGACATCCATGAATATTAGAGCGAAATCCTCCGGATCTATAAGTAGTTTTAAGGCATCCTGTCCCGAATGAGCTTTGATCACATTTAATTCCGGATCTGCAAGAATGTATTCCATCACCCGTAGATTCTCGGGATTATCGTCGACGATGAGGATATTCACTTTAAATTTAAGATTCATATTCACCTACATAGCAGGACCCGGAGTAACGAAAGCAATTGGTCGACGCTGACCGGCTTTGTAATATAATCCGTAGCACCGGCGTCGATACATTTTTCCCGGTCCCCTTTCATAGCTTTGGCTGTCAGGGCGACGATAGGAAGTTCGACGAAATTCTCATCCGCTCGAATGCATCTCATAGCCTCATAACCGTCCATGTCAGGCATCATTACATCCATTAGCACGACTTCCACGCCCACGGCCTTTTTTAAAAGTTCGATACCGTCTCGAGCGTTCTCCGCATACTCGATTTTCATTTTATGCCGCTCTAGAACGCTGGCTAGTGCGAAAATATTCCGCACATCATCGTCTACGATCAGTACTTTGCGGCCTTTTAAGGCTTGATCATTATGCAAAGTTTCCTGAATCAATTTTTGATGCAGAGGGGTTAAGTTTTCGATCCGTTGATGCAGGAAGATCGATATTTCTTCCGCAGCCAAAGCCGGAGACTCAACTTCCTTCAGGATAAAACCTTTCTTTAGACTTTGAATTTCCGCCTCCTGGGCTTGACTCAGTTCGGAGTCGATGTTTAAAACGATCGGAATTATTTCCTTGCCAATATGGTCGATTTCAAGAACGAAATCGTGGAAAGGCCTGTCCGGTAGGTCAAACGAACAGTAAATACAGTCGAAAGAATCCTGCATTAAGAAGCCTAATGCTTCACCTGCGTTTTCCGTCGTCTTTATATTCAAATCGCACTCGCCGAGTAATTCACGTAGTTCCTTTGATATTTCCTCGTTTCCGTCGATGATCAGCAGCGATCTCGAAGTTTTACTTTTAAAATTTGAGAACCTATCAAAGACTTGCTGAATCATACTCGACTCGATCGGCTTGGTTACATGTGAGAGAGCTCCCATTCGAAGGCTTCTCCTCCATTCATCACGTTCGGATATTATCTGTACCGGAATATGTCTGAATTTCGGTTCCTTTTTTAGCCAATTAAGAATGAGCCAACCGTTCATGTCGGGTAATTGATGATCGAGCAATACTGCCTGAACGGGAAAATCCTTGAGGAGAGAAAATCCGGTTTTACCGTCCAATGCGACGAGGCCTTTGAACCCGTTCTTTCGGGCCATCTCTAAAAGCAGCATTGCGAATGATTCCTCTTCTTCGATAATTAAGATCGTATCCCCGGATAAGCTGGAACGATCGTCTTCCACCAAACGTCTCGGAATTCTGCCGGAATTTTTCGGGAATGATTCATGTAAGATTATCGGATTCATCTTATCGCCGATTCGGTTGGACTGAATCCATTCCGTCGGCTCTCCAACGGTTTGAACTTCATCCGTCGGTATGTATTCGATCGGGAGATAGAGCGTGAATGTGCTACCCGTATCCGATTGACTTGTGAGTTTGAGTTCTCCGCCTAATAATCTCGTGATCTCCTTGCTGATCGATAGACCTAGACCTGTCCCACCGTATTTGCGACTCGTGCTTCCGTCGGCTTGCCGAAACGCCTCGAAGATCAAAGTTTGCTTTTCCAACGGGATGCCGATCCCGGTGTCTATGACGGAGAAAGCTATCACCGAGCTGGCCTGATTGAGTATTTGGTGATCACCTCCCCAGCCTGATTTGACGGTAGAAATGACCAAGCGCACTCCTCCCTTATGCGTGAACTTAAATGCATTAGAAAGGAGATTTCTCAAGATCTGCTGCAACCTTTGTAGGTCGGTAGTCATTCTGGCCGGGAGATCGACGTTTAAATCCACTTGAAATTCAAGCTCCTTATTTCTAGCTGTTTCTCGAAAAGACCTTTCAAGATAATCCGCAAATTCTTGAAATGATACGGAATCCAAATCGACCGTCATTTTTCCGGATTCTATTTTTGATAAATCTAATATGTCATTGATCAATTGCAGTAGATCGTTTCCGGAACTGTGAATCGTTCTTGCATATTCGATTTGTTTCATCGATAGATTATTATTTTCGTTATCGTATAGTAATCTCGATAAGATCAACATGTTGTTCAGCGGAGTTCGTAATTCGTGGGACATATTGGCGAGAAATTCGGATTTGTATCTAGATGTTAAGGCGAGCTGTCTGGCCTTCTCTTCAAGGGAATGTCTGGCCTGCTCCACCTCCATATTTTTCCGCTCGACTTCGTTATTTTTTCTCGCGAGAAGTCTAGCTTTCTCTTCCAGTTCGTCGTTTTTGTCCTGCAATTCTTCTCTTTGCTCTTTAAGCAGATCTTCGGATGCCTGCAATGATTTGGCTTGTTCTTCCAATCGTTCGTTCGTTTTAGTCAGCTCTTCCTGACGTCCTTGTAGTTCCTCGGTTAAAGTCTGTGACTGAATTAGGAGTTCTTCCGTTCTCATACTGGCTGCGATCGTATTTAAAACGATCCCGATACTCTCGGTCAGCTGATCTAAAAAGTTCAGATGGATCGGAGTAAAACTCGGAAAGGAAGCCAACTCAATGATCGCCTTGACTTCTCCCTCGAATAGAACAGGAAGCACGACTATATTCGAGGGTGCCGATTCTCCTAACGCCGAGCTGATCTTGATGTAATCATCCGGGACCTGAGTTAATAGGATTCTCTTTCTTTCCAGGTAACACTGGCCTACCAATCCTTCTCCAGGGTTAAATCGATTCGAGACATTCTGGCGCTCTTGGTACGCATAGCTTACCAAGAGTTTTAAAGAGGTTTCGTCCTCCGAGTTTTCGGTGATGAAAAAAGCTCCGTGCTGTGCGGAAACAAGAGGAGCCAATTCCGATAAGATCAATTTACTTACATTTACTAGGTTTCTTTGTCCTTGCAACAATCTTGTAAATTTCGCAAGATTCGTTTTGAGCCAGTCTTGTTCCGTATTGATTCTGGTCGTTTCTCTTAGATTTCGAATCATCTCATTGATATTATCCGAAAGAGCCGCGACTTCTCCGGCAGCCTTAACCGTAACCGTCCTGGATAAATCCCCTTTCGTCACACCCGTGGCAACCTCGGCGATTGCGCGAACCTGAGTGGTAAGGTTGCTGGCCAACTGATTCACATTGTCCGTTAAATCTCTCCATAACCCGGCTGCTCCAGGAACGCTTGCTTGACCTCCTAATTTACCCTCGATTCCCACCTCCCGTGCAACGGTCGTAACTTGATCTCCGAATAGGCCTAACGTATCGATCATATCGTTGATCGTATCGGAGAGTTCGGCTATTTCCCCCTTCGCTTCCAAATATAACTTTTTCTTTAAATCTCCGTTAGCTACGGAGGTTACCACCTTGGCGATGCCACGCACTTGAGTAGTGAGATTATTCGCCATGAAGTTCACACTGTCCGTGAGATCTTTCCAGGTTCCGGCCACTCCTCGGACATCTGCCTGGCCTCCTAGTTTTCCTTCCGTTCCCACTTCCCTCGCAACCCGGGTCACCTCGGAGGCGAAGGAATTCAACTGGTCCACCATCGTATTGATCGTGTCCTTCAGTTCTAAAATCTCACCCTTTACATCCACGGTGATCTTCTTGGAGAGATCTCCTCGAGCAACAGCAGTCGTAACTTCTGCAATGTTCCGAACCTGTCCTGTGAGGTTGGAAGCCATGGAGTTCACACTGTCCGTGAGGTCCTTCCAGGTTCCGGCCACTCCTCGAACATCTGCCTGGCCTCCTAGTTTTCCTTCCGTTCCCACTTCCCTAGCAACCCGGGTCACCTCGGAGGCGAATGAATTCAACTGATCCACCATCGTATTGATCGTGTTTTTGAGTTCTAAAATCTCACCCTTTACATCCACGGTGATCTTCTTGGACAAGTCACCGGTCGCCACTGCCGTTGTAACTTCTGCAATGTTCCGAACCTGTCCTGTGAGGTTGGAAGCCATGGAGTTCACACTGTCCGTGAGGTCCTTCCAGGTTCCGGCCACTCCTCGAACATCTGCCTGGCCTCCTAGTTTTCCTTCCGTTCCCACTTCTCGGGCAACTCGGGTCACCTCGGAGGCGAATGAATTCAACTGATCCACCATCGTGTTGATCGTGTTTTTGAGTTCTAGAATCTCACCCTTTACATCCACGGTGATTTTCTTGGACAAGTCACCGGTCGCAACTGCCTTAGTTACTTCGGCGATATCCCGAACCTGCCCCGTGAGGTTTCCGGCCATAAAGTTTACGCTGTCCGTAAGATCTTTCCAGGTTCCGGCCACTCCTCGAACATCTGCCTGGCCCCCGAGTTTTCCTTCGGTTCCCACTTCTCGAGCGACTCGGGTCACCTCGGAGGCGAAGGAATTCAATTGATCCACCATCGTATTAACGATTTTAGCGGTACGTAAAAATTCCCCTTTTAACGGGCGTCCTTCGATTTCTAAAGCCATATTTCTCGAAAGGTCTCCGCCGGCTACCGCTCCGATTACGCGCATTACTTCAGTATTCGGTTGTACTAAATTGCCTATAAGAGAGTTAACGGAATTCATGCAGGCTGCCCAAGAGCCACCCGTTGCTACGGCGCTGATCCGATGTGAAATTTTTCCTTCTTGTCCGACTTCGTTGCTGATTCGCTCGAATTCCTTTACCATCCGATCGTTTTGGTCTATGATTTCATTAAGAATGTCTGATATTTTACCGGCGATACCCGTTTGGTCGAGGGGCATTCGTCTGGATAGATCCCCCCTTTTCAAGGCGGACAAAACTTCCAATAATTGTTTTAAATCCAGCGCTTCTCTAACAGGGATTTCAGTCGTTTTAGTGGAAACCATAGCCGTTTACTCCGGTGCTAAAGATGCAAAAAATATTGCGGAAAGTAATAATTATGCAACGTAAATGGAAGAGTAACAACAAAAAATGATATTGCTATTTATCGTATTATTATAGTTAAACGGCATCATAATTTGTAGCAGAAAATGTGACAAAGGGCGCGTAGGCCTATGTATTCAATTTTGGAATATACGCTTACGGGAAAGGTTGGATATTTTATTCGAGCAATTGTTGATCGAAAGCGTATCGTATCAATTCCTGAGTCGATTTTAAATTCATTTTATATAAAATTCGAGATCGATACGTGTTGATCGTGTTTACGCTCAAGCCTAAATCCTGCGAGATGCTTCGAACATTTCTCCCTTTCGCCAATAGTAGAAGAATTTGAAATTCACGTTCTGAAAGATTTTCGTGGGATAAACGGTCAACGGGGTTGGATAATTCTCTGACGAGAATTTCCGCCGCTTCGGAACTTACGTAACGTTGGCCGGAAGCGATTCTTCTAATTGCACTGATTAATTCGTCTCCTGCGCTGCCTTTCGTAATATAGCCGGCCGCCCCCGATTTTAAGGCCCGAACGGCAAATCGTTCTTCCGAATACATGCTTAAGACCAAGATTCGCATATTCGGAAAGGATTTGTGAACGTATTTAACGGTCTCCATACCGTTCATAAGCGGCATATTCAGATCCAGAATGAGTATATCCGCAGTACGATCGGCGAGAAACTCTAGTACCTGCTTTCCGTTTTCGGCTTCATATACGACGTTAATATCCTGTTCTCCGACCAGGATTTTTTTAAGGCCTTCTCTTATCAATATGTGATCGTCCGCAAGAATAGTATCAATCATGGAAATGCCGTTTTTAATGTTTCTCCGCGCGGAATTCTTACCGTCACGGTAGTTCCTTTGGAATTATTATTTTCGATAGTCAGTTCCCCTCCTAAAACCGTGGCTCTTTCCCTCATGCCGATCAAACCTAAGGATTTAGAATTTGAAATCTTGTCGGTAGGAATTCCTACCCCGTTATCATGCACGGATAATCGTAGGTTCGATGCATTTTGGCTTAACGACACGTCTACAATCGTCGCCTGTGAATGTCTAATCACGTTCGTGAGTGTTTCTTGAAGAATCCGAAAAATAGCCGTAGCGCTTTCCGCACTGGTACTAAGCGGGACATCGACTTCGATGGAGATACTGCAGATAATCCCCGAACGATTTTGAAAGTCCTTTACGTACCATTCTATACCTTCCAACAAACCAAGATCGTCGAGGATTAAGGGGCGAAGTTCGGTGGCGATTCTTTGCACCGATTGAATCGCCGAATCCGCGATCTTGTTCATTGAATTTATTTCATCCATTAGCCTTTCTTCGTTATGGACTATATCGTTCTTCTTTTTACGCAATAAAGAAAGGTCGATTTTTAAGACGGTCAATAATTGCCCTAACTCGTCGTGAATTTCGCGAGCGATTCGAACTCTTTCTTCTTCCCGCACCCTTTGCAAGCGAGCGGCCAAGGCTCGTAATTCTTCCCTTGAATTGCGAAGATAGTTTTCGGCGTACGTTCTTTCAAAAACTCGTCCGATTTGAGAACCGATATGCCGTAAGGCTTCCAAGAAGGAGGGCTCCGGTACTTCAGGACCGGAAAAAAATTCCAAAACGCCTACGATCGTTTCGCGAACAAAAAGAGGAATCGAACAACAAAAAGAAATGCCGGCCTTCCGAGCCAAGTCCTGCTGCAAAGTCGTGAACTCGGAACGAATATCCTCGATCCAAATTACTTTTCGTTCCCTTATTACCCGCATCGCGATTCCCGAGGCAATAGAATGAATCTGTTTTTCCAATTCCAACTTTAATGCCTTGAGAGCAGCCTCTTCCTCCATATACCAAATCGGTGCTAACTCGAGCATCTCCGTTTCGGAGGACCACAGATAAACCCGACCAAGTTTCCAGCCCGATATCAGACAAATTCTATCTAAGGCAAATTGCAAAAGCGCTTCGACATCGTCCGCCTCGTTGGCCGCCGTCGAGATTTGCTGGAGAAGGTTTAAAATAGAAATCTTAGAGAGAAGTTGTTCTTTATCGGGCGAATCCGACTTTATGGACTCGTCATTTAACGTTAAAGATTTAGTTCCAGAAATAATCGGATCGGTCTGAAAATCCGATTCCTGAAAGGATCGAGAATAAGACAATGTCCGCCCTTTCGAAAAAGAATTATGCGCGGAAGGAGCCGAGTCGGGAGCTTCAAATACCACAAAATAAAAATTACGATTCGAAGAACTCCGCCAAATGGAAACGAGCCCTGTGGAAGAATCCACGTTTCTATTTTTGGAACGGATTGCGGCATGAAATGATAAGGACAAAAAATCGTTTCGCCCGTCCCATTCGGGTATAATTCGAGCCAAGGTCTCAAATCGTACGGATTCTCCGAGATTTTTAAATTTCCGGTCCGCATATATATTCCATTTTAGAATATTAAAATCCTCATCGAGGAGTAATAAGGGGTCTTCGACACAATTTTCAAGAAGATTCCACTCTTCTAAAATTAAGGATCGATCATACTCGATGTTTAACTGGTTCGGCACGCAATAATTATCTCTTTTTAATTAAGATCTTTCAATTCGTTTTTCCCGACTAATTATGCGTCCTTGAAAAAAATGTAATATCGCAAAAGGATCTTAACGAATATTACGGAAAACTTCAATCGCCTATATGTATTTTAACGTCGTAAGGAGCGGGACGACCTTCGTCTCGTTCCAACCAGTATTTAAGACTTAAGAGAAAAGTGGCCCATTTGGTGCTGCAATGATGCATAAACTCGACCGGATTCTTCCAATTCGCGTGGGTAAAAATTACGAATGTCTGGTTTTCCTTATATTCCAGCTTAAACTTAACCTCGGTATCCAACCACTCTTCCGGTCCCCGAATGCACCTCCATTTTATCGATTCGTAAGGCAGCAACTCGACTACCTTCATGTCAGTAAACCCGAAGAGAATCGTCTCGTTTAATTCGGAATTTCCCTTCGTATCCGATACCCACCAATGACGTAATCCGTCGATACTCGAAATACCTTCGAATACTTTTTGAATCGGCGAGGCGATTCCAACTCTGTGAAAAATGTCCGGCATGTTTTCTACCCCTTTGACGAAATGAATCCGCGAATTTAAAGGCCTAATTGGATTAACCGGTTTGTCAAACGAAATATGTAATATGTTCCGAGTGCGGATTAGCAGGAAATATAATTTATAAATCCGAATAAATTTTTGCCCTATCCGGACGACACGTTTATTTCTTGAGCGATCGATTTTTGTCGGCTGGGGAATACGATGGGTAGTTTTTGGAATATATTAATACGCTTAACAATTGTGGTTACAGGACTACTGTCCGGAGAAGTCGCTTCTCAATCGTTAAAAAAGATAGAAAGTTACAAGGTGCAAAATCGAGCGGATGCCTTTTTGAAATTAGACGCGAATCGGTACGTTTTAGCGGGACAGAAGAACGAAAATTGGGAATCATTAGAAAAGAATAAAGTTACATTTCGTATTTTAGATATTCCGTATAGAAAAACGGTTGATTTGTCCCCGCCGGTCGCGGAATTTGCGGCGAATCATCCGGATGTTTTTATAAAGGCCACTCAATCGGAACGTTTCCGAACGAAAGATCGTTCGTCCAATTTAATACTAATCTTGTTCTCTTTGACGGGGCAAAGGGCGTTACGGAGTCGCATTCGATCCTAGTAATCAAAATCTTTTAATTTTAAGTAATGAAACAGGCAAGCTGGTCAAAACGAATTTATCTTCGTCGGAGCAGGAAACTTTCGATTCTATTAAAGGAGCTCGGAATTTAATTTTTTCAAATTCAGGAAAATTCGTATTTGTCTTCGTTCACGGCGGATTAGTGGAAGTTAGGTCTTGGCCATCTCTAAAAAGCCTAAAAAAATTCCCGTTTCCTCGTTACAAACAGGACAGTCGGTTTGGGAACCGGGTGGTTCCGTTTTCAGCAATGATGAAAGTTTTGCGATCATACCGGAAAGCGACACTGTTTCCCAATTGGGAAAATCCGGATTTTATCTTTTTTCCATCAACGAATGATTTGTATTTCCTGATCGATGCTTAAATCAAGTATCGATATTCGATCGTTCTTAAAATAAAAATTTGGCTTTAGTCTTTCTACTGTGTCATTCGTATGTATTAACGATTGCTCGTCGAATAATTAGTGCAAATTGAATTTTATCTTTTGCATCGAACGTCTGATCTCTTAATAAGCGGGTTGACTTTGCACCTAATCGTTATAGAGTGTTAGTCGAGCCTATTTATCCAAACCGACGATGCACCGTATCTTTATCTTTTTTCTGCTAATCGCGATTTGCGTAGGATGTAAGACTCACCCTAGTTCTTCGGAAAAATCGAATGAGGTGAAAATCGAGTCCGGAACTTTAGATCTGCGAGTTCGGAACCTGGAATCATCTCCTCTACTATTGAATGGATCCTGGGAATTTTATTGGAATCAGTTCGTCCCAGCGTTCTCCCAAAATCGGAGCCCCGTTGATTATTTTCCGATGCCGGGATTCTGGAATGAAAAAAGCGTCGCTCAACAAGCCTTAAACTCTCAGGGATACGCAAGCTACCGTTTAAAAATACTTTTACCCGAAGAGCGTTCATTATATGCAGTTTCTATAATAGACTTAGAATCGGCGTATATTCTATTTGTGAACGGTGATGTCGTAGGAAAAAACGGAACAGTCGGAACTTCGCGAGAAAAGGAAATCCCCGAATGGCGTCCCGCCGTTTATCCATTTGAGGCCTCGGGAGACACGGAATTACTTCTTCACGTTTCCAATTTCCATCATCAGTTGGGTGGAATCTGGCAAGGAATTTCTTTCGGAAAGGCCGAATCCCTTTTATCGGATCAACGGAACTCGATAGCATTGGAACTCTTCGTCGCAGGTTCGATCTTTATGATCGGAGTTTATCATTGTTTGATTTTCTTCGTTCGGCGGAGGGAATTAACTTTCTTACAATTAGGCCTTTTTTGTTTTATAATGTCCGTCCGAAGCTTGGTAACGGGGCAGCGCTATATTTTGCAGATTCTTCCGGATTTATCCTGGGAATCGTTAGTGAGACTCGACTATTTATCGGTCTATGTGGGAGCGCCGGTCTTACATTGGTATTTGTTTACGCTTTTCAAAAAATACTATAATCGATACGTGTTCGGCGTTTTTGCCTCCGTTTCGGGATTTTTCAGTGCCCTTGTCTTATTTCTAGATCCTCTTATATTTACCAGATTCGCTACTATTTATCATTTGGTCCTACTCAGCTGTTCGATCTATTTTCTTTACATTAACTTTATAGCCGTGCTCCGTAAAGAAACAGGTGCTGCCGTCCTTTGGATAGGTTGGATTGCTTCTACTTTGTCGAACGTAAACGATATACTCTACACATCGTCTATCATTCATTCCGGATATTTTTTCGCTATTGGGCTACACATTTTTTTATTGACTCACTCGTATTATCTCGCCGTTCGCTATGCTAATACTTTCAATTTAAGCGAAAGACTCGGTCAGAGAATGGAAAGCCTATTGACGATTACTAGAAATTTGAATCGTTCGAACACTAGGGAAACCGCGATTTGGACCGCTTTCTCCGGAATTCTTGAGGCGTTCAATATAAGAAGCGGATATTGCGTATTTCTTTTCCAACCGGATTCGGAGAAATTTATCCGACTACTTCCTGAACCGAATTCTTTACCGGAAGCCACTTTATCGGATGTTAATATGGAACTAAGTTCCTTATCCGAATTGGAACTCCTCGGAACTCGGTTGCGTCTTCCAGTGCTTCGAGGAAATGAAATTCTTTGCGTTTTACAATGTGAAGGAATAAAGATCGAGGATTTAGAAAGAGAAAAACTGTACATTACGGGTGTTTGCGAATCTCTTAGCGTTGTCTTGGATAATATCGATAAGATTCGAGCGGAAGCACTGGCCAGCATCGGTCAAGCCGCATCGGAAATCGTTCACGATATCAATCATCATTGTCAGGTCATCGGCATTCAAGTTCGTACCGCTTTACAAGAACCGCAATCCGCAGGAGGAATTCTCGAACAGATCGAAAGAGAGGCTTTATACATGAGAAATATGGCCTTGGACATTCTCGATTTCGCAAGGGAACGAATTATTGTTCGTCTGGAAACGCATACTTTATCCGAGATAGCTAAGCGCATAGAGACCGATCTGTCCGATCAATTGAAGGAAATACCTATCGAGTATAAAGTCGTCTTACGAGAAGAAGGTCTCGTTCGTATGGACATGGATAGGTTTCGTAGAGTCGTCTTAAATCTGACTCGAAATGCGGCCGCGGCCATGCAGTCCGGTGGATTCTTTCAAGTCATCATAGATCGGGAAGACAATCGGCTTTATTTTATTTTTCAAGACAACGGGCCCGGCATAAAACCCGAATTGCGAGGTAAATTGTTTCAACCGTTCGGTCTTATCGGCGGAGATCAGAAAGGTTCCGGATTAGGGTTGGCGGTGGTCCGAAGAATCGTACTCGCTCATGGAGGAGAAATTCATTTTTATTCGGAACTGGGAAAGGGAAGCCGATTTACGATCGAGCTGCCTGCGAACGTGTGATTTCAGTCGAAACATTTTCTAATACTATGACTTCCATTAACAATTGACCGATCGAATAGGACGAATACCTTCAGCACAGGGACTTGTTGAGTTTGAAGCGTAGCTTGTTTTTTGTCGATGATCATCCGCTTGTGCTTGCCGGTCTTGAAAATGCGCTGATCGGAGCCGATGATTTTAGCATTGATGGAGTGGCACGATCCCGCAGCCAGGCGGAACGCAGATTGCGCACGGACCCTCTTCCGGATCTGACTCTGCTCGATATTCAACTTCCGGATGGATCGGTATTTGCTTTGTTGGAAGAGCTTCATAGGGAGCGCCGAAGTTTTCCCTTTGCGATCCTAACTTCCTCTCGAGATTGGGATCATTTGCGTCGCGCCGGACAATTGGGAGCCCGGGGATACCTTTTAAAAGATGCGGAGCCGATGGAAATACTTTCATCGATCAGAAGAATGTTTTCAGGAGAAAAGTTATTTCCCGATTTTCCGACCGGTATCCAAGTCTTACCGGAAGAACTCATCCTCTCTTTCCATAAATTGACGGATAGGGAAAAGGAATTGCTTCGATATATTTCTAAAGGGTTTATGAATCGAGAAATCGCGGAGACACTCGGGATTAGCCTGCGAACAGTCGAAGCTCATCGGGCAAACGCGGCTGAAAAGCTAGGTGTCAAAGGGGGCATGCAATTCTCGACTATTGTAGTGCAACTTCGGGATCTTCTAGATTCATAAAAATTAGAAAGTTTTATAAATTTTTGAATAATCGTAAGTAGATCACGTACAAGTATTGACATCGATGTGAATACTACGAATTGTCAATCTCATCGCTTTCGTTTATTCTAAATGACATAAATTCGCCGGAGAGTGCATGTCTTTTGAAAATAAACTATCAATCATTCTAATCGCTTTAGGATTCACTGCGCTACTTGCAGGCTGTTCTAAAGGTAAAAGTGACAATAATAGTAGCTTTCTACTTCTTGCTTGTCTTGCCGGTACGATAACCAATGACCGGTATGTTTCGAATTTTTACGAGGAAATATATTTTGTGAAATTAAGTTTAGGCCGATCAGCCGATTCAAAAAATCGATTCTTAAACTTGCGATATCATTCGGATTCGTTCCGACCGTAAATCGATACAATCATCAACGACAATCGTAGTCTCTGATCGTATAAGAATCAATCGACGCAGGACGACGAACAATTAAGAAGATTGAAAAAGTGTTTTTGCCCGATCATATCCTAGATCAATCAACTTCCGGATGGATTCTTGTCGAGTATCTAAAATGGAGAAAAATCCGGATTCTTTTCCCGGTTCTATTAAAATCGTGTCGGAGTCAATCTTATCAAAACCGCTTCTCTCCCGATCATTTAACAATATATCGATCGTCCTCATCAAATATCTAAAATAATTGGCTTTTGCCGGTAAGACCGGACCTAAAACTTTACTACAGCTTACGACAACGAACAAATCGGCTTTTGAATTAGAGATGTCCTTCTTTGCTAACTCTAGGGGAACGTTCTCTGTTAATCCGCCGTCTCCATATAAATAATCCTTAATCTGAACCGGAGGAAAAATACTTTGAACCGCCGACGACGCTTCAAGAACTCTTCTAAATTCGGACAAATTATCCTGGGATAAAATATAGGATTCCTTAATACCGAGAGACATGTTCGTCATGATGGCACCGAAGCGGATCCCGCTTTTTAATATTTTGGAAGGATCCGTATATTTTTCGATTAGTTTATACAGCGGAGACGGATTTAAGGCCGCACGTTTCCAGTAGGATTGGAATATTCCGAAAGGCCATTGTTTAAAAAACGAGTTATTTTCGGAAAATGAACCCCATAACGTCTCAAGACCTTTATAGTCGTCCTGCGATAGTAATGCCGAATTCAGCGCTCCCGCCGACGTCCCATAACAACCGACAATATACGCATTATTTTCTTTCATCCATCTGATAACGCCGACTTCGAAAGCCGCTAATGCACCTCCACCCCCTAAAACGAGGGCGATTTTTTTCCCTTTAATATTCATAGCATCCTTCCTCGTAACGCAATTTCGAGAATCCAGTTTTTCTAGATCCCCGATTACCGTTCGATTGAATCGAATGCGGTTTGGATAATCGAATTCAATGTAGGTTTCCCCATAAACAATAAATAACGAAAAATACCGGAGAAGCCAAGAAATCGACAATTAAAGTTCGACTAACGAAAAAAGGTGAAAGCATATTTTCAACCTGTACGTAAACGGAATTCTTTATTCTCATAAACCTATTCGTTAACTGAAATACGGCCTATCGGAGCTATGGAAAAATATTTATAAAGCGGAAATTAGATCCGTAATCCGTAAGCGCTCAATTAACCCCAGGGTAAGCTATCGATCGAATCGTGTTAAACTTATGAGATGAGCAAAGCAAGAAAGAGTCGGGAAGAATATATAGCAGAATATCAAGAAAGCGGCTTGAGCCAAAAGGCTTACTGCGAAGAGTCGGGAATCAGCGTAAGCACGTTAGGGTATTGGCTTCGTCATACCAAAGAGAAAGTGAAAAGGGCAGGCTCGGAGAAAAGGCTCGTGCCGATAAACTTAGGAAGTTTAGAGGCGAGTAAAGGTGTGGAAATAAAAATAAGCCGGAGTGGAGAAATAAACATAACGATACAAGGGAAATAGGAATGATATTTCGAGATCCGAAGAGTCTGCGAGTGTATGTCCGACCGGGAAGGACAGATATGAGGAAATCGTGGAATGGTTTGAGTATTATAGTGAAAAGAGAAATGTCGAAGGATGTGTATTCGGAATATCTGTTTTTGTTCTGTGGCAAGAGCCGAGATCGATTGAAATGTCTGTATTGGGACGGAAACGGCTTTTGCATATGGCAGAAGCGGCTCGAAAAGGGAAAGTTTCCGTGGCCTGAATCGGAGGAATCGGCGTTGGACTTAAGTTGGCGTGAAGTATCCTGGCTACTGAAGGGTATAGATTTTAGAAAAGAGCATCGATTAATGGATGTATCCGGCCTTCGATAAAAAGTTCTTGAAGAAAGTAGGACAAGAAATATAAAAGCAGAGTGTCGAGAGAGGAACTTTTAGCGGAAAACGAAGAGCTTAAAGTATTATTGCATAATATACAGAAAGATAATGCGTCTCTTCGTTCTAAGATTAGTTCTTTGGAGAATCTCGTTCTCGGCTATCGCAAAGAATTGTATGGAAGCAAATCGGAGAAGATAGATCCGAGTGAAATCCTACAGGGAAAGTTGTTCAACGAAATAGAAGAATCGCAAAACGATTCTCCCGGATTATACAATGGACATGCGGACGAGAAAGTCGAAGTCCATTCTCATACTCGCAAAAAACCTGGTAGAAAGCCGATCCCGGATCATATACCGAGAGAGGAAATCATTCATGATATCCCTGAATCGGAGAAGATCTGTAACTGCGGGCAAGAACTTAGCCGGATCGGAGAAGAGACATCCGAGAAGCTGGATATCATTCCTCAGAAGGTATTTGTTGTAAAACACATCCGATACAAATACGCATGCAAACATTGTAATGGAGACGAAAGAAACGAAGCGGGAAGCGTAATAAAGACGGCCCCTCTTCCTCCGCAGTTACTACCGCAAAGTATTGCAACGCCGGGGCTTGTAGCGTATCTCTTAACGAGTAAATTCGTAGATCATCTTCCATTTTACAGAATGGAGAAGATATTTCGTAGAATGGGTCTGGAATTGCCCCGTTCAACGATGTGCAATTGGACAAAACAAGTGTATGAGAAGTGCAAGCCATTCGTTTCTATTTTAAAACAACAGTTACTCGAAGGATCTTTGATCGGGATAGACGAAACTACGCTTCAAGTAATGAAAGAACCGAACAGATCCAATACGACTAAGTCGTATATGTGGCTGTTTCGAGGAGGTCATCCGGATAAACCGGTATTACTTTATCTTTATAGAGAAACAAGGTCTGCGGAGTTCATCCCGAAATTCTTGAATCGATACCAGGGTTGTATTCAGACCGACGCTTTTAGTAGCTATGATTCCAATTTTAGAAATTGGAAAGGAGTGCTTCACGGAGGATGCTTCGCGCATGCGAGAAGGAAATTTTACTCGGTCTGGCAGTCGGAAGAAGATCGTATTGCAGGCTATGTCATCTTAAGACTCAGGGAAGTCTACGCGGTCGAAAAAGAAATTCGAAAACAAAAACTTCACTCTCTATGTTTATTTTCAAAGATTCAAAAAATCAGGGAAGAAAAATCAAAACCTATTTTGGATGATTTAAAAACATTCTTAGACAGCGCCTATTCTCAAGTCCTTCCAAAGAGTCCGATCGGAGAGGCAATTCGCTATACCTTAAACGAATGGGAGCGATTGACGATTTATCTTTCTCATGGAGAATTTTATATCGATAACAATCTTGTCGAAAATGGAATTCGACCCTTCGTAATCGGACGAAAGAATTGGCTATTCTCAGGCAGCCCTGACGGAGCTGAGGCCAGCACTTTCTTTTTTTCTATCGTTCAAACCGCTATCGCTAACAAAAAAGATCCCTATGCCGTCCTTCGTACTCTTTTCGAAGGGGTGCCTGCCTCCCATTTAACACAAGATTTTGAAAGTCTTTTTTCAAAATCGATGGGATGGGTTTAATTGATCGCTTACGGTAAACATAGCTGCAGGTCAGTGTATTGGATTCAGTTCCACGTCTACCCACCTTACTGTAAATAATCCGAATCCATCGACTCAAGTCGTCATATTGCATATCAAGATTGAAATACGCCAAATGTAAACGTTGCGAATTCGATTATAGCAGGGACAAATACCGCATATAGCACTGCTTACAAATTTCAGCAGGCTTTCACAGAAATTTTGCTCGTTAAATTTTCTTACTCTTTACCGAGCACTCAGCCGATTGTGAATCCGACAGATATTCAAGCGAATATTTTCCAAGATTCGAAGCCAAAAATACGAGAAAAGAGCTTTAATATTTTTCGATTCGAATTTATGAAAGCTTTGAAGGGGATTTAAAGAAATGTCTGAATTAGTTTTTATACAAAACTTGGAAGATAGAATTCTAAAAATTGAAGATAAGTCGGATACCTCCGTCTCAAGAAAATGGGTTTATTTTGACAACGGCCATATTCTCTCCATTATTAAAGGAATTGAGACTTTCAGATCAATGTTAAATCTTTATGAAGTTTGCGTTATAGACGGCGTAGACTATAAATACTGCGGGCTTAAGCTCGGAATACTCCCGAATGATAATGGCCAAGGTTTTCTACATGAAAGCCAAGTCAAAATTATAGCCGAAAGGCTCGCCGAACTTCCGAAAAATCCCAAATTGCAAAAGACATCTACCAAACTTGAAAATAACGAAATTGAAAATTAGTAGAATCGGTTAAATTCATTCTCCAGGGTTCTTACGATTTCTCGATCAAACTGAACGTCTAAAGGATCCAGCGATTCGGAATTTAAGAAGAAAAAATTGGCTCTTCTTTAGTTGTCTGGAAGCCGTGACAACAAGTGCAGGATTTTATTCTTTAGTTTAAATTGCAAAACTCGCAGGAGTCGATCCTTATGAGTATTTGCGGGATCTATTTACGTCTTGGGAGAGGGGAGCCGAGGAGTCTTTCTTGCAAGGAGCTGCCACAACTCACCACACCTATGCTCCATTAGGCGGTTATGATTGATCCGTATGCACATGCCGATCTTTGCTCTGATTTTACTCTCAAATATTCTACGTTGGATTGGTAAGCGGGAAACCGAACTTCGTACGCTCCCCGTTATTAAGGTTAGTTCAAAAGAATGCTAGCATACCTATATTATATTTTCTTTTAGTAAGAGACATAATCATAAATAAAAGAACGACGATAATAATTTAGCTTGATTGACTTTTTAAGTCCCATTTCAACGATGATAAATTATTACATGATTTTTAGTCATTAAGATGGTTTTTTCGAGGAAGATTGGGAGGAATTCTTACATCTTTCTTTAAGAATGAAATTATAAAATACGATACTAGAAGGTATAAAGCTTTGTCATGGTAAAATTCGGACGAAAATATTCTTTTATACTGAAACTTGTAATCATTCTGATATTATTTAATCGGTTAAACACGTTTAATATCGTAGCTGCGCCTGCCAAAGAGGATGAGAACTTAAGAATAACGTTAACTCTCGAGCAAGCCATAATGATCGGCACAACCAACAGCGTTATTTTAAGAACTCTCGAGGCCAAAAAAGAAATCTTTAAAATGCTGATCACGGAGCGCTGGCGCGAATTTCTTCCTAAGGTCGGGGTTCAGTACTTCGGCCTGAGAAACATCAATGTCGGTTCTGCGGATAATATTTATAATGACGTTCGCTTAACGGTTCAACAACTCGTTTTTGACGGAGGGGAAGCCTCTTTGAACTTGGAGACTTCCAAGTTAAACGAAGTCCTGAATGAGAAGGATTTCAAAATCAATTACGCAAAATTAAAACTAGAAATTCAAAAGGCTTATTTTAAAACGCTCGCGGCCAAGGGTAAGGTTTTTCTCGCAAGGAAAACGTTGGAAAAAATGGAAGAATCATATTCCAAATCCCAGGCCGAGTATAAGCAAGGGTTCATACCTAAAATTCAACTAATCGAAACCGCGAGCAGGCTTCGGCAGTCCCAATATTCTCTTCAGAAATATAAGAACGAATACGGACAATCGCTTTTGGAGCTGAAACAAATATTAAATTTGGATTATCAACTTCAACTTAACTTGGAAGAAAACATATTCACTGATTTTATTCTCTCGCCTCCTCGCTTGGATGTAATGACCGTAATCGCGAGAGCTAGGGAAGAACGAGAAGACGTAAAAAAGTCCCGAGTCGTAATTCAACGCCTTAAGGATGAGAAAACTATAGCGGAGAACTATTGGATACCTAAGTTATATGTGGGCGGTTATGCCGGTAGAAACGGCGATCGCCTTCCTCTGCAACACGATATTTATGGAGTAAATTTCAACTTAACCTTCCCGTTTGGTAGTAATACCGTGCAGACCAACGGGAACTTAGGCGTTCAAAAGGACGGAACGGGTATCCAAACGTATCCAGGATTCGGAAACCAATTCGTAGGACCAGGATTGAACGGATATAATTCCAGCCAGATAAAATTCTGGGATAATCTTAGCTACGCAAGAAAGATTGTGGAAGGCGAAGTTCAGTTAAGCGAAGCCATTCTAAATCGCAAAAGTTTGGAAAACCAGATCGGCCTTGAAGTGCAAAAAAACGCAGATAAGCTATTGGAATCGTGGGAAATTATTAAAATTGCAAATTCGAAGGTATTACTTCAGTGGGAATCCTTAAAAATCGCCAGCACGAAATATAGAGTGGGTCAAGCCAAACGCGAAGATATGTTGGCCGCCGAAAGCGAATATGTCAAATCTCAGGAAGAGTTAACCGACGCGCTCTCCGCCTATGCTACGGGATGTTACGAACTCGCATTTACCGGAACGATTGAAGGCGAAATAAACAAATTAATCCAATATAAAAAAGGCAAGGGGAATTCATTGATATCCGCTTTGTTAAACAACGAACGTATCGATGATATTTTTCTGCCGGACGACATAAAAGGTAAATCCATACGAGGCTTGATAGAGGATTGAATCGTTTTTGATCGATAACAAATAGCTGATATAGAATAAAAATTATGAAAAACAGTACTTCTCTTTATAAATTAATCTTTTTTAATCAATCGCTCTATATTATGGCGATTGTTATTTTCCTGACCTCATGTAAAAATTTGCAAAATAGTCTCCTTAAATTCGATCCCTTTATCGGGGAGTCGGACGCTCCGAAGGTTTTATTCAGTAATCCGGTTTCGGGAGTGCAAAATCTTCCAAGCAGCCAATCATTTCAAATTGCGTTCAGTAAGGAAATGAATATGAACGCTTGTCAAATCGCGTTTTCTATGTCGCCGACGACGCCCGGCTTTTTTAACAATACTCCTTCGGTTTTGAACTTTCTTCCTTCCGCCTCTCTTAAAGCCGGAACTTATACGTTTTCTTTAACTAAATCGTGCGAAGATAATTCCGGACGGGATTTGAAAGATCCTTTTAGCGCTTCGGTCTCGGTCGGAAGCGCCGCAAACGTCGGAACGAATCCGACAATTAATAACATGTACGTTTATGCAGGTCCACTTGCCGCCTGTAATGCGGGAACTGCCGCCTTGGGGGATTTTTTAAATTCGAATATCGTAACTGCCTGTATGGGAAACCCGAACCAAAATCAAATTATACTGAATTTCTCGCGAGCGATGAATCCGCAAATTACGCAAGGAGCAATCGCGATTAGTCCGAGCCTGCTAGGAAGTTATACGTGGACATCCTCAAGTTCTCTTTCCATCATTCCCGACTATCCTTTAACGGCGGGACAACGATACAGTGTTATTGTAAGTACCCAAGCGGTCGACACGAGTAACATCGCTTTGGCGGGAAATATAGCGGGAAGCTTCTTTGTAGGAACGAATAACGCTCTTCCCGGAGTCACTTCGATTACCGTTTTTACCGGAACAATCCCCACATGTAAGGCAGGGGCAGGCACATTGTCCGACATTCTTTCCGTGGCGGTCACGAACGGCTGTTTGGGAAACCCCGGAAGCAATACTCTCACGTTCAATTTTTCGACTCCAATGGATCCGCTTAGTACTCAAGCAGCGATTAATATTTCACCTGCAATACCGGGAACGTACACCTGGTCGGGTGGAAATACCGTATTAACGTTAGTTTCGGATTCGGTTCTCACCTACGGAACTAGGTACAGTGTAAGCATATCGACTAGCGCGCTGAGTTCGAATTTAGTGGCTTTAAAAACCCCCGTTACCGGCAGTTTCGTGGCGGGTGCAAACAACCCGTCGCCTCATGTTCAATCGATTGGAGTTGCGAGCCAACCGGGCTGCGCGACTACCTTACCTGGAACAGGCAATGCAGCCGGTGGAAGCTGGACCATAGGTTCCTGCTGGTGGGACGATACTATTTCGGTTCTATCTCCGAGTTCCTATCAATTTAGGGGAGGCGACGACGGAACGGGAACAAGCACGGCTTGCGCTGATCGAACTACCGATAATTTTAGATTAATTTTCAGTAATTATATGGAACCGGGCAGCACTTTAAATGCGATTTCACTCAGTCGTATTTCACCTCCCCTGACAACTCTTCGACTTTCTACATGGAAATGGCAAGACTGTCAGGCTGTGGCACCATTCGGGTGTCGCGTTTTAGATTTAGTGTATTCGGAAATGGAAGCAACTTGCGGAACGACTACTGCCTTCGGAACGAATGGCGACTTCAATTTGACGAACGTTTCGTTGTCTCCTCCGGTTTCGCCGAACGCACCGATCTATACGATCCAAGTGAACAGTACGTCTTTAGACGTGAACGGAAAACCGCTATCGCCTCCGTTCCTCTTTTCTTTCGTTAGTCAATAATTACATGAAATCATAATACAGGAGGATTACATGCCATGCGATTTAAGAATATAAAATATGGAATTCTGAGTATATTGCTCATCGTTTCAATCCAGTCTTGTACCTATTTCAATACCGGCTCCGTTAGATATGCGGAAAGAAAGGACAAAGCTAAGGGAGTTTATCTATTAGGATTCATAGAAAATAGAGATTCCCATTTTGATCCGTTTAGTACGAAGAATCTGAGCAGTATGCTTAAGTTCGAACTTTTGTTTTCGGGATATGACGTTCTGGTAATCGGAGATTATTTAAAAACGATCGAAGATAATGTGGCCAAGGAAAAGGCTTTTAAAAAGGAAAAGTCGACGGAATCTAAAGATAACACGAACTTTTTACCGGATTCCGCTAAAAATGTGGCCGGTGAAAACTTCTGGCAAAATATCGAATTGGATCCCAGAAACTTAAAAGAACAGGAAATTAAAAATCTATCCGGCACGGTTGCTTTCGACTTCTTTATTCAAGGTGCGATATCGATGAACGACAATCGGAAAATCCTGGATAAAAAAGAGAGCGCTATTATCTTTTTGGAAGTCTTCGATAAAAAAGGTAAAATCATCAGCAGCGTAAATTATACCGTCGAAGATCGTACGTTTACCGAAGCGAATTTGTTACGGGACGTATGCACGAAAATAGTAGATAAGCTCGACAAACGAGAAGAAAAGAAAAATTGGATGCTGCTATCTTTATTCTAACGACATCGGTTAGAAACTGCCGAACTCACCGAGGTCAAGAGTGAAGCGAACATTCGCGCAAGGTTTAAAGGTAAAAATTTGATATTTTCGGTTCTAAAGGCAATTTTCAAGAATATCGCGGCTAAAATTATTTTGTATTTAGCGGTGATTTACCTTCTTCTTTTCGCGGCTTATTACAGGTTAAAAGACAATCCTAGCTATCCGGTCGTAAATAACATCGGAGCTAGTCTATTTAAACCGCTCTTTTGGGTTTTTCGCGATAGTAAGATGACAACCGCCGGAGATCAGGCCGGACCGGTCTCGGTTTCCGCTTACAGAATCGTTATCAAAAATATCGCACCTTCCGTTAGCTCTTCGGGAATGATCGATTTTAAGGATAAAGTCGAGATATATTCGAAATTAAGTGGGCGCATCGAAAAAATATTTGTGAAAGAAGGGGATAAAGTCTCCTTCGATCAAAAATTATTTAAGATTGAAAGCCTCCAATATGAATTAGAGCTAATGAAGCAAGAAGCGACGATGGAATCTTCCCGTTCTCAAGTCAAGCTTGCCGCCGAAAAATACGAGAAAGCAAAGTTCGGAATAGATGCAAGAATTAGAGAAATGGAAAAGAGTAAGACTCTTTTCCGGCGAGCAAAGGACGAATATGAGAAAGCCAAAAAAACGTTCGAAGGTAAAGAAGAAATCTACAAAGTCGGAGGCATAAGCCGCGAAGAATTCGAGGTAGCAAGGCTAGAGGTCGGAAATAAAGAATCCGCATATGCAATTGCAAAAAAAGATTTAGAGATTCATTCTTTAGGTCTCAGCGACGAAGATATTATTCGAAACGGTTACTCCGTTCCTTCTTCCGAGAAGGAAAGAATTTCGATTATCAAGGACATTAATACCAAAATCGAGAAAGCGGAGTTGGAGGTTGCGGAAGGAGTTCTTAGATCGCACCAGGCTCAAGTGAATGCTACGAAAATTCTGTTAAAGGAAGTTATGAACTATTCTCCTATCGCCGGAATCGTCGCTAAAAAATATAAGAGTCAAGGAGAAGTGATTTCCGGTAATTCCGGCGGAAACCAAGCCGTCCTCACGATAATAGACATATCTCAAGTTTATGCCGTTTTCAATATCTCCGAATCGGAATCCATTCACCTAAAAAAGGACATGAAAGTCGACTTTACGGCGGACGTATTTAAGAAGGAAAATTTCACGGGAAAAATTGTCCTTATTAGCCCCTTAGTGGACCAGAAATCACATACGACTGAAGTTAAGTCTTTAATAAAGAATACGGACAATCGCCTAAAACCGGGAATGTTTATCCGTGCAAATGTTCTAACGGGAGAACCGGTTCCTACAATTTTAATACCTGCAGCTGCGACTATTCCTAAAGAAGAAGATAAAGCGATCGTATTCGAGGTCCGAGATGGCAGTTGCTATAAAAAGGAAATAAAGACGGGAAAAAAATATGACGACTATATTCAAGTCATGGAGGGATTACAGCAGGACGATATAATCGTATTAGATAAACTATCGCAGCTACGCGATGGAATACCGGTAAAACCGATTCTAGGCCAAAACTGAAACCTCAATCCTCTTCCTTGTTCGGCTAAATCATGGAATCCATTATAAAATTCTGCGTTTCCCGCCAAATCACGATTTCCATGATTTGGCTGGCTCTATCGCTGTTCGGGGCAATCGCTTTACAAAAAATTAAAATGAACTTAATGCCGGAGCTTAAGTTTCCTAAAGTTACCGTCATTGTCAATTATCCGAACGCTTCGCCGGAGGAGATAGAAAGCCTTATCACAAAACCTATCGCCGATTCTGTGGGAACTATCGGAGGATTGGACAAAATCAATTCGGAATCCGTGGAAGGAATGTCGTTAATCACTCTTCAATTTTCGAACAGCATAACAGTCGATTATGCGATCATCGAGGTCCGAGAGCGAATCGATTTAATTAGGGATTTTTTACCGCAAGATGCCAGTCGCCCGATCGTCACACGATTCGATCCTTCGCAATCGGCTTTCCAAGAGATCGTTTTTTTTCCCGGAAAAGACATGGATGAGAAGAAATTAAGAGGTTTTATACAAGACAACGTAAAAGTCCATTTAGAGAAGATCGAAGGTCTTGCGGCAGTTCAATTTTCAGGCGGGTTTCAAAAGGAAATATCCGTCGAAATCGATCCGGATAAAATGAATGCGTACGGGATCTCCCTATTAGATGTACGGAGATCCATCGTTGCTGCGAACGTAAACTTTCCGGCAGGAAGTCTTCCGGTTGGTAAAAAAGACCTTTTAATTAGAGCGATCGGAGAATTTCAGAATGCCGCCGAAATAGGGCAAACGATTGCAGGTACAAATACCCAAGGTGTACCCGTCGATATAGCCTCATTTGCAAGCATTAAAGAGGGATACAAAGAAAGAACGGGAATAGCAAGATATAACGGGAAAGATTGTATTATCGCTTACCTATTTAAGGAATCGGGGAAAAATTCGGTCGAAATTTCGGATAAGGTTCAAAGCGAACTAGCGAGCATCAACGAAAGATTTCGGAGAGAACTGAAAGCGGAGATCGTGTTCGATGAATCGAAATATATTAAAGAGGCCATCTCCGGCGTAAGCGGCTCGCTTATTTCCGGCGCTATACTGGCTTTTCTCGTCCTTGTTTTTTTACTTCGAAATGTCAAAAGTCCCTTAATTCTACTGACCGTCATACCTGCGTCTCTTTTCACAACGTTATTACTATTTTATTTATTCAATATATCGTTAAACATGATGTCGCTCGGCGGACTTGCACTCGGTATCGGAATGCTATTCGATACGAGCAACGTCGTTTTTTCGGCGATTGAAAGGAATCTTTCTCGCGGCGCAGAGATAAAGAAGGCGGCGCTGAACGGAACGATGGAAGTAACCGGATCCGTAATTTCCGCTACTTTGACGACAGTTATCGTATTCTTACCCATCATTTTCCTCAAAAGCATCGTCGGAATCGTATTCGCCGAAATGGCGTTAGCAATAACGATTTCTCTTGTCATTAGCTTAATCGCCTCCCTTACTATCATTCCGATGCTATCCTCGGTTCTTTATACGATTAATATGGAATCCGAATTTCTGAATAAATTAATCTTTAATAGATCCGAAAAAATATACTTAAACATGCTAAAGAGCTACGAAAACAGATTGAATCATTATTTGGATCATCCGTTTAAGCTTATCGTAATCATAGTCGTTTTATTCGTCTTTTCCATCCAATTCATTTCGGTAGTGTCGAAAGAATTTATTCCGCACGTTGACACGGGTGAATTTTCGATCATTATCGAGGCGCCGAAAGGATCGAAATTGGAAGCTACTTCCGAAATCGTAAGCAATATTGAATCGACTCTTCTAAAGTCGGAACCCGTAGCCAGCGTAATATCTCGGATCGGATATGAGGAGGATCAATTAGCGAGTAAAAAAAAGGGGGAATGGGGAACCAACCGAGCGACGTTGAGAGTGCTTTTAAAGGACCGAGCTAATATTTCTACGACTAAATTCATTAACGAAATTAGGAATAAAATAGCGCTAGGCGAGGATATAAAGATAATTTTCGAGAATAGCGGGGACGTTCTTTCTTCGCTTATTACTTCCGACCAGAGTAAGTTAACTTTGGAAATTCACGGGGACGATCTCAAAACTCTTCACGAGATCGGCGCTAATTTAGCGAAAAAAATTTCCTCAATCGCCGGCGTAAAGGATGTCAGGGAGAGTATGGAGGATAAATCGATCGAATACGCGTTGAGTTTCGATCCGATTAAATCGAGTAGCATTCATATGACGAATGAATATATGTCCAACTATCTCCGAATCGCAAATCACGGTTCGATAGTTACGAAAATAAAAATAGCAAACAAAAACGTAAACGTTCGCTTGAGTTTTAGAAAACAGGACGTAGATTCGCTGGAAAAAGTCATGCGGCTGAATGTAAAGGCTCCATCCGGTGAACTAATACAAATCGCTCAAATCAGCAAGGTCGAGGAAAAAGTCGCTCCCACTTCGATCTTACGTTCGGGAAACTCGCGAATCAATTTAGTAATGGCGGATATAAACCCCGTCTTGATGAATTCCGCCATTTCGAACGCGGAAGAAGTCGTCGCAAAATTTCCCATTCCGGAAGGGTACAAGATACAGTTCTCCGGAGAAAAAGAAAACATCGAGAAGTCGTTTAGCGATCTATCTTTTGCTTTTGTATTAGCGGCAGTTCTCATTTATATGCTGCTTGCAAGTCAATTCGAATCGCTGCTTTATTCGTTAGTGATGATCTGCACCATTCCGTTGATGTTTATCGGAACTTTCCCCGCGCTATTTCTTTTCGGAAAGTCCCTCAACGTAAGTTCCTTTATGGGAATAGTGTTACTCTTAGGCGTGGTGGTCGATAATGCCGCCTTGTATTACGAATACGTTCAACTTCTATTCAAGGAGAATATTCCGCTAAAAAAGATCATCGTCGATTCCGGCAAGATCGTATTAAGGCCGATCCTGATGAACAACAGCACTACGATTTTAGGTTTGATGCCTATAATGTTGGAACTTCAAAAAGGTACGGAATTTCAATCACCGATGGCGGTCGTAGTCGTGATAGGTTTGTTCGCGTCCTTCTTCTTTAGTTTATATTTAATACCGTTGCTCTTTTACTATTTGCTTAAGAACGAAAGATAAAAACGAGATGCATTCCCGAAAGGAAAATTTTCTTACTTCGCGACCGATCACGATCGGAATGTTCTTTTTCGGATTGATCATATTCGGTTTTTTTTCGTTCTTCAGAGTGCCGGTTTCCCTTTTTCCGACTTCCGCCTATCCAGGGCTAACGATATCCGTCGAATTTCCCGGTGCCGACGTTGATAATATCGAAGAAACGATAACTATCCCGATCGAGGAAGTAATCTCCGGCGTCGGCGGGATCGAAGATATATACTCCTATTCCGAAAGAGGAAAGACCGAAATAAACGTTGAATTCGCGAAAGATGTCAACCTTGAATTCAAAAGCCTTGAAATCAGAGAAAGGATAGATATAGTCGCGGGTCAATTCCCGAGAGAAGTTCATAAACCGTTTATTTACCGATACGATCCCGATCAGCGTCCGGCGATGATCATCACGTTGGAGAGCGAGAAATACGATTTCATCGAATTACGAAGTATCGCGGACCATGAAGTAAAAAGCTTTCTAGAGAACGTCGATGGTGTCAGTAAAATCGCCGTCTCCGGAGGGAAAGTCCGGGAGGTTTTAGTCTCCTGCGACATGCAAAAATTAAAAAGCTTCGGTTTAGACCTTTTAGACATTCAAAGAGCGATCGAGCAGAACAATAAGACGAATTCCGTAGCGTCCGTCGATAAACAAGGGATGACTTATAATTTGATATTAGAGGGTAGATATAAGGCATTACGGACCCTTCAGAAGCTACCTGTCTATTCTAGCGAACGAGGGAGAAATATTTTCATCGAAGACGTGGCCAAAGTCTCCTTTTCCTATCGCGAAGAAGATAGCGGATCCAGGGTTAACGGGAAGGAGAATGTGAGCGTTTATGTCTATAAATCCGCATTAGGAAATATCCTCGAGATCTCGAAAGAGGTAAATAAGAAACTTAAAAACTTAAATATCACGGGACTTCGTTTTAACTATATTTATGACCAAGCCGAAATGGTCAAAAAATCATATTTGAATTTAGTAATATGTGGCCTTATCGGTCTCGCTGCCTTTCTCCTGTTGGTTTTTTTCAACGAAAAATACAAATATTTTCAAGTCAGGTCAACTCTTGTTTTTCAAATTTTCATCAATTTCTTCATATTCCAGTTAATATTATTTATTTTAAAATTAGATTTTGATATTATCATTTTTAGTTCCTTCCTGCTCGGGTTTTCGATCTGGAGCATTATTTGCTTTTTTTTATTGGAGAATATCCGGTCTAAAGAGGGAAATTGGAGACTAAAGGATACGTTGCCGGAATTTACGACTCTTGCGGTAACGATCCTCGCATTATGCCTTCCGCTTTATATCCTAGACCGAGATACCGGCGAATCCTCAATGCGCTTGGGATTCTTTATCGTACTTTATTTGGTATTATCGTACGTCTCTTTCATCCCGCTACGTAGTTTTTTTAATCAAATCCGATTCAAGTATTTTCAAGCTGCAACCTCGATGCCGATTTCTTCCCCCAGCCCAGGAGGATATTTTAGGTTTATCCCCGGCCTATCTGCGAAGTTATTTTTCACCGTATATGCCCTGGCAATTTTAGCGGGAGTTTATCGTTTAACAAAGCTTGATAAGGAACTCTTTTATTCCATCGAAAATAGAAGAATATTGGGGTATATAGAACTTCCTTCCGGAACAGGATTCGAATTTACTAATGCAATCACTAAAAAGGTGGAAGAGAAAATCCTAGAAATTCCTGGTGTGGAAGAGGTAACTACGAAGATCGATTCCGGTCATTCATTTTTAATCATATCATTAAATGAAAGTCGGGTAAGCAGCGACGATTTCATTCAGAAAATAAAGCAAAAAATCGGAAATACTAGTCCGGCCTTTTGTTATTTCTCGCGAGAATCGGATGCGGGTAAATTCAAAGAGATCGTCGTGGATGTACTCGGAGATGATAACGGAAAGCTGGATCAAATAGTCCGATCGCTTGCGGAAAAAGCCGGCAAACTGGGCGGAATAGAAGAGGTGGTTCTTCGATACAAGCCTCCAAGAGACGAGCTGCATATAGTCTTGGATAAAAACAAAGCGGCAAGAGCTTCATTAAGCAATTTTGAAATCGGAAGTTTTTTAAAACTGGCGATACAAGGCGGAGTGGCCAGCAAATTTCTGGAGGAAAACCGTGAGATCGACATTCGTATCCGTTTTTCGGAGGAATTTAGAAATTCGGAATCGAGTTTGGAAAAATTTTATATTAAAAATACCGAAGGGAAATTTTCGCCGTTAACCGAACTTTCAAAACAGAAAGAGTCCAAATCTCCGATTAAGATATTCCGAAAGAATAAAAAAAGATCCCTTTCTTTCGCATTGCGAACCGGAAACATTTCTCACGCAAAAATTTTCTCGGAATTGCGCGCGTTGGCGAGTGCCAATCTTCCGGAGAATTATCATATTGAGATGGGCCGAAGCGTTAAGAAAACGATCGAAACCGAAAAAAGAATTTATAGCGTCATAATATATGCATTTTTATTAATATATTTCATTCTATCCTCCTATTTCGAATCCTTTAAACGATCGATTCTGGTCCTATTGGTTCTACTCTTTCCTTTTTCAGTCACGTTGTTCTTTTTGAGTTATTTATTCGGCTCCTTTACTTTATCGATGTATCTAGGTCTTTTACTCTTGGTGGCTTTGGTATCGTTTCAAATTATCGTTCGGTATAGGATTAAGGATGCAAAATTTTCCAAGGCTCAATGGACATCCTTTCTTCCGGCTCTTGCTCTTTTTATCCCTCAAATCTTATTCGCGAAAGAAGGTGGCCAATTTTTACGGGAATTCGAACTGACGATCGTCGTAGGATATCTTATTTCCATTTTTTTGACTCCGATTACTATAAAATATTTCGAACAGAATTTCACTTTGAAAAAGATGAAGGCTATTTCGGAAAATTTATTTTATTCCCTTATCAAAACCATGAAAAAGTTCGGTTCTCGGAGGACGTGATTTGCGTTTGGGATTCCCAATCGGAGTCTTTCCAAAATTCATAAAATTAATGGCGCCCGTGGACACTGCCGTTATTGCGGATTATTATCCGAGCGTAGGAAAAATCTCTTCAGTCCCCTCGCCGCGTTTCAGGGTTTTTAACGGAAGCGGAATGATTACTACAGTGTGAATAAGATTGCGCTTTTGAAAAAAGTCTTGCCTTCATTTAGCGTGATCGGTGATAAAAAGAATCTTTTAAAATTATTCTATTATGCAATTGTGATTTTTCCGATCCTTCCAGGTTTGATTTATCTTTATAAGAATTGGAAATAGGTAACCGGGTATTTTTCGGTTTTCAGTTAAACATTTTACCATTTTGAGATTTTTAAAACATTGGACATCGACTGAATTGTATGAAAAGCTACTCAATTCTGAGTCATTCATCGGGGAAAGTTTTCATGATCCGAAGCCGTATCGTTCTTCTTCTGTCCTTGTTCGTAATAATTTCCTGCACTACGATGAATTTCGTGGGTCCAGCTCCGACCCGGAAGCCAAGGGTAGGTCAGAAATCGAAAGTCGCACTTGTAGGATTTCATCCTTACCGTTCGATTCTAGTCGGAGAAAAGGTAAACGGTTGGTTAACCTCCGATTGTAATATAGAGCTGGCGAATCGGTACGGTAAGAAATTTAACGCCGCTTATTTTAAAGGTAGGAAGAATGTCGTTTCAAAGCATGTCATGATCATTCCTAAATTCGATCAAGTGATAGGCGGAATTTCCTGGGGGGAGCCTATTCGGAATTTCCCAGCATCCGGCATTGATCCCGACGGGTCTCAAGATCGGATAAAGGAGTTCCTAGATTTTTATTATGGTAAGTCCGAAGCGGGAGCGATTCCAGATCTTTGCGAGGTTTTGGATTGGGATCCTAAATCGAATTCCTTCCAATTAAGAAAGAGAAACGTGGATTACTATGCAGTCGGCATTTTTAATCCTCATTTTCGCTATTATACATTACTGGGAGCGATAGTTACCGTGCCGACGAGTTTCATTAGCCTATTCACTCTCGGAACCCTGCCTGCATTTGAGGAAATGAAAACGGTTTCCACTTTCCGAATTTACGATGCAAAATTGAATCTGTTAAAAGAGATCGTTACGGATAATTCTTTTTGGACGATGGACGCTTGGTGGGTTCTTCCTAGTCCTCGTAGTCGGGCGGTCGAAAAATTTACCTACGATGCTCCGGTTTGGGAAAGAGATGTGGAGACTTTGGAGAATTCCTGGAATCCGGATTAGGTTTTTTACTCATGAATGAATTGAGTCAAATAAGATTTACATCGTTTTCCTAGGATTGTAAGGGTCATTCCGATTGAGTTCGACGATCGATTGAGCGATCGCTTGCATTAAAATCGAATCGGCGAGATTTATGAAACTGTAATAGTCGGAAAATCCGACCCGAATTTTCATACGTTAAGGAAAGATTATATTATTTCCAGGGTAGTCTGTCGGATTCATCCCTTTCGGGTTCGGACACCGTATATGATTCGCGATCCGGTTAAAGAATCGGATAATATTATGGGATCGTAAAACGATCGGATTAGGTCGCTAGATACGAGGATTCTTCCTCCAGGCTCGAAGTATACTCTAGGTTCGTATCGAAGAATCGAATCATTTCGGAGGGAGTGACCTCCCTTAATAAGGGCTCTTTAATACTCTCTACAGAAAAAAATACAAGAGAAAGAAAAGTAAGAGTAAAGGAGAGAGAGTTTGTGCTACGGCCCGCCCGATCGGTTGATCGTACTGTTTTTGGAATCCTAGGATAAAATAGACGAAACTAGAAATGTATCCCACACAGATGACGAGGGCTTGGAATATCGTGAGCAAGCTCATCAAAAAACCGCCGAACGGTAAAAAGGATTTTAGAATTTCCAAGAATCCGCTCAGGGAAATTCCCGCCATGGTCAAATAGAATCCGTTGAACGTGAGTAAGGACAGCGTAAGTCTATTAGGCGAGCTTTTTGCGCCGTTAAGCGACAAGAGAGCCAAGTACCAAATTAGAGCGAATAAAATCGGCAGGAATAGCCAGAGCAAAAAGATAGAAATCAGATTTTGCGGAAAATGAGCCGCATAGTACATCAACGAACCGATTTTACCGTTTATGTATAAATTATTAATGTAATTGTTTCCTTGGGAATTTCTGAGGTAAATTCCGATGATCTGCGTTAATCCGATTAGGATAACCGAAATTAACGATAAAGACATGTATCGAAAAAAGGCTCGTCGCAGCGCCGATTCGGTTCGATCTTCGAGTTCTATCTTTTTTTGAAATAGAGGGTAGAAATCTTCGAATACGGATTCCAATTTGTTTAGCATTTTTTGCGATTCCTGTTTTATTAGCCTAAACGGTTTCGGATCGGGTGGTCAAGAAATTAACAACGGAAAGGCGCGATTTTAATTTGACCGGAATGTTTATTATACGAATTGATCGATTTATCTATTAGGCGGTTTTGAAATTCATGGACGAAATAAGAACGTTTTTCCTAAGATTCGCAATTATAATTCTCATATATTGTAATTCATTTTCTTGCGGCGGGTTAGACGAAACGGAAAAGAAGAAACTTTATCTAGAGGCGTATAAATATTACGAACTAAATAATAGAGCCGAGGCGGAGAGAACCTTCCGAAGAATTTACGAGAGCGATCCTTCCTACCAGGACACCGCTCTTTTTATCGGAAAAATTCATTACTTCAATAGAGACTTCAAGGAAGCCGAGAAATACTTTATGGAGGCGCGGGAACTTTTTCCCGAAAATTTAAGCCCTTTGCTTTGGTTGATAAAATGCCAATTCGCTCAGCAAAAGGACAAGACCGCATTGAAAAATAACATTCAGGATTACTTAAAGCGGGATTCCGAAAATTTGGACGTACTCTACATTAAGGGCAGGATTTCCGAAGAAGCCGGGGATCTCCAGACGGCTATATTAGCCTATACTCAGTTAAAAGCATCGTCGGCAAAGGTGGCTTTGGCGTATATTAGACTTTCCGAAATTTATAAAGGAGATTCGTTTAAAACGAGGCGGGAGATCTATAGAAAAAAAATCGAAGCTCTCTCCCGTCCCGACGGAGATTTTTGATTCAAATCGATTTCGACAAAAGTGCGCATCGTCATCGGAATCGACGTTGATCGCTTGCGAAAACTTTCCTCGTTAAGGATTCTTTCCTAAATATAATCCCCAGGTGGAGGACCAGCGAGAAGAGGTTTGCCCGATCAATTCATATTTTTCCGTTTCGGGTGGGTTCCCTCTTATGCGTCGATATTCTAATCCCTAAAAATATAAAAAATATCAAAATGACAAACCAAAATATCACATGGAATAACGTACTTTCAATAAAGTAAGAATAAAATAAAAAGCGAATATTTAGAGGCGTGTATTTTTCGATGAATGTCGGCATTACCATATTTTTCTCGAAATGCGTATAATAGTTTTCGGGCGAAGAAATATAACCTATGATTTGTAACGTCGTTATAAGCAGAAGCATTGAGGAAATTGCAAAGACGGAAATTTTTAGATATTTTACCAATACATCCGGAGAATTCTGGAAGAATCGGATCGTATCGCGGATGCCTAAGAGGGAAAGGAAGGACATCAGAGGGTAGATCGCTATCCAATATCGTCCGAATGGGCAGGATCCTAACCAAAATATCGAATGAAGTAAATTGGGTATATGTCCAAAAACTATCAATGATAAGGTCAAGAGAAATTCAATTTTATTTCTTCGAAAAAGGATAGTCAGCTGAATAAAGGCAAAAAAGAGTAATGGGTTTAATGCAAAGAGACCTCGATCTACATCGAATAGATATCCAAGGTATCTTTTTATTATATTTTCTAAAAAAATATCCCGTTCAGTATAGGGAGATATTTTTCCGTATATAAAATAATTATAGTAAAAGAAGAGCAGTATTCCCAAAGAATAAATAGCTAGGCCTGAATAAATAAGTTTACCTTTTTTTCGAAGTTTCCACGCCCAATATACAACGAGGATACATGATATTGCTAAAAATTTAATATGGATAAAAGGGAAAATTATAAAAATAATCGGAAGGTAATTCCATAGCTTCGAGTATCTGCTTTTGGTTAAGAGGAAATAGGAAATATATAAAAAAAACGAAATCATCACTTCGGGATAAATTTGATTTGAATAGGCGAGGATAGGCATTCCGAAGACAATTAATGGCGTGAATAAATATTTGATCGGGGTTATTGGCCGATTGATGAAAGTAAAGAGTAGAAAGGCGCTTAGGGTAGTTGATATCAGTATCATTAGACACTTCCCGGCTAATACGGGATCAGCGTGAATTCTCCCATTCTGGTTCAAGAATGCCGGTGCGAGATAGAGTGCAAGAAAAGGATAGTGGGCCGGACGTTCAACTCCATTGATTGATAATGTATGATGGTCAAAATCGCGAAAGAGTAGAGAAGGCTTAGTTGTATCATACTGATTTTTCATACTTAAATCATGATTCTCTATTATGGATTCTGCAACAATCAGGTAATGAGGTTCATCTCCAATTAAAGAAATCGGAGAATGGGAAAACAGCATGAAATATATGGAAAAGCTGAGTATCCACATCAGAGTATAATATTTAAGTTTGCTTTTAATTAAGAGTGGAAATTTAAGAATTAAGATTAAGAGGGAAATAACTAGTAGTACGATCGTGAGACGATAAAATGTTTTAAATTCGATCGTCTTTTTTTGAAACAGAAATAAGTGATTCTGCGCCTGCGGCGGGATCTTAAGTTTAAAACTTAAATTTATAGTACTTCGATCGGAAATTAAATCGATATTGCTGATTCCTTTTTTGATGGGCCAATCTCCAAGTTTTTTTAAGTTTTCATAAATTTCTAAATGATTTTCCTGCTCCGTCGCGTTAGCGATCGTAAAATGAAATTTCTTTTCCACGCCCTTACTGAAGCAGCCAGCAAAATTTTGTTCTAATATAAAATAAGAATCTCCTGACTGATGGAGTCCTGTCGGAGAGATGGAGCAGACGGAGTTCCCGTGCAATATGTATAAAACCGGCACGGCAAGAGATAAAAGGAAAATTCCTACCGGGACCCAAATAAAATCTTTTGCCTTTAAAAACTTTAGCATCGAGTTTGGATATATTATTTATCGAATCGAGAAGGATAGAAAGATTTCTGGTAAATTATTAATTTAAGATTCAAATTTACAGTTTGGAAAACCAAATCGACCCATTCTCGGTTTTATGTCAAAAAGAAGGCCAAAAAGTATTTGATTTTGATTTTGAAGAAAGGCACCCTTGGTGTAATTATCAATTTGAAAATTCTTTTTACAGATTTCGACATTTTTCTGATGTTTTTCTGAAAAACCAGGTATCTTGTCGCTTATCAGTAGCTACCAAAGTGGGGGAAGTTTTTGTATGGTTGCCGGTAAATCCCTGAATTACTTTTATAAGATTAGCATTGCTACCCTAGGACTCTGCGTATTCTCGGATCGAATTTACCCGCAACCGCTGACCCCTCCGCAGTTGAACGCACCGGCTTTTAATCCGAACAGTCTGCAAACCATGTATTCGAGCGCGGGTCATCTACAGGACGAGGCTGCTTGGTCGAATTACGTATTAAATAATGTGCAATATTATAAGACAAACTGGGAAAATACGGTAGACCAGGCGATCCTGTCCTATGTTTCCTCGGTCACTACTTCCGACGGTTTTACCACCGTTCAGGAATACCAAGATTACCTGTACAAAGCTCTTCAATCCCAGGAACAGACTTCCTTAAATACCTGGGTCGCTGCCGCGGATGTTCAGATCTATGCGGAGAGAGACGCTTTTTTGCAATCTTTATTGGGTGCGAACTACCAAGTTACTGCGCAGGACCAGGCAAATTTTCAGAACCAACTCAATCAAACGTTAAACTCAAAGACGAATACCCCGACTCAGTCAAGCCAGGTCATGGGTTATGTACAGAGCGAATGGCAGAAAACGTACGATACGAATTTACAGGACGGGATCTCCCAGTACACAAAATCCTTACAGGATATGCAGAATAATTACCAAGCCCTGGTGAACCAGTTGAATCAAACGGACGCGCAGTTTCAGGCGAATCTACAGCAGATTAATTCCTATAAGCAGCTAGTGATCAAGGGAATCCAGACCGAGGTGAATAGTGTACAGTCGTATTTAAACTCAGAAGATCTATTTTGGAACCATGATCCGACAGACCCGACCAAGAAAACGACTCTGACCGCAGATGGCCAGACTTTGCAGACGTTCCTGAATCAAATCCAAACCGATATCAACCAAAATCTACCCTTGAGTACGATTGCGGGGGACCTGAGCAGTTTCTTGAAATCCGAACAACAGATGGCGACGAATAATGTTACCTATTATACGAACTTGGAATATTCGACTACACCGATTCGGTATAACGGCGGGGGACCGTTGTTGCTCGTAAACGATTATAATGCAGGAAATCCAGGAGGATATAATCTTACTAGCGTTGCCTATGAAATTAAGGCGTACAACGATGGGGCCATATCTCAGGCTCAATTTATGAACTGGTTAAACATAGCAAAGGCGAATGGCTTGGCATTGATGGGACTTACTGGAGATCTCCAGGTGAGTAGCATTGTCGCAGCAGATAATTATGCTATTTGGTCATATTTTTTTCCAGGATCCAATGTTGAACATTATTGTTTTGATGCTTGGGGTATAAAGGCAGGTTGCAATATTGGGGATGTAGGCGATCCAGTCTATGCACATGTAGGTTCCGGCTTTACTACTTACGCGGACGATACCGTTGACAGCAATGGTAATCCAGTAACGAATTATTATCAAGCCGATCAAATCAGCGTAATTCTCTATTATAATACTTACGATCCGAATGCTGCGATCAGCGCTAATAACTGGAATTCCTTAAAGACTCAGTTGACCGGATTCTCCGCAAATTTCACGAATACGATCCTTCCGGCCATCTCCAATTGGGAGATTCAAACCTCTCAGTACCAATCCCAATATGCGGCTTTCCAGGCTCAGAAAACACAGGAATTAGCGACCGCCCAGGCGAATTATCAATCCGGAGTCGCCAAACTCCAGTCGGAGCAAGCCGCTTGGATGATGCAAATGGAGGATTTACAGAAACAAGCCGTCAGCCAATTCGCGCAGGCGAGCATCACGCTGTCCAAGTCGGAAGCGAACGGGGACGGTACAGGATTTAATTCTTCTCTGGCGAATCTATTCAATACGATTCCGGTCGTAGCTCCCAACACGAATGCAAGCAATGTGGCTCAGAATTTTAGCGCGCAAATTGCGAGCCTTGTTTCTCAGACGACTGCGAGCGCGCAAACGAATCTTCCGGATACGTCTAACCTGCAAAACATTTATAATAATATCAACCAAGGACTTACCGCAACTCAGAACTTCTCCCTCTTGAGTGCGGTCAATAATTCCCTTTTGAATGCAAGGTCCGGTTTTATCCAGAACTTTGCCGATTCCTTATCTAAGCAGATGACGTTTACCGATAAGGGAGAAGGAGAACTACTCCAAGCGTATGGAGATTCTACCGTAACGGGTAAAAACGGGATCGTCTATATCACCGATTCGAACGGGAATATTCGGACGGATGCGAAAGGAAATAATCTCACGCTTCAAAGTTTTATCGCGTCCACTTGCGGCGCGGATTTATCGAATGCAGCTTGTAGCTCCTATACGACTCATGAGTATACGGACGTGACCGTTCAGTCCAACGGTTCCGTGCTTGTGACGAGAAATGTGCATACCGGTAATGCGACGTATTCGGGTAAAGGAGATGCCACCGACGCGAATAATTATAATTATGATACCAAGGCGGAAACGTTTACGATCCAAGCACCTGGAATGATTGCCTTTGGAGCGACTTCTAAGAACGTTTCTCCTCCGGCTGCAAATAACTCGGATCAAACCGTTACCGATGGTCATACTGGAGTTCCCCGGCAAAATTCGCTACTTGCTGCGTCCTTGAATGGGAGCGGCACTTTACAGCCTGCAGTAAATCTGTTTGATTCCAACGCAGTGAATCAGTTTGCAAATACCGCTCTAACGAATCTGAATCGTTTCGAAAACCAAGATAACCTGAATAAACTTGTGAACGGAATGATGGAAGGTATGGCAGCGGTAGATAAAAAAGATTCCGAGGAATTAACAGCGGCCCAGCAAAATGCACAAAGTAGGGCTTCTACCGTATCTCTAATGGAGGATTTTGCGAAGAATGTTCTGCTTGGAGGAATGAGCACCAGCGGTTGGGTCAAAAGCCAATTACAGAGCATGGTCAACCAGGCGGAATCCCAGGTATTGGCTTCGATGACCGGATTGTCTCCGGATGTGGCGAGCCAATTGCTACAATGGTATAAAGGAAAGCAGGCTGCCAAAAAAGCGAAATCGCAGGCATTACAAAAAGAATTCGTAATGGGTGCGACGATCATCGGTGGAATCGTAGCGACTCTATTTACGGGTCCAGTCGGAGCGGCGGCAACCGAAGGAGCGTTAACGGCGGAAGCAGCCGGAACTGCGGCTGAAATAGGAGCGGAAACGTTGGCCGAGGGAGCTGCGACATCAGGTGCAGAAGCGGCCTCTTCCAGCATGTTTGAGACCGCCGGAAATGCGATTTCGAATTTTACGAGAAATGCAATGAGCAGTATCGGAAATTTTGCGAATAGCACGATGACGACGGTCAGTAATTTAGCGGACAGCTCCCTTTCGGATTTAGCGAGTAGCGCGTATAACTCGGCTTCTGAATTTGTATCGGACGTGGGTAGCTCGATCGCGAACGGTGCAAGGGGGATTGCGAATAGCGCCCGAGCCTTGGTTAGCGATTCCGCGACAACGACTGCAAGCGATGGGGCCCAAACTGCGGCGGGTACTGTAGAGTCGGGAGCCAATGCGAGTACGCAGATATTGAGCAAAAGCCAAGTAGCGTTAACCAAAGCGATCCTACAAGGAGCGCAGGGCTACGAGAACGGAGGACTGAAGGGAGCTGTGACCGGAGCGATTAGCGGAATGGGTAGCGCGTATATGAACCCCTACGGGTTGAATGTAAACGTATCGTATAGCGACGAGGGCGGATTTGGAGGCGGTGTAAGCGTGGGTCCATCGACGTTGAACGTAGGAGCCAATTTTTCCCAACACGGTACGACTTCGTTTAATATAGGCACGAAAGCTGGTAATTTAAAGTATGATCCGGCAAGCGGATTCAGTGGTAGCATCAACATGACGGGAGGCAATCCGAACGGAGTAATGGTGAATGTGGGGCAACACCAGGGTCCGAGCTTGACGTATCAGAGAACGGAAGAAGAGACGCAACTGGGAGGTTCGGTTACGATCTCGGAGAATGGGGATACGACGATCAGTGTGACGGATTATAATGCAACGGCAGTGTCGGTGACCGGGAATCTGAATGATCCTAGTAGGTTCGGTAATGTTACGTTTAACAATAACTTTTATGCGGATGTGAACCAGAACCAGGCGATGGCCGGAGGAGATCAGTATATTCCTGAGACGAGGCAGAATGAGCGGACGAGTGGTACTTCGAATGAGGCTAGTCCGTATGATCCGAGTTCTTGGCCAGTGACTCCGGACCAGCAGAATGCGACGAATGTGTTAGGAGCCGGTTATGAGGCGACTCGGACGAAGGAAGAGGAGCATGTACTTTCCGAGTCTACAGCTACCAGGGATGGCTTGGGTGTAGATCCGAATAGCTTGTTACTTGCTGGAGCTGCGGTGGCAGGAGCCGTTCGTGGTAGGA
>NZ_AHMM02000014.1 GCF_000243675.2 Leptospira inadai serovar Lyme str. 10 | reverse complement strand
CATCCCGGGGATGCAGGGTTTGGAATCGCCGTGCAAGCCGCCAAGCCTGTCGTTATGATCGCATCCATTACTTGGTCATTTCTATATAAGTAATTCGCGTTTCTTGAATATACCCTATGCTCTTCGCTCATGTATTTCTCTCGGTTATCGGCGAGTTCTCCGTAGCCTGCTGCGATCGATCTGTTCAAGTCGCTATGATCCGTCTTGAAAGTCCCGAAGTCTAACATCCCCATACTAACGACTTTCGTCTTGAAGGAAAGTTCGTTGATTAACATTCCTCCCGCTTCATTCACAAGATCTCCTAGAAACAAGTTAAAGTCCACCATTCCGGTGATCGAATACATTAGGCTAGTTCCCGCTTTATTAATAAAATCCCGTGTCTCCTTCATTGCTTCGTGAGTTCCCATGCAGAGGACAGAAGACAGAGGACGGAGGACTGACGGGGGAAGTCTCCCCCGCGCTACAGCCGCGTTACACGCGTCTTCCGCTACCCCCTCTCCGGGGAATCCTCTACTCTAAACCCCCGGACCCAAGGTCTCGTTGCAACGGGATACTAAATTAAGGAATTATACTATACACAAGCAGATTCACGGCCTCTCGTTTTCCATTCCAGGCCGTTTCTCCTAATCGTAAGCAAGATCTGCATTCATAGTTCATTCTGTTGTTTTCTAGAACCAGATGGCATTTCTCCACCCCAACAAGTTCTATCATTGTATCTGCCTGGCTTTAAAGGAAAATCTCGACAGTCTTTCCTTCCATACACAATATCCTGCATCGCTCCAGGTGGTAGCTCCCGGTATTTGTGAAGTTCCTTGTACACATCAGTTACTGGAAATTGAATCCCTTTTTCCGTTAGCATATCAATGAACTTTTCCTTATATGGCTGATTTCTAGTTACCGCCCTTCCTTCCGCCGTCTTCGCTAAACCAAGAAGATTATACGTATAGCCATGCTCTAAAAACCAAATCGCTATATCAAAACGACCGCCGACTCCTATGGCCATCTCGG
>NZ_AHMM02000013.1:0-2500 GCF_000243675.2 Leptospira inadai serovar Lyme str. 10 | reverse complement strand
TTTCCTATGTCTCAGTTAGTTTTCTTCTTTTGGTAAAAGCGAGCCGGAGGGTCAATACCTACCGGCTTTTTTTATATGTTCCGATCATTGCAATAGTTTAGATATTCACATTGAATGCATTTGGAAGGAGAGGTGGATACGTAAGGTAGCAAGGGTATATTCATAACTTCATTTATATTTTGATAAGTCGCTTTTACCATTTCACGAATATCTTTGGATAGATGAATTTCCCAAACTTTTACTCTATCTCCATAAAGTAGAAAAGACCTCTTTATTTCCTTGCCCTCCATTTCCTCTAAACAAACAGAATACGCTCCTAATTGAAGCAGCGCACTCTTGCCCGGCTTTGATGTCGAAGATTTGAATTCGATAGGAATTAATTCATTTTGAGTTCGTATTAGTCCGTCTAACACTCCGAAAAATCCAAAACTGGATCTTACAGGTACATCTAAATCCAGTTTTCCATTTAGGTATTTAAGAACTTTTGGCAGTTTCTTTTTAAGAGTAATGTTTCTTTTTTCGTGCTTTTCTTTACCTTGCTCGACCCAGAGAGGGTAGGTAGGACTTATATGCTTAAGCTCTCGAAAAAATACGATTCTCGGACAAAAGGCAAACTGCCTAAACATATTAATAGGAATCTCCGCATTCATTTCACACTACCATCTGGACATTTTCTTCGAATCGTTCCAGTTCGAGATCTGAGTATCCGATCAAAATGGACTTTGCGTTTGATGCCATGTTGACATCCATAACAAGGACTCTATCCGAAATTTTTAATTCGTACTTATTATGAATATTATGAAGGATTGCTTTCTTTTCAGCGAGAATGACCCATCCCCAGTAAACCGATTTTTGGATTGATACTAATCCGAAATCTTTGAGCATATCAGCTACTTGTCTTCTCGTTTTATTAGATTCTATGTCATAACATACTAAGAGTTCTATAAAGTTTTTCATTTGAACCTACCATTTGAATAAGATCGGTCTGTATGAGGATCGCTGATAAAATACTCCGCATAATCGATAAATCTGTCGTTGAAGGATGACTTCGATGTGCAGTTTTTTTCCTTTATAAGGATGAATACTCTCAAAGGCCTTTTGAACGCCCGATATAACAAGTTTTCTTGCTTCTTCAGAGATCCTTTCCGTGCCTATTAAATGACTTTTCAAAGTGAGAACGACGCGATCCACCATCCATGGTCTATATTCTTCAATTAAATCTAAAATAAGGGCCGGTTTTCCAGGGCGATCCGTATGTATAACTCCCGCATAAGGTTCAAGACCAGCTAGATGAACAGCATTCCAGATATATGTTTCTAAAATTGCATATCCTAAATTTAGTGCCTGGTTGATAGAGTCGCCAGCTCCTCTTCCTATTCTTCCTTTGAAAGAATCTCCAAAATATATATCGTGTTTAAGAGTATTCCAATAAAGGGAGGCAGCACTACCTTCATAGCCTAACAGAGTAGATCGCCAATCATTTTCACTATTAAAGGCGAGTATGGATTTTGTTATGCTATCTAAAGAGATTAAAACTTTCTCCAACCAATCTACATCAACGCCTTTCTTTTTCTGGTACTTGGCAAAGTATTGGAGGACCGCTTTTTGGTTCTTAACTTTTCCATAAAGTATAAGTTTAGCAAGATCCTTGCAATAAGGTCGATCTACATAGTCTAACTGCTTTTTTCTTAATTGAACAACGGCATGTTCATGTGATCCGGATAATTGAGATATATAGCGACCGTTCCAATCGCAGATGTAGATTGGAATTCCCCTTTTGAAAGATAACGTTCTAAATATTTCGCACATTTATAGATAAAAAGAAAGGCTCTCCTAACCGATTGAGATTGTAAGCAAACAAATTTCAAGAAGAGGAGAACCCCCCATGAGGGCAGAAGAAGATAAAAGCCACCTGAAAGTAATCCAAGTGGATGAGACCCAACTCAAGAAGGACTTGAGTGAACTCGTAAGAGGTTCAGTCGAAGAAACGCTGAATGCTCTTTTAGATGAGGAGGCAGATAAACTCTGCCAAGCCTCGAAGTATGAAAGAAATCCAGATCGAGTAGATACCCGAGCCGGATCTTATAATAGAAACTTCGAAACAAAAGCCGGAAAAGTAAAGTTAAAAGTTCCTAAACTTAGAACAATTCCGTTCGAGTCTGCGATCATCGAAAGATACAAACGTCGAGAGAGTTCTGTAGAAGAAGCGTAAGCGCCTAATCGAGCGCAGGTATAGCGAGTTGCGGCAGATCCTGATAAGAAAGACTCCTCGGCTCGCTTTCCCAAGAGGTAAATAGATCCCGCAAATACGCATAAGGATCGACTCCCGCGAGCTTTGCAATTTGAACTAAAGAATAAAATCCTGCACTTGCAGTCGCTCCTTCCGGGCAGCCAGAGAAGAGCCAATTTTTTCTTCCGATCACAAAAGGACGAATATCATTCTCGACCAGATTTGTATCTAATTGCAATTCCGGACGATCCAAAAAGATAAGCAGTTTTT
>NZ_AHMM02000012.1 GCF_000243675.2 Leptospira inadai serovar Lyme str. 10 | reverse complement strand
ACAGACGCGCTCGCTTTCAGAGGACTGAGGACGGAGGACAATCCACTCTTAGCATAAAAATCTTTCTATAGAACATGGAATCTCCGATCACCAATGTTCTGTCCTCTGTCTTCTGTCCTCTGAACGAAGCTGCTAGATGTTGGAAATGCTGGGGTAGGAGAAAGAATCTACTATAATGCAAAAATCTTTCTTTAGACTATGGAAATTCTGCTTACCTATGTTCTGTCCTCAGTCCTCTGTCTTCTGTCTTCTGCTTCTGTCCTCTGTCTACTGCGGCCCGCCCAAGGATATTCGTGAGGAAGAAATGCGGTCTCGATTTTTTTCCCTTCTTTCACAACAGGCGGGGATCGAGGGGAATGGCAATTCCGAATCGGGACGATATTATGTAGGAGGACAGGTCAATGGACTTTCACTTTCCAGTGTGTTACTCTTGCAAAACAATAATGTGGATGTTCTTCAAATCAATATCAATGGAGTATTCCGGTTTCCCGCAACCTACCCCAACCAAAATCCGTATTCCGTGAACGTCCTGAGTCAACCGATAGGAAAAAATTGCGTGGTCCCGAATGGAGTAGGGAGCATTTCCGGAAGAGACGTTCTGGATATTCTAGTCAATTGTTCGAATTTTCCCTAACCTGAGTTTCCGGAACCGTTCCCTTTTTTGAATCCGGTGATTTCTCTTTCGGAAGCTTCGCGACCTGTCCCTCGGAAATTTTTTCCAGCTCGGTGACGGCGATCCAAGCTCCCTCTTGTAAAGGACCCGTCACTTCCAGATCGTTTCCTGTTACCCGAATAACATCTACGGATTTTGGAAATAGCCTGCCTTCCGCATCCGCAACCCAAGCGACGCCCCGTTTCTCCACTTGCTTGGATAAGGCCGAGGCGGGAATTTGAAACGTTCTCTTTTTATCATCTTCCTGCAGGATTTCTCCTCGAGTGAACATTCCGGGTTTCAAGGAAAAATTAGCGTTTTCCGACAAGACCTTCACCTCTACGGTTCTTGTCTGAGGATCCACCAAAGGCGAAATGATATGAACGAATCCCACAAAATTCCGATCCGGATACGCGTCTAAAGTGAATTTCACCGTTTGATCCTTTTTGAGTTTCCATAAATCCGATTCCGTTACGTTAAATTTCAAAATCACTTTACTCGTATCCACGACCACGTACAACGCCTCACCTTCCTTAACCGCTTCGCCCTGACCCTTCATCCGAGTCGCGATAATCCCTTTGATCGGAGATTTAATCCGGGCTTCCTTTAAGAGTAACTCGGTGGCCTCGATATTCTTCTTCGTCGCCTTCAAATTGGCTTCGGACATATCCAATTCCGCGCCTTCAATCATCGTATTCAGACGAATAAACGCTTCCCTCAATTCCGATTCGGTTTTCGGAATAGGAATATTGGCCTTTTTTAGATCCTCCTTCCTGTAACCCAGCTTTAAACTCTCTAGATTCTTTTCCGCTTTGAATAAAGATATATTAGAAGAATTTAATGACGTCTCTATGGATTTCAATTCGGTTTCGGATACGGCTCCTGCTTCGAAGAGTTTCTTTTTATTTTCCGCACTACGACGTAAATTATTACGGATTTCTCTAGCGTCCGTGACATCCGCCTCGGCTTTTTCGATATTTGCCAATTCGCGGTCCACTCTTTGCCTTGCCATCGTCAATTTCGCCTGAGCGAGATCCCTCTGGCGGGACTGCACTTCCAAACTTGCAAGATCCTTGGAAAGTTGAATTTCCAAACTAAGTGTTTCCATTTTCGCGAGAACATCCCCTGCGGAAACAAATTCCCCCTCTTCCTTAAAATATGTTTCGATTCTTCCCAAGACCTTGGATGTAATCTCCGCTTTTTTAAAGAAAGAAACGGATCCGAACACTTTCAGGTTCCGGCTCGAATCCGAAAGCCTGACCTGCTCCAAACGAATCTTGGATTCCAAGGGTTCGTCCTCGATCGGCTTCTTATCCTTATTGCAGCAAAGGACCCAAAGGAAAAAGAAACTAATCCACCATCGTAAAACGGAGGAGAATTGAAAACAATGCATCATATTCGAAAACCAGTCTATTCTAATTTTATAATATCTCTACCAAGCGCAAATCGTCCAGATTCAAACCGGTTGCAAGTTCGAGCTCGGCGATGGAATTCATGTATCTGAGTCGCGCGGCGATTTGCGCGTTTTTAGCCTCGAGATATCGAATCTCGGTTTCCGCAAGTTGAGGACGGGTCGCTTCGCCCAACTTGACCTGTAGCTCGACGATCTGGATTCTCTTTTCAAAAATGGAGATATTCTCGTCCGCCTGATTCATCGCGTCCCAGCTAATCCTAAGATTTTTTAGACTTTTTCTGACTTGCGAAAGAACGATGTCGTCCAACTGCTTTCTAGCGATCTTAGCCTGGTACGCTTCGATTCCGGTGGATACGATCTGACGTTTATAGCTGAGTTGATCGTAAAGCGAGATCGACGTAGATGAGGATAAGGAACGTTCCGTATCTTCCCGCCTGGAAACGAAATTGGAACTATCCTGAATCTGGTTCGGACCCAAAAGCATGGAGAGTCTAAAATTCAAACCCCATTCCGGCTGACGCGGAGGATATTCCTGACCGGAATATCCGTAAAAACCGCCTAAGGAAACCGTCGGAATATAAAACGACTTCGCATATTGATACTGAGAGTATGTTTGTAGTTCCTTCGTTTTTACCCGATCGAAGTCCACTCGAAATTTTTGAGCGAGAGAAAATAGATTTTCCTCCTTCAACTCCGCAAAGGAGAATTTTACCGAAGAGAGCAAATCCCCCTTGAGGTCCAAATCCGTATCCCCCGGTAATCGCAACTGAATTTTAAAATCTTCTAATAAATTACTATATTCCAATTTTGCGGTCTCGAATTGGAGCTTGATTTCGTTTAAGCGATTTTGTAATTCGATGACTTTAATCTGAGTCGTCTCTCCCAACGACAATTCTCGTCGGCTCATGGCGATCTGTTCCGATTGTCGATGAATCGATTTTTCCAGAACCTCGACTCTCGATTTCCGGCTTAAAATATCGTAGAATTTCGACCGAATTTTAAACCTAAGATCGTTTAGCGCGATGCGTAGATCGTATTTTGCAAGTGCCAGATCGCTCAAGGCGGCGTCCAGGGAAAGGGAGCGCCTACCTCCGTCAAAAATGATTTGCTCTACATTTAAGGTCACTCTTTGGCTACGACTATCGTCCGAACTGGAGGTATAGTTCAAGGAACGATCCCATCTAACGGTAGCCGTCGGAAAATAGGCTCTCCAACTTTCATTTAGCAGAAGCCGCTTAATCTGTTGCTGAGAACTGATCAGGCCGATTTCAGGACTTCTCTCGATCCCGATCTTTTCGGCTCCGACGATATCCAAAACAAGAGAATCCGCGGAGAGTTCCTCTCCAAAGAAAAAGACAAGACCAAGTAGGATTATCCATTCTCGGACAGGACTCGTTTGCCGTTTCATCTCTGAATCCGATCGAAATTGTTACTTAAGTATCTTGCCGATCTTTTTAGCAAGCAAACGGGCCGTTTCCGAATTAATGGAAAAAATCTCCATCTTCCGATCGTCGGCGACTTGAAATCGATTTACGAGCACTCCGTTCCGATTATAGATCGTTGCGATAATCCCAGAGCTAAAAACCGGATTTAAAACATCACCTGCCTGAGATTCGTAGAGAAAGCCGCCTAGGACATAGTCCGCCTGCTTCGAAGAGCAGAATTCCCTTGCCTCTTCGGAAGAAAGCAATGGATTGAATCGAAACGGTCTTTGATTCGAGTCGGAGATCGTCAACTTGGTTTCCTTATCTGCCAAGGAGGAAAGAGAGGACGAGTTAGGCAGGCTCGAAACGGCGGATGCAGTCGACTTAGAAGAAAAACCTTCTTCCGACTGAATCGTCTGAAAACCCTCCATCTCAAGAAAGAGAGTCAAATTATCGGAAAATAAGGAAGAAGAAACGCTCGGCTGATTGGCCGACTTAGAAACGAATCGCAGAACTAAAATTCGTTCTCCAGCTACCAGACTTTTCCCATCCACCGGCGTAGATCGAATCGTAGACGTGGCCGAGAAATATATCCCAAAAAGACTAGAACAATTTAAAAAAACCGAGAATGAAGGAAAAATGAAAAAATAATATATCAATTTCGAATACATAGTGTACCAAGTAGCTTTCTTTATATATTTTATTTATTTCTTGACACAGACAGGATGTGTAAAGTTTCTAACAGCTATTTGAAGGCACTCTAAAAATTGCAAAGATATTTTAAATATAAGGAAACTTTTGCAATCGGACTTGTCTGCTTGCTTCTCAATTGCGATAGTATTGATCAGAATCGCATGAATGCAGAGAAGAAAAACACGTTAGGCCTCATCGAATTCCGGAATGGCAATTCCGAAGGAGCGAAAGAATACTTTTTAGAAGCCGTTCAACTCGATCCGAAAAATCCGGAATATGCTAGTAACGTAGGCGCTTCTCTATTAATAAAGGAAAGAGTAGAGGAAGCGATCGTTTTCTTTGCAAAAAGTGTGGAAATCGATCCTCAGTATAAAATGGGTTACTTCAATCTAGGGGTCTCATACCAAAAACTAAATAAGCGTAAAGCCGCCCTCGAGAATTATAAAAAGGCATTTTCGAACGATTTTCCCGAAGCATTTTATAATGCAGGTATCGTAGCTTCTTCTTTGAAATCGGGTAAAGAAGCGATTGAATATTACGAAAAATTCATTGAATTAGCCGAGCCTCTGCGATACGGAGCGCAGATCAAGGATGCTCATGGAAAAATCAGGGAGATAACTCGATAAAATGCGGAACATGTACCAGCGATTATCATTCCTTTCCATACTTTTCCTTACGACCTGTTCCCCTAAATTGGAACTATCCAAAACGATCAACGCTTGGATCTCCGAACGAAAGGGGTCTCCGCCCGTTTTTTCCCTGAACGGCACCGAATATTCTGCAAAGAAATTTCGAGAAGAATTCTTATTCGAGAGAAAAGTGTTAGCGGGAAAATACGATTTGCCGGAGCCGAAGGAAGTGATGGGGGCTTTAGAAGCGTATGCCGAAGAAACCGTACTTTTAAACGAAGCACTCGCCAAGACGGATATCGATTCCAGAGAGATGAATCGGTATCTATGGCCGTTCGTACGGAGAGCCGTCATTTCCTATTATCTGGATAAGGAATCCGGTCGCTTAAAAGTTTTGGAAAACGCATCCGATACGGAAATCGACGAAGCCTTACTCGAAAAATATTATGCCGCAAACAAGGAATTACTAAAAGAAAAAAATCCCGACGAGATAAAAAGAAAACTTAGAAATTCCGCTCTTTCCATAAAGATAAAAGCTCTTTTGGAAGCCGCGGAAGATCGCAAGAAAGTGATCGTCGGAAAAATGAGAGCCGCGAATCGAATCAAGCTGATTCAAAAAGAAATATATTCCGACGATCTTCTAAAACAGTAAAAAATAGAATTCAATTGTTGGTGATTCATGGAGCCTGAACCAAGATACGAAATGGAACGGATGATTCGTCCGCTTGCAAAAAGGCAAGGCGTGGTCTTATCCGTTTGTGCGCTTGCCATCGGCTGGAGTTGGAGTTGCAAGGCCGACGAAGCGACAGTCCTTCAACTCTTTCAAGAAGGAAAGAAGGCTTACATAAATCGGGAATTGCAAAAATCCTCGGAGTTCTTTACGAACGTCATCGATACGGATTCTTCCTTTTTGCCCGCCTATATAATGTTAGGAAAGACCTTCTATTTCCAAGGTAAAATGCGGGAAAGCGAAACGATCCTTTCCAAAGGATTGGATCGGTTTCCGGGAAATGCAACCCTACGATTTTGGCGGGCCAGAGTGTATCTCGCGGAAGGCGGCAAGAACGAACTGGCAAAGCGGGAATTGGAAGCGGTCCTCGAGTCGGATGAAAATCAATTCGAAGCCCACTATTATTTGGCTAAGATCCTGGAATCGGAAGGAAAGATAAGAGAAGCATTACTCGAATATAATAGGGCGAAATACATTAAGATAGGCTTCGACAAAATACATCGTGATTTAGGAAAACTTTATGAAGAGGTGGGCCTTCCTGAAAAAGCAGCGATCGAACGAAATTCTCTTGCCGAGGCAAAAAAATGAATCGATTTCGATTACTTACGATTGTGTCCGTCTCATCGATCGCCTTTTTATTTTTCAGGTGCGGTAATGATCCGCAAAAATGGATCGATCGTATCTCTCATCTCGGACTGGCAAGTACGGGAGAATTCGAATCACCGCGTATAACATTCGCCTCTCCCGGGTTGGACCAAAGGGAAATCTCGATTCACTCGGACGCTTCCCTATTATTCTCGCAACCGATGGATAAAAATTCCGTCGAATCGGGGATTACGGTTTTGAGCGTGGGGGGAAATAATAACGTTCGATTCGAATGGGTTTCGGATGTCGGACTCCGGATCATTTTTCGAAACGGGATGACTCCGGGGAAACGATACGAGATTCGCTTAAATCGCAGTGTCGTCAAAGATATTCGAGGAAACTTTTTAAAGGAAAACTTTATAACGAATTATTATACGGAAGGTTTCGGACCGAGTCCGTATGTGACCGGTACGAAACCGCCGAATATCAATCAGATCACCTATAATGTTTCCGTAAATACCAATCCTGAAATCAATTTTTCTGAATCCATGGATGTGACGAAAACGAACGATGCAATCACCCTTTCAGGAGGCCCCGCATTATTCATTCGCCAATGGAGCCCTGACGGGAAAAAAATCACGTTAACGTTAACGAAGGATCTTGCACTATCCACGACATACACCCTGCGCATCTCGAAAAACGCAAGCAGTTCTAAAGGCGTCGCGCTGGATCGGGATTATGCGATCATTTTTTATACCGGTGCAATCTCATCCGCTCCCTATCTAACCGATTTCAGAGCCGTCCCGAATAGCGTACCGATCGGACTCTTGAATCCCTCGCCTCAGACGAATGAAATCTCGGGAATCTCAAAAAACGATTTTTTCGAATTCGCCTTTTCCGGCGAAATGAATCGGGAAAAAACCCAGTCCGCAATTCAATTTGTTCCCTCGATTGCCGGACAATATCTTTGGGCCACGCCGACTCTCCTTCGCTTCACCCCGTCCGCCCGCTTGGATCAAGATCGCACGTATAGAATGACGATCGCCCAAAACGCCGAGTCCATCGGCGGCTTACCATTGCGCGACGGTTATATAGTGGACTTAACCGTAAATCGGATCGTCGACAGCGGCGCGATCCTATTGAATTCGATCACCGGGTATTCCGTATCCTCCTCTTGTCTCGAGTCGGCGGACGGCAACGCAAACGTTCCTTCACTTCCTTTGGATCCGGACCGCGTTTATAAAATCGATGTCCTATCCACAGGATGTGCATTGATGGATTATAAATTCAAACTCTCCTTCTCCGCGCCGGGGGGATGTCCTCTAAAGACATTCGGCGACGGGGATATCTACAATCAGATTTCAGTTTCCTATTTTGCGGGAGGACCAAGTACGGGATCTCCCTCCACTTATTATAAACAGTATAACGGTCCGAACGGATGTACCTCGACGGGAACATTCGAATTCGGTCTCAAGAATATTGAAACCGGTATTCAATACAAAATTCTTATACGCGGCGGGGCTTCCGGTATCAAAGACACGAATGAAAACCGTCTTCCCCAGGATTATATTTTCCTGTTCGAACGGGGAACATTATGAAAAAGAAAAATAGAATCCTATTTGCCTGCTTCTTCCTTTTACACTGTAGTCAACTGATCGAGAGCGGAAAAGGTCCTTTAGACTTCCTTCCTAAATTGGGCCTGCTCGGAGATTTGACTCCTCCCAGGGTCACGGGTAATTGGCCCTTAAACGAGCAAACGATCGTAGATCCGATGATGCCCATATCGGTATCATTTTCCAAAACGATGCACAAGACTCGAACGGAATCCGCCTTTTCTCTGAAAGGTCCGACCGCGCAAATCAGCGGGAGTTTTGAATGGTTCAATAACGTTCTCTTCTTTTATCCTTCTTCTCCCCTGAATCAAAGCGGAAATTATATCCTGACCATATCCAAAAGTTTGGCGGAAGACGCTTCGGGAATCAATTTGGAAAGGGACTTCGTCATCCGATTCAACTATAATCCGGACACTACCGAACCGACGGTTGTCAATATTTTTCCGAGTAACGGCTCGATCGGCGTTAGTACGGATACTCGTATCGGGATTCGTTTCTCTAAACCGATGAATTCTAGCCTGGTCTTTACCGAAATGAATATAAGCCCGTCGGTCGAATTGGATCTGGCAAGCTCCACAGTCTCTCCGGATTTTACCTATTACGATATTGCCTTAAAACAAAGACTCTCCACTGGTACCACGTATTCTATAAGTGTTCCCAATTCCATCAAAGATCAATCCGGGAATTCCCTCTTACAAACCTATCGCTTTTCCTTTACTGTAGGTTCCGATTTCGAGAAGCCGTACTTAAATTCGATTCTATCCACCACGGTAAATTCCTCCTTTCTAGGGCAAGAATTCACCGTGATCGACGGGTTTGAAAAAGACGATGCATTCTCCTTAACTTTTTCCGAACCCGTAAGAAAGACCTCCTTCCAAAACGGAATATCGTTTACCCCTTCGGTAGGGTATTCGGTGATCGAGACCTCCGGAGGAACAAACACTTCGTTTCTCATCCAACCTTTGGAAAAGTTATCCATAGGCCGGATTTATCAACTGCGAATCTCTCCTTCGATTCAAGACATGGAGGGAAATCCTCTCATTAAAGAATATGTATACAATCTAAGAATCAACGGTCCAAGAAGTAATTTTCTGCACGTCAAAGGAATCTATTCGACGAACGCTTTTACGGTTCCACTTTCGGAAGTACTAATCAACGATCTAACTCACGACGGCGGGGGCGGTCCTCTTTATAATTATTATTCCTCGGGCAGCAAAGCGATTTACGTTTATTTTTGCAGAGGGGCAACAAAAGCGTCCTGCGACGTTTCCTCAAATCCCCGCGACTTAAACATAGTCTTATCTTCTTTGGAGTTTTCTCTCCGCTTCGATTTCGGTCCGAGTTCGGGAAGTCCCTATTTGAATCTTCCTACCAATTATACCGTTTATCCTTCGGATCGATTCGTATTCTTTACCCCCTTGTACGCATTAGCCGAATCGCCCTCCACGTATAGTTTCACCGTAAAGGGAGGAGTTTCGGGCGTAAAAGATTCGTACGGCAACTATATGGAAAACGATTACACCATTCGTCTGAAAGTAATTCCTTAGTCGATGATCGAATATTTTGCTAAGCGAAAAGTCACTACGATCACGACTTTTTTTCTTTTTATCCTATTCGGAGCGATCGGGCTATCAAAGCTCAAGATGGAGCTCCTGCCCGATGTGAGTTTCCCCACGTTAACCGTGGTTACGGTCTATTCGAACGTAGCTCCGGGAGAAATCGAAACTTTAGTCACGAAACCTATCGAAGAAATTCTAGCCTCGGTAGGCGGAATCGATCGAGTCGTATCCGAATCTATCGAAGGAGTTTCCATAGTTACCGTCAGATTCCGCTGGGGAACGAACATAGACCAGGCCCTAATACAGGTTAGGGAGAAATTGGATCTTGTAAAAGGATCTCTTCCTCAGGATGTCAGAAAATCGATCGTAATCCGCTTCGATCCGAATAGCGCTCCCGTACTGCAAATTGCGGTAAGGTCAAAGTCGATTCCGTTAAGCGACGTGAGATTCTTCTTACGTAGAAATATAATCCCTTATTTCGAGCGAGTCGACGGTATTGCCGCGATCTCCCTCTCCGGAGGATTCGAACGCCAAATTCAAGTAAACGTAGATAAAGGAAAATTGGAATCCTTCGGCATAGGAATGCGGGATATCGTCAACCAACTGAATGCCAATAATTTCGGATTCCCGGCAGGAAACGTTAGAGAAGGAGACAAGGAAATTCAAATCCGAACGGACGGCTTATTTCCTTCCGTAAATGAAATTCCGCGCACGGTCATCGGCGTTTCAAAGGCCGGAATTCCGATCTACCTCGAATATGTGGCCGAGATCGCCGACTCGTATAAGGAGAGAACCAGCATTTCTAAAATTTTGGACGAAGAAGTCGTTTCTCTCATCCTAAAGAAAGAAGCCGGTAAGAACACCGTGCAAGTTTCCTCGCAGGTCCGCGTCTTAGTAGCGGAACTTACCGAGAAGTTCGGAGATAAAATTAGTTTCGAAATCGTTTCCGATCAGTCCCTCATCATCAAAGATTCCATCTTCTCGGTAGCCTCCTCGGGGATTATCGCGATCTTCATTTGTTATTTCGTTTTAAGTTTTTTTTTAGGAAATTTTCGGGAACCCGCGATCGTAATCAGCGCGGTACCCGTATCCGTCATGACTACCTTCCTACTGATGTACGGATGCGGACTTACGATCAATACGATGTCCCTCGGCGGACTCGCGATCGGCGTCGGGATGGTTGTAGATTCTTCTACCGTAGTACTGGAAGCGATTTCAATCCGACGAAAGGCCGGAGAAGACCCGGTCGCTTTATCCATATCAGGAACCAAGGAAGTTCTAACTTCGATTTTTGGATCGACCATAACAAGCTGTGTCGTTTTTTTGCCGATCGTTTTTGTGGAAGGTTTGGCTGCGGAGATATTCAGGGAATTCGCGCTTACGATCTCATTCTCGTTGGTCTCTTCGTTCTTTACGTCATCCACATTGGTTCCGGTTCTATCTCAGTTCGAATTTTTTCGACCGAAAGGAAACGATTTTCCTAAAATAATCGAAGACTTCCGGTTAAGATCTCTCGATTCAATCAGAAGTTTTTTCGAAAGAATATCAATTTTCTTTTATGTAAAAAAATCCAGAACGTTCTTGATTTGCATTGTCCTTGTCCCTCTTACGATTTTCCTCGGCTTCTTAATTCCGACCGAAATCCTTCCTGAAATCGATCAAGGAGAATTGGAATTCTCCGTCGTCACCCCCGAAGGCTCCTCCCTGGAATACACCGTCTCCGTCGTCGACCGGATCGGAGCCGCGCTTAGATCGGAATCGAAAGTCGGATTAGCTTTTTCGAAAGTAGGCTATGAGGAAAGGGACATCGTACTGAATCCGCAAGGCGATTTCGGATTAAATCGAGCCTCGATCTTCGTGAGACTCGATTCCGGAAAAACCAAGGATTTCCTGGAGTCATTTCGACCACATATAGAAAAAATCGAATCGGACTCCGGGGCAAAAATCTCCTCTAAACTATCCGGAGGAGTTCTTTCGACCATATTCTCCAACGACGGGGGGATATCACTGGAGATATCCGGCCAAGATCTACAAATCATTAAGGACACCGCAATACATTCCGAAAAATTAATACGATCGATTCCCGGAAACCCGGAAGTGAAGTCAAGTTTACGGGAAGAATCTCCGGAGTTAAGAGTCGTACTGGATCGGGAGAAAATGTCGTTCTTCGGCCTCACGGTGGAAGATATCGCTACGGCGCTGAAATCGGCTTATAAAGGAGACATAGCGACCAAATTCAGGGAAAACGATTTCGAATTCGACGTTTTAGTCCGCTTTCGCGAAGCGGATCGTTTCGGTTTCCGTTCGGTTCCTGCGATCCCTATCCGATTGCAATCAGGAAAGAGCGTCCTGCTCGGAACCCTCGCGAATATAGTACCATCAAACGCGCTCCGGAAAATAACCAGAATGAACGGGAGAAGAGTCGCGATCCTTTCCGTTTCGCATCCCGGAATTTCCGAAAACAAGCTGGAGGAAGGTATTGCCGATATAGCAAAGTCCTATGTAAAAAAACAGGACATCTCCGTACTGCCGGGCGAATTGCAAAAGGAATCGGCCAAATCATTCGCCGCTCTCTATTGGGCAGGTGCCTTTGCAGTTCTTCTTATTTATATGACGCTGGCATCCCAGTTCGAAAATTTAATCTTACCGTTAGTCGTAATGCTTTCCGTCGTTATGGTGGGAGTGGGCTCCCTTTCATTACTCATCCTTACTAAAAACACCCTTAGCATAATTTCCGGTATGGGCATGGTGATGCTAACGGGCCTCGTCGTGAATAATGCGATTATTTTGATCGAATTTTTTATGCAAGGGAATGCTTCGCTCGATGAGGAGGAACTCCTGCGTTCTACCGTGCGCAGAAGGATCGACACGATCCTAAATACGACTCTCACGACGGTACTTGGATTACTTCCTGCCGCACTATCCTTAGGCGGAGACTCTCCGCAAGAGCCGATGGCCCTCGCCGTGATCGGTGGCCTGACGGCATCTACCGTACTTTCGGTCGCAATCATTCCATCAGCATATTTTGCCCTGAGAAGATCGAAGAAATAATGGAGAATTTGGTAATATCGGCATTCCGAAAACCGATAACAGTGTTTATGCTGTATTCTGGATTTGTTATATTCGGAATATTATCCGTTCGAAAACTACCGATCTCGCTGATGCCCGCAATGATTTCTCCGGCGGTTACGATAGTAACGAGATATCCCGGAATTTCGCCCGGTAAAATCGAGGAAATTCTGACTAAACCTATCGAAGAACAAATCGCCGGAGTCGGGGGAATCGAATCTGTATTCTCTTCTTCCGAAGAGGGAGAGTCCAGAGTAAACGTGGTATTTCAGCGAGGAACGAATGTCTCCTATAGATCCCTCGAAATCAGGTCTAAGATAGATTTAATTCGGAATTCCTTTCCGAGGGAAGTGGAAGAACCGACTATTCTGAGATACGATCCGACCGACAAACCCGTCTTTATAATAAAATTGGAATCCGATAAATGGAAGCTGAAGGAATTGAGGGATTTCGCGGAAAACAAGTATAAAAAGCGTTTGGAAAGGATAGACGGCGTTAGCGAAATTCAGGTGGGAGGCGGTTATCAAAGAGAAATTAATATCGATATTCACAAAGGCCGCCTCTTGATGCTCGGAATTTCCTTGGATACGGTGCTGGAGAAAATTCGTGCTTCGAATGTGGACCTTCCTGCCGGAAAAGTTCTAGATGGGAATGTTTGGCGATCCGTAAAAATCCTAGGAAAGCACGGCAAAGTCGAAGATCTGAATTTAATTCCGATTGTCGCCAGGGAAGAAAGAATCGTACGTCTACGGGACATTGCGGATGTGAGGGATGGATACCGGGAAAAAGAGAACATATCCCGCGACGCAGGAAAGGAAGTAGTATCCATCTACGTACAGAAAGCCGGAGACGCAAATACTCTCGCAATATGCAAAGATCTTAAAAAGGAGTTAAACGCGATTCGCTTTGACGATATTCGTCAAACGATCAATTACGATCAATCGATTGCCATCGAGTCCGCTATCGAACGAGTCATGAGTTCCGCTTTGACCGGCGGCATCATCGCCGTGATTGTCCTTTTTGTATTCCTGCGAAACGTTTATTCGACCTTTCTAGTCGCGATATCAATTCCCTTATCCATCGTAATTACTTTCGGTCCGATGTATCTTCTAGGAACTGGCATCAACGTACTTTCGTTATGCGGACTCGCCCTAGGTGTGGGAATGCTCGTGGATTGTTCGATCGTGGTAATCGATAGAATTTTTCACTTAAAAGAGACGACCGGATATCGGACCTCGAATCCGGTTTTGGCAGCCGCCTCCTTATCGCGGGAGTTATTCGCATCCATTCTCACGAGTATCGCGGTATTCCTTCCCATTTTCTTTAGTTCCCAGGATATCCGCGATCTTTACGGAGGCATTGCCGTGACGGTTTCGGTCTCTCTTTTAGTATCCCTGGTCGTCGCCCTGACCTTTTTGCCTACGTTGTCTAGGATCCTATTATCCCGAGAATCGAGATATTCACCCATAAAATTTCCGGACCTTACTAGGGGATTTTCCTCAAAGAAGGGGACAAGATTCGCGGGAATTTCCGCAAAAATCCGAATCGATCCTTACCAGGTATATTCTAATATTTTAATAAATTCCATTCGAAACAGAAAACGAATCCTTGTATTCGCTATCCCCGGATTGTTACTCCCTTTCCTTTTAGTTCCTTTTTTGCGCCAAGAATATGTGGATCCCCTCGATTCGGGAAAAATCAATGCCTCTGTAGAAGTGGAAACCGGCACCCATTTGGACGCGACGGATAGAATCGTCTCGAAAGTCGAACAGTTGATCGTCGCACACCCTGCAGTCGACAAGGTCTCCGCAAAAGTGGAGAAATGGCATGCGGATTTCTTAATCCAGCTAAAACCTCTTTCGGAAAGGAAAAATCAATCGTCCGCCGAATTAATAGAAGAATTGAAGTCGATCAGCGACAAAGCGGAGGATGCCTTCGTCTTCTACACCGAAGCCGGCGATGAAGATTCGTCCAAAGAAGTCGACGTCGAAATCATCGGCGATGACGGAGAGAAAATTAAGGAACTCGCGAAGGAATCCGCTCGAAAAATCGGGGAAATCCCAGGAATACAACAGGTAGCGCTTCGATTCAAGGAAGGAAAAGATCAAATCAGTTTATATTTAGATAAAGTAAAAGCTGCACGTTCCGGATTAAACGCAAACCAAATCGCCAATTATCTAAAAACGGGAGTAACTGGCAGTATCCCTACGAAATTTTATGATATAGACCGCGAAATCGATATAAAAGTCCGATTTGGAGAGGAGTATAGAGCCGACCAACGATCGATCTACGACTGGACTTTTCCTATTTACCGGGAGGAAAGCGTTTACAGGATTCCGATAACGGAAATTTCCGATGTAAAGGAGGAAAAAAGCGAATCCAAAATTTATCGAAAGAATAAGAGAAGAACGTACAGCGTCACCGCAAAATTGAGCGATATCGATACCGGAACGGCAGTCGGCAAAATGGAGGAAGCTCTAAATAAAATCCCCTTTCCGGAAAACTACCACTACGAAATTACGGGTAGCTACAAGAAACTAAAGGAAAGCAAAGGGGAATTAATCGCGATGATCGTAATATCGTTTATTATAATTTACTGCATCTTGGCCTCGCTATTCGAATCGTTTCTAGCTCCGGCAATCATTATTTTAAGCGTCCCTTTCGCGGTTTCGGGCGCGATTCTCGTCCTATTCCTATTCGGACAAAGCTTAAATATTTCCGTATATATAGGATTTGTAATGCTATCCGGCATAGTGGTCAACAATTCGATTCTATTGATCGAAACGTTTCTCTCTAAGCTATCGGACGGCAAAGCCCATGATTCGATGGAACAAATGATCGTAATTTCCTGCCTGGAGAGACTCCGGCCGATCTCGATCACCACTCTTACGACCGTGCTCGGCTTGCTCCCGGCCTTATTCGATTACGGAGACGGTAGTCAATTGTGGAAACCTCTTGCGGTGACGGTAATTGCCGGCTTAAGCGCCTCCTGCTTGCTCACCCTCCTCCTGATTCCGTTAGTCTTTTTTACATTTTACGATCTTTTTCTCGCTACTCATATCTCGGAGGTAATTCCGAGCCGCTGACATGAAAGACGAACTTTATCATGACCTCCCGGAAAACCTTCTATCAGTATTACGTTTTTATGTTTTTATGCTCTACGCTCGAAAAATTCACGATCGGCAATCTCATTGACGATAAACAATGCGCGTATTCTTTCAAATGCAGCTTCGCAGCCATCTGGGCGGCTTCATTTAAGTAAGAATTGGTCAAGTCGGAAACTTTTTGATCCAAATTGGATTCCTCGAACAAGGCGAATATTTCGACGCGAGCCCGTTTTCCCCAATCAAGCTGAACCTTCTCGGGAAGAAAATAAATCATCGATGAGACCGATCCGCTTTCGATATCTTTTCCCAAATCCCGATAATCCTCCAAGAGCCGCCATGCTATTCCGAAAGATTCGTACATTTTTAAAACTGATTCTGCCTGCGCCCTAGAAAGAAACGACCTGGCCAGCAAATAAGGTTGCAGAGACCAAATGGCCATCTGTGAACGAAATCGAGTTAAATAGTCCTCCAACGTATCGGCAAAACCGTTATCGCGGATCGAGCGAAAATATTTATCGATAAATTCCTCTCGCACGAGGGAAGCCTTATGAATTTCCTTATCGAATAGTCTACCCGCTTGGGAATATTTTTCCCAGGCCTGAGTCCGCAATTGAAGCAGAGTGCCCGATGTCCTTAAGGACTTATCGACTAAATGATCGTCAAGCGAATAGAGCAATAAAGCGGACGAATGGGATTGAATAAGCAGAGTCAACCAAGGATCGTCCCAGGAAAGATTATGAGCCCTCTCATTAATCCAATAGATAATCGTATAACACGGACCGTTATATTTATTAAAAAAATCGAAATTATTGGATATCGCGCATCCCGAATATTCCTTTAAAAAACGAAGAGTTTCCGTTCTCAATGAAGCGGGAAGTTCGTTGCATAGATTCAAAATCGCCCCGTTGAAAAGCTTATGAAAGCTTTCTTCTTCCATCGAGGCCTCGTACTTACCGAATTCCAATTTCAGCATATGTAGAATATATAGAAAAAATAGTATTTTACCATTTTTTTTCTGTAAAATTATATTTTTTTATATAATAATATGCGAAATATGTATTTTCATGCGCAAATTCATACTCTTCTCGTCTTCTTAATCGAAAGGGACTCGCCTGAACGAGAAAGAAAGTCGATTTTATCCGAGCGAAAGACCTTTTTGTCCACACGCCTTTTCGGAGAATCTAGTAGTAACTTTACTTCTAAATCCCTTCATGAAAAGAAAATCGGATCCGAATTCCGTAGCTACATTAAATATATTGAATTTTCTTTAAATTAAAAGGCGTATCCGAGCAAAATCTGAATCTGCGCTCCATATCCTGTTTGCCTATCTCGACCGACTTTATCAGGCTCCATCCAGTCGAGTTGGAATTGTCGCGGATCCCAATACGTGTTAGCGATATAGGCTCCTCGATGAGCCTGATAGGATTTGTTTAAGTAAAGTAAGAGATTGCCGCCGAAATGAACGAAGACCCCCGAAGCAAAGAAGTAACGGAACCCGGCTCCTCCGGAGATAAATCCTTTTTTCTGCAATACATTCCAGTCGTGATCTTGGGCCGCTCCGATCGGGACCCACATTACCGTCTTTCGTTGTTTTTCCGAAAACGTTTCCAAGCCAGCTCCTAGAGCAAAAAAATAAGGACTAGCGAAAGGAAACCATTCGAATTGCAATCCGATTTGCCTTTGCTTTTTTTCGTGATTGGTTAGAGTAAATTGCGCGGATAAATCCGATTGGACTCCGTTTAATTGCAGGTCGAACCTTTGGATCGTTCTTTGCTCCTGCCATAGTAATGTTAAGGCGAATCTTTGGGAGAGTTGGTGTCCTAAACCCAACCAATTAAAGCCGCTAGCACCGATTCCACCCAGAAAAAACTTACGACTTGCGCGTCTCTGAAGCTGGTCCTCTTCTCCGGCATTGGCCGAACGATCTCCGTTTAACGAAGCGGATTTTACGGAGGATTCGACCTTATCCTGGGCCGGAATCGAATCGTTTAGGGCCAAGGATAGAAGTATGTAAACGGAAATAAATAGGATCGATATGTTTGTTCTCATAATTCCGTCCGAATCGTGCCAATATTATTTATTTCCAAAGAAAGGTCAAGCGAGCTAAAAGATAAGTACAAGAAGTTGCTAAGCGAATCGAAAGGAGCCGAGATAAACAGGATTAGGATTTATCTTTCATCTTCCAGACAGATCGTACTCTTTCGTTTCGAAAATCCTCGGGGTGGGTTGCTTTCGTCAAATCCTGTACATCTTCCCAAAGTAAAGCGTTCCGATCCATCTTAAATTTCCGAAAGTTGGTCGAGAAATATAATATCGCATTCGGTTCGGAAAAATCCTTAAAGACTGCATTTAACAGAAAAGAATAATCTCGCTGCACGTCGAATATGTCCCTCATTTTCTTACTATTCGAAAAGGTGGGAGGATCTACTATAATGAGATCGTATTTTTCCCGTCTAGGATTTGACCGCTCTTTCCTGAGCCATTCGGTCACGTCTTCCCTCAGAAATTCGTGCTCGTCGGGATACATTCCGTTTAAGCGAAAATTTTCCTCCGACCAATCCAAATAAGTTTTTGATAGATCGATGCTTGTAACGCGCTTGGCACCGCCGTCGATTGCGTATACGGAAAAAGATCCCGTGTATGAATAAAGATTCAGAACCTTCTTATCCTTACTTTCCTTTCGAACCAAATCCCTAGTGATCCGGTGATCCAAGAAAAGGCCGGTGTCCAAGTAATCGCTCGGATTTACTTTGAATTTTAGCCCGCCTTCCCGTGCGATGATCGAAACGGCTCGGTCCCCCATTTTTTCATATTGAGCGCTTCCCTTTTTTTGCTCCCTTCGTTTCCAGAATAAATTATCGGGAGAAATATTGAGAATTTTTAAAATAGAGGATCGAATAAACGATCTCTCCTTTTCTCTATCCTCTTCGGAAAGTGGATATTCGTTCAGATATTCCGAGACTAAACAATAATCTTCGTAAATATCGACGGAAATAGGGACCTGGGGAATGTCTCGATCGTAGATACGGAAGCAGGTGATTTCCCGCCGCTTCGCCCATTTTTTCCAATGCTTGGACATACGAGATAAGCGATTGTCGAACATCTCCAGATGCTTCATACAGGACAGAATCGACGAACCCTTCCGAAAATCCAGCCCAATCGATCCGAAAATAACCGATTCAACCGGACATATAACTTCCTTCCCAACGACATTCTTTTTGTTCAAGTCCGCTTAGCCGGTTTCCCAAACAAATTCCTTAATCTTCTCCGTTATGAGTCCGGGCAAAACTCTTTGAATCCAATGATTCGAATTGAAGCGGAATTCACGATAAGAAGCGCAGACTTCCTTATGGAGTTTATAGGATTCGGGTCGAATCGCAAAATCATTGACCGGAATGAAAACCTGCACCGGAGGTTCTATATGCTCCGGAACCGGGAATTTTTCTCCACGCAATAACTCCCGATATAGATTCATCGGCCAAAGTGCTGAAGCAAGAATTTCTTCCTTCGTTTTGGAACGCAACGAATCGTCCTTAGGAACTCCACCTAAGTTCATCGCCATTTTCCAGAGAAATTTCGGAAATAATTTCCAGGATAACTCCGGTAGAAATGGAATCTGAAAGAAGATAATGTACCATGATTTACGGGCCTGAGTCAGCGCTTTCCAAATAGAAACGGGATTGATCGAAAAGAGCAATCGGAAGATGCTTTTTTTCGCCAAAATCGGATGCGGACCTCCCATCGCCGTGTAAGATTTTATAAATCGAGAATACCGTTTGTCGCCGACAAAGGCCCAGCAAATCAATGCTCCCCAATCGTGAGCGACCAAATGAACCGGTTTTTCATTGCCGAGAAATCGGATGACAGCCTCCAAATCCTCGAAAATTCGCCTGACATTATAGGATTTTTGTTCTTCGGGTTTAGAGGACTTTCCCGCTCCCCTGAGATCCAAAGCCGCCACGTTATACTCCTCGCATAACGCATCCAATTGATACGACCAGGTTCGATGATCATCGGGATAGCCGTGAACGAAAAGAATCGTTTGTCGGTTCGGCCTTTCCTTGCTACTATAATTGTACTTTAGAAAAATAGAAACTTTTCCGCTGTTAATCGAAGTTTCTTTAAAAGTATTATCTTTCGACGATTCGGAGGACTTCCCCCTTTTGGTAATTACGACGCTATCGACCCTATTCATATCACGAAAATTTTTGCCCAAGGCGCTCCATCGCCCTGATAAAACCGGGAGATAATCTCGTAAGGAATCGAATCATCTTCGAAGTGAATCCCGGAAACACATGCAGTTTTTTCTTCTCCATTCCTCTAACGATCGCTCTGACCACCATAACCGGACTGTCGACGATGGCGGGCGGTACCACTTTTTGTTTATCTCCGCCGAATTGTTCGGATTTTAGAATATTCGTATCCGCAAAGAAAGGATATACGTTCGTGGTGTAAACCCCATGTCGGCGATAACCGGAATCCAAGGCTTTACCTAAGGCTCGAATTCCGAATTTTGAAATGGAATAGTAAACCAGCTCTCCCGGCGCGGTAATACCGGCCACAGAGGATAGGTTTACGATATGACCGTACTTCCTATCCAACATCGCGGGAAGAAATAAGCGGCTCAGGTAAATGGGTGCGTAAAGATTAACGTCCAGTATTAATTTCCATTTGTCATTCGGTACATCCAAAAGGCGACCCATGAAAGCCAAACCTGCATTATTGATAAGAATATCCACCTTGGGGTCGATTTTCAACGCTTCCTTATGCGCTTTCACGCAACCTGCCTCGGTGCTTAAGTCGACGGCAAAACTTCCCAATATACGACCGCTGGCCTTCTTACCGTCAAGATAAGTCTCCGGTTTCGTATCCGGAGCTTTCATATCCGTTAGAATTAAATTCGCTCCTTTCTCCAAAAGTTGTTTCGTTAATTCTCTTCCGAAACCTCCGTTGGCCCCGGTAATTAATATGTGTTTTCCGTTTAGATTGCTCATGCAATTTCCTTATATCTATGTTCTGGCGATTGTAGAATAGCTTTACTAAGTTCCAAATTATCCTCTTGGTCGGGATGAAAGTTAGGTTTGAGGTATCTGAAAAAGGCGGCCAACCAATGAAAGAAGACCTTTTCTTCCGTGAACAAAAAACGAAAAGCATCTTTTCTAGTTTTCCATCTAAAAGTCAATCCGTCCTGCCTTAGTAGGATCTCCGCTCCGACGAAGGTCATCGGCCAAAATACCAAAGTAGCGGCGAGAAAACCTAGGACCCGACGGAAATAATTCCCGCTTACATCCAATAGAACATCGAAGGCGGCGGATTTATGCTCGATTTCTTCGGCGGCATGCCATTCCCAGAGTCGCCTCATTTCGGACTCGGCTCCGTCCAAGACCTTCATCTTCAAGCCGATGGTAGCTATTAAAGAAGTATAATGTTCCGCTCCGGCGGTAGCGGAAAGACAGGTCATTCGAGAGCCGAATCTTTCCAGAAATTTAAAGCAAAGAGCATTAAAGAAACCTATAAATCCGGAAATCCTATACCCTTGATCCTCCAATATTTTCCAGGTCTTCTTGTGTTCCCCTGCGTGCTGAGCTTCCTGTCCTATGAAAGCGGTCGCATTCCTAAGCACTCTTGGATCCTTTATTTTCGTCATAAACGTCTGAATACTTCGAATGAAGAATTTCTCTCCGTCCGGAAAGAATAAAGTCCATGTATTCATAATATGCGTTTTATAAGCGGATCCTTCCAGCCAGTGTTTACTCGTCCCTCCGTTCGAGAATTCGAATTTAGGCTTCCTGACGGGATAAAAATTGAAGTTCTTAGTTTGTAATGTGGATTTCTTTTTCATAATATTAGTACCTTTTTATTTTCTAATAAATGTATTTCGATTCTTCTTTTCGACATTCCTCCGATCAGGCGAGAGCGCCGTCGTAAAGCGCCTTCGCCTTACGTCCCGAATATTTCTTCTTAGTTTTTTCCCATTGCCGGACATGAGGTAGGGAATCATCCAACCAATAGGCGGTCGAATCCGTAACGACCAATATTTCCTCCCATTTCACTCCGAAGGATTGATCGGCCTGCGAACCCGAATATATCCTGCCGATATGCGGTTCCACCGCCCATAATCCCGGCTCCGCCGTAAATTCGGAAGTTTCCGACCAAAGAGGAGAAGAACTGGAACTCCAAGGAAGAAAACCCTTCACCATCTGGGGAAGCAAATAGGCAAAAGTTTGTAACGGAAATCCGAGGAATCTTCCACCAGGTAAATTATAAGCAGGCAACTTGCCGACTTTGTGCCCGAGAACTCCTTGCGGATAAACGGAATGGCAATTGGTATATCCTGTAGAACGAATTCGCTCGTCGACTTCCCGATAGATACCACCTAATGTCCGTTCGGCGAGAACCCCCCGTAAAATCGACTCGCGGTATTCTTCCAAAGCGGCCATCGCTCGATCATGTTCGGGATTTTCACCGAAGGAAAAAGAATATCCGATGTCCGCCGAACACCCTTTGAAGGACGGCGCGATGTCCAGAATCACGGCCATTCCTTCCTTTAATTTGCGCTTAGAAGGTTGGAACTCCCACCCAAAATGAGGCAGGACCCCTTCCCCTTTCCGGAGGCGGTGGAGGGAGAGCGGCCTTCTAAATCCTCGGAATGCGGTCCTATCTCCGAACCAGGCAAAGCCGTAATGAAAGAAGGAGGACCCGCCTTTGGCCCGGATATAGTCGTCTATTTTCCGCGCGGCCTCTTTTTCGGTGATTCCAGGATAGAGATCCTGACGAACGGACTCTACCGCGTCGTACGCCAAGGATTGAACCCTGCGATACTCCTCTAATTCCGATAAAGAATACTCTTCCCTGGACATTAGGACCTCCGCCTTTACTCGAATTCGAATAAAGCGGATTTATCCTAACAGATATGCGAAAAAGAATCGTCCGATCTTATGAAATGCGACCTTTTTTTCTCCATTCCTGAGGGGTCATTTCGGCGATTTTTAGAAATTGGGCGTTGAATGTGGATTTGGAATTAAAGCCGACCTCATAACCGATCGACAAAACCGTTCTGGCCTCATCCTCCAAAAGCAAATGCTTTGCTTCTTCGATTCTAAATCCGTTTACGAACTCGTTGAAATTCTTGCCGTATCTTTCGTTTAAAATCCTGGAAAGTTGGTGGGGGGAAAGAAGTAGCCTGGACGCGAGATCTTGGATTTTCAAAGCCTCTTCCCGATAAATTTTTTCCACCTCCATCAGCTCTTGCAATCGGGTCTGAACGGCATGCAAGTCGACCCCGGCTATCTGGGTTCGTTCATAGCGCTTTTGCTGTATTTCCGTTTTTAAGGAGATAAAGAAAGACGGGTACCGGGACGAGAAGATGAAAATCAATACGATCCCGAGAGTTTGAAAACTTGCACCGACCGCTAGTACGTCCGTGCTTTTTAGAAAATAGCCCAGCCAGCAAAGTTCGATCGTCGTGATAATTACGAGCAGGGACGTATAAACCAGAGAAGAAAGAGGAATTTCCGTCTCTCTCGAGACTCGTCGAAACAGAATCCAGAGAAGCAACGAATATGCAGTCTGATGTATAAACCCGAAGACCGCGACGAACGTTAGAAAATCGATTTTGTTCCCGTGGACCGCGTTGTAGATTCCCTCCTTTCTGAATTCTTCCGGAAGAAACAGGATCGCAAGACATTCTCCCAAAAGTAGAAATACTGCGGGAAGAAAGTGAGGCCCGATCGAGATTTCCCTGTCCAGCGCGAACTGAACCATATTTCTCGAGATTAACAAAAGAGCGGGTCCGATGGCCCAAACGGATGGGAAGAAGAAAATCCAGAGCCATGTCTTGTCCAGGGCTTCCGGAACGAGAGTCAGTCCGAGCCGACTCTCGACCGACGCCAAAAGCAGAGCCAAAAAAAACATGCCGCTTGGAAGTTTTGATTCCCTCTTTTTTGCCAGTTCCATTGTGGCTAACAAAAGCGAAAGTGCCGTTCCGAATGGGATCCAGAAATGAAGAAAAAACATCGGATTGAGTTTCAAAATTCGAGGCTCCGCAGCCCAGCGAGGAAAGGAGTAACCGTCCACCCCAGTTTTGTCCAGCCGAAAGGGAAAATTCACGAATCGATTCCCGAAGGAAGGTTGACTCTCTCAGCTATCCCTCTTTTCCTATCGGTATGAGCGACTTCGTGGAATTGAAAGTTGGGGACCAGGTGCACCGGATTCCGTTGATTACGGGAACGGACGGAAAGAAGGGAATCGATATTCGTGAACTACACGATAAAACGGGTCTTACTTCGTACGATCCTGGATTCTTCAATACCGCCTATGCGCAGAGTAAAATATCCCGACGAGATCCGAATACCGGGGATCTTCATTATCGCGGTTACGATGTTGCCGAATTAGTCCATTATTCCACCTTCGTGGAAACCAGTTACTTACTCATCTACGGCGAGCTTCCGGACGAAAAGCAATTAAAGGAATTTTCCACTAAGCTCTCCAAACATAGCTTAATCCATGAGGATATGATCAATCTCTTCGACGGATTTCCCGGAAAGGCCCACCCGCTCGCAATTTTATCCGTAATGGTCTCGTCTCTTTCCAGTTATTACCAGGACGAATACGAAGAATATTTGGACCGAGGAATCGATCAGGCAGCGAGACTCCTCGCGAAAATCCGTACGATCGCGGCATTTTCCTACAAGAAGATGATCGGCCAGCCTTTCGTATATCCGGTAGATAGACATCCGTATTGTACGAATTTTTTATATATGCTTTTTTCTCTCCCTTCGGTCAAGTACCAACCTTCCGAGGATCATGACCGTATTCTAAATCAATTATGGATTTTATACGCGGATCACGAGCAAAACGTTTCGAATACTACCGTGCAATTAATCGGCTCTACCCAAGCCAATATCTTTGCCTCGATTTCCTCCGCGATCAGCGCCCTATGGGGATCCAGGGAAGGCGGGCGACAAGTCGCGGCGGTCGAATTGATCGAAGATATCATCAAATCCAAACTTTCCGTTCCGGAATATTTCGAGCGATTCACCAAAGGCGAAGTGCATTTTCATTCCACCGGATTCGGGCACGATGCATACAAAGCCAAAAGCAAACGTTCCACCATCGCTCAAAAATTATTCTCCGACTTTTATAAACAGAAGAAGTTGGATCCGATTGCGGAAATCGCATTGCAAGTGGACGAGCATTTAAGTAAAGACTCCTTCTTTATACAAAAAAACTTATATCCGAATTTGGAATTCTACAGCGCCGTTCTGTTTCATAGTTTAGGAATTCCGAAAGAACTCTTTACCGCGATGCAGGCGATCGGGAAACTTCCGGGCTGGCTGGCACATTGGAGAGAGCAAAGACTTTCGGGTGATTATTCCAAGGTGCGTCCTCGCCAGATTTATACCGGTCATTCCCCCAGAAAATATAAGCAGATTTTAGAAAGATAAAAAAAAACCGGTCCTTGTTAAAAGGGCCGGCCTGAATAGGTTTCAATTCTGTAAGTTCGTGCTAGTTAGACCGATTTTTATCGGATAATGCTTTCAAGAAATTAACGATCGAACCGATTTCTTCGTTGGAAAGTTCCTTTCCTAGTTGAATAAACGCCATCTTCTTCACAGCTTCGTCCAAGGTCTTCACTTTTCCGTCATGAAAGTATGGCCCGGTTAATGCGACATTTCGTAAAGAAGGAACCTTAAACACGTAAAGGTCCGCTTGGTTTTTCGTTAAAGTAAATCTTCCTTTGTCTTCCACATTTTCATAGGGATGGACTTGTCCTAATTTTCGGAAAGAATTTCCGCCTAAAAGCGGACCGTTATGACATTGGATGCATCCGTTAGAAATAAATGCGTCTAATCCTTTTTGCTCTTCCGAACTTAAGGCTCGTGGGTTTCCGCTTTGGAACTCATCAAAACGATCTTTCGTGATCAGAGTTCTTTCGAATGCGGCAATCGCTTCGGCCAGATTGTCATACGTAATTTTCTTTTCCTGTTTCGGAAACGCTTTGGCGAATAATTCCACGTATTCCGGTATCTCCGAAAGTTTCTTTTCCACAGCCGCTTCGGAAGGCATTGCCATTTCTCCAGGATTTAGGATCGGTCCTTTAGCCTGAGCTTTTAAATCCGCGGCTCTTCCATCCCAAAATTGTGCCACATGAAATCCGGCATTCAAAGAAGTAGGAGAATTCCTATCCCCATTTTTGCCCAGTGCGCCCGGAGACGTGGGTAGATTATCGACTCCCGCTCCTTTTCCACTGACGTTATGACAAGAACTACAGGCTTGCGAATCGTTTATGGAGAGTTTCTTTTCGAAGTAGAGTTTTTCTCCGAGTTTCACCAATTCAGGCGTGTCATTTTGCGATCCGGGCATTTTTGCCGGAATCGTCCCGAAGTTTCTTTTTGCGTCTTCCATCAGTAATTTCGTCTTTTCGGACGGACCGCAGGCCAAAATTGCGAATAGAAGGAAACCAGTCATCGCGATAAGGCGTCTTTTCATCATCATTGCATCCCCTCAGATTAGAATGATTCTAATGTTTTAGACTTTTCGACGAAATTACGTTACTGCAAGCGTTTTTTCGCTAGCAGAAGACAGAAGACTGAGGACAAACGCGTTCGCTTTGCTCACGCTAGACAGAAGCTGCCCGATGTTAAAAAGGTTAGGAGGTAGAAGACAGATCTACTTGTAACACAGGAATCTTTCTTGAAAAACGTGGAATCTCCGCTCATCAATGTTCTGTCCTCAGTCTTCTGTCTTCCGTCCTCTGAAAGTCCTCTGTCTTCTGAAAAAATCCTTTCCTGTCTCGATTTTCCATAGACCAATGCGAGATTTCCTGACACCGTATTCCGTAAAATCCGATGAGTATGAAAAAATTAACTTTGAACCTCCTAACCTTATATTCTGCTCTTCTCATTGTAGGCTTCGTTTCCGCGTGCAAAAATTTAAGTAAATTCGCCTCCAAAAGCACGTATAAGCCTCCGACGGTCGAGGACTTGGACGCTTGGAAGCGGCGCTTAGCGATGGACGAAGCCGAAATCATCGAGTTAGAAAAGAAAATTCGAGAACTCGCTTCCAAGACCCGGTCGGCGGGAGCTCTGAGCTGGAAGATCGCGCAAGGATATATGAAAATCGGGGATTATGATCTTGCGGCCAAATATTATAATAAAGCTCTCAAGGAAGAATCGGAAGGAAAACGATCCGAAGTCGTCGGAGCCGATGTTCATTTCTTCGAATCCGCACTTCCGTATTTTGACAGAGCCCTATTGCAAATGCCTGTCGACCAGCAATTATTGTTCGAAACGGGTCTGGCTTATGCAAATGCATCTAAAGATCGAGGCTGGGAACCGGCGCGCAGACAGTCTGCAATCGAAATTTTTCAGGCTTTAACTCGCCAAGATCCTCGCGATTCGAGATTCCCGTTTCAACTGGCATTGATCTATTTCGATTCTTCCATGGTGGATTCCGCCTGGGAAGGAATCAGTGCCGGGTTTCACGACCAGGAAAAAGCGTTCGTAATTTTGGATTCGATTCTAAAAAAAGAACCCCGGAACATTCCTACAAGATTCGCGAAAGCCAATTTTTTGTACAGGCTCGGCCAATCCGAGGCGGCAAAGGACGAATACTTATACATTAAATCCACATTAGAAAGTCTTAAAAAAGACGGGTTCATCAAGGAAAGCCTGGAAGAGAACGATTCGTATCGAAACGTTCAGGAAGACTTAAAGAAACTTAGTGCGCAGGAAAAGTAATATTCTTTGATATTGATAAATCCTATCCGGCGTATTAAGAATGGATTTTCTGACTTTAACTTCCCCTAAAATTTATTCGTTCGTAACTCGCTCCAGGATCCTGTCCCTTTACTCGTCGCCGGAAGAGGTAACCGGGACGCTCATTAAAAAATTACCGATAAGCTTGAGGACGGATGCGGAAACGGACGCGAAACTATATCGATCCTCTTTAGAAAAACTGAATGCATTTATCGTTAGTTATTATGACATAATTTATCCCCCCTATCTTCGGGAAATCTACGATCCTCCTCCGAATTTGTTTTGTATCGGTGATCCTTCCGTTCTGGAAAGGAAGCTACTCGCGGTCGTAGGAACCCGCTCTCCTTCTCCGGTGACCCGCTTAGCGTGCGGAAATTTAACGTCCGCGATATCATCGTTAGGTTACCAAGGGATCGTCTCAGGACTCGCAATCGGCGTCGATGCTGCCGCGATGGAATGCGCTTTGGAAAATAATCTTTCCGTTCTCGGCGTGATGGGAACGGGACCGGACCGGGAATATCCGTACGAGAACAAAAATTTATATCGAAAAATGAAAACGACCGCAGGAGCTCTTGTCGTGACCGAGTATCCGCCCGGATTTCAAATCAGAAAATATGCGTTTCCGAGGAGAAACAGAATCATCACGGGTATCAGCGATTCTTTACTCGTTATGGAAGCGCCCGAAAAAAGCGGGGCGATCTCGTCCGCGTATAGTGCGGTCTCGCAGAATCGGGAAGTTTATATTTTCGACCACCCGGCTCAATTTTCCAATCAAGGCGGAAAAAAATTGTTATCGGATGGAGCGAATGAAATTCTTTTTCCACTTTTCTCCGGACAAAAAGAAAAGTTCTTTCATGCGAACGACATTTTACCTACTAATTTTCAGGACTTGCCGGCAACGCTGAGTCGCCTTGGAAAAGAGATGTTGGACGGCAATTGGATTGATTTAGGAAACGGGTTTCTAAGATCCGAAACATAGGCACCGCGGTACGGATGAAATCGAAGTCTTCATTACTCAATAGGATTCGAACGGAGCTATCGGGTAATTCTCCTGCATGGTCGCTTGGTTTATTCCGATTTGTCTTCGGAATTCTCTTGTCTTTCCTATCGGTAAGGTATCTTGCCTATGATTGGGTGGAAAAATATTTTTTACAGCCCGAATTTCACTTCAAATATTACGGATTCTCTTGGGTTCCGCTAGTACCGAGCTGGCTATTATATCCTCTCTTCTGGATATTGATTCTTGCGGGAATAGGAATCTCCCTAGGAATTCTCTATAGAATTTGTCTTATCATCTATCTGATCGGTTTTCTTTATTTCAATTTACTGGACGTATCCACTTATTTAAACCACTATTACCTAGTCGTCCTCCTGCTTTGGATTATGATCTGGGTTCCCGCGGATAGATGTCTATCTGTCTCCCATTTCTTGGAGACCTATAGAACCGGACGATGGGCAAATCCAAAGGTCCAAAATTGGTCGCTCTGGCTCTTGCGGTTTCAGATAGGTTGCGTTTATTTTTTCGGCGGACTTGCCAAGATTGTCCCGGATTGGCTTTTTCATGCCCAGCCTTTAAGAATCTGGTTGATTCGGAATACGGATTTTCCTGTGCTCGGAAAATTCTTCGCATATCCGATCGCGGGTTACGTTTTCAGTTATACCGGATTGTTATTCGACCTTTTTATTCCGTTCCTGCTTTTAAAGGTAAACTCCCGTATATGGGCGTATTGTCTCGCGATTATTTTTCACACGTTAACCTGGAAGCTTTTCCCGATCGGAATATTTCCTTGGATCATGTCGCTCTCAGCCACCCTATTCTTCTCCCCTTCCTGGCCGTTAAAGTTCAGAAACTTTCTGAAAAAAAGAGGGATCTTTCCCTACGGCGAACTCAGAAATCTCTTCCAGGTAGCTTGGCAAAAATTGCCGATTCGATTTCGCTTCGATTCGGCGGGATTCTTTCTAAAAGCGCTCCTTTTCCTGGAAAAACCGGATCTCTGGGGACGCAATCTATATTATAAATTTCCAAAGTATGATCCGAAAACGATTCATAGAATAGGAATATTGTTTTGGTCTACTTACATTCTTCTACAGATTCTTTTACCGGTAAGGCATTTTTTGTATCCGGGAAACCATCTTTGGACGGAGCAAGGATTTCGGTTCGCGTGGCATATCATGTTGATTCAGAAAAACGGAATCGCGTCTTTTCGGGTGACGAATTTAAGATCGGGAGAAGTTCACTTCGTTCTTCCCGAATCGCATCTCACCGAATTTCAAAAAACCATGATGAGCACCCAGCCGGATTTGGTTCTACAATTCGCCCATTATTTGGGGGAAAAAGAAAAACGGAGGACCGGGGACGATGTCGCAGTTTATGCCGACATAACCGTTTCTCTGAACGGAAAAAAAAGTAGAACGTTCATAGACCCTGCAAGAGATCTTATGAAAGTAAAAGAAGGATTCTCGAATAAAGATTGGATTCTTTCGGACGAGAAATAGATCCCCTCTTCCCTTTCGGAATTATGGAAAAATATTCCGAAGTCAAAATTTCTTAATTTGCCACATTTTGCTCCGCGCGCTTTTCGATGCTTCGTGAAATTTCGGCGCATCGAATCTCAATTCTAAAAAAGAAAATCGATCCCTATACTTAAGTGATGCTCGGATCGAGAATGTATGTCTCATCGAAAGAATATAAGAGAAAAATAACCTGATTTATTATACTGAACCGAATAATCCTTTTAATTTATTTTTTTGTGAAGTACTATGCATCGAAAAATCGTCCGATTAAATACTACGGAGTTAATTAGGGAGAAATTAATCCGAAAAGAGAAGTAGAATGTACCGCATAATCAAACATACGAAGCGAGCAAGCTTTCCGATCCTTTTATTTTTCCTGCTCGAAGGATGTGCCGCATGGCCCTTACTTACGGGCGCTGTCGGACTAGCAGCAGGAAAAACGGGAAGCGGACCTCTCTTTTTTTTGCCGGGGAGTGCGGCTTCTCAACCGGCCACGCTGAATAGAGTCGAAATCTCTTCCCCCTACTCCAGCCTCGCCAAAACGACCACGGCTCCTTTAAAAGCCACTGCGATTTATTCGGATAACACGAATGCGGATATAACCGGCGATGCAAATTGGTCCTCGGCGGATTCTTCCGTGATTAAAATGCTTTCGGGAGGAACGGCTCAAGGGATACAAGTCGGTTCTACCACGATAACCATCGAATACCAAGGCAAGACAGCCCAGATTCAACTTACCGTTTCTTCGGCACCGCTATCTTCTTTAACGATAACCTGCACCAATCAGAATTCGAATCTTCCCAAGGGAACCTCGCGACAATGTTCGCTTACGGGAAATTTTGCGGATGGAACGGCCCAGGATTTAACTCTCGATCCGAGCACTTCTTGGAGCGTTTCGAATTCTTCCGTCGCGACCGTCGATGCAAACGGATTAGTAAAAGGAGTTGCGGTCGGCTCGACTTCGATTCGCGCAGGATACCAAGGGCTTACGGCGAGCTTGCCGATATCGATCAGCCAAGCCTCTCTCGTCAGCATCTCGATCACACCGGTCAATTCCTCATTGCCATTAGGCAAAACCCAGCAATTTACGGCCACAGGAACCTATTCGGATAATTCCACTCAAAATATAACTTCACAAGTAACCTGGACCTCCTCCGATACTTCGATTGCTACGATCGGAAATTCATCCGGAAACCAGGGGTTTCTTTCCACCCAGGCTCAGGGCAGCGCTACGATTACGGCGGCTCTGGGCTCCGTCAGTAACCAAACTCAGATTACCGTTACGGCAGCTCTCCTGGAAAGCATTTCGATTACCCCTGCCAATCCTTCTATCGCTAAAGGTCGCACCCTCAATCTAGTTGCCACCGGGATATTTACGGATGGCAGTCGCTCCACGATCACTACGCAGGTGACCTGGTCCAGCGATAATACCGGCATCGTCTCCGTAGATAACGGCTCCGGCTTGGAAGGACGCGCAACCGCAGTGAACGTCGGAACGGCTAACGTAACTGCCGCGATTGGCGGAATTTCTTCAACCGTATCGTTTCAAGTAACCGCAGCAGTTTTGACTTCCATTCAAGTAACACCCGATGACACGTCGATTCCTCGAGGAACTTCGACAAACTTACTTGCATCGGGAATTTATTCGGACGGTACTTCGCAAAATATCAGCGATCAGGTTTCCTGGACGACCTCGAATACTTCAGTGCTACAATTAGGATCATTAAATGGCGTTCCGAAAAAAGGGGTTCTTTCTCCCAATAGCGGAAGTTTAGGCTCTGCGCGAATTACCGCAACATTAGGTAGCATCAGCGGATACGCTGACATTACGGTTACTTCCGCAAAGTTACTCTCGATTCAAGTGGATCCGACGGCTCCTAGTGTCGCCAAGGGATTAACGAAAAACTTTACGGCAACCGGAACCTACACCGATGCCACGACTCAGGATCTCACGACTCAGGTTACTTGGACTTCTTCAAATACGGGAATCGCGACGATCAGTAACGCCTCCGGCACCCAAGGAACGGCGACGGGGTTATCGATCGGAACTTCGAATATCACGGCTAGTCTTGGATCCGTAACCTCTCCTGCAAACACATTGACCGTTACGGCGGCAACTTTGCAAAGCATCACGATCAATCCGTCCCTACCGAGCATACCTAAAGGAAGAAGTCAAAATTTAACGGCAACCGGAACGTATTCGGACGGTAGCACTTCGGACCTTACGACTCAAGTGACTTGGACGAGCTCGGATTCGTCGATCGCAATAGTGGACAATACGAGCGGAAATCAAGGAAAGGCTTCGGGAGTTTCGCAGGGTAGTGTTTCGATCGGCGCCGCTTTCGGTTCCATTTCGGGCACGGTCACGCTCACCGTAACGAGCGCTGTACTAGATTCGATTCAGGTTTCCATTGTCGATACTTCGATCGCGAAAGGAACTTCTACCCAAGCGGAAGCTGTAGGAATTTACTCCGACGGGACTCATTCCAACATTAGCGACCAAGTCGTTTGGACTTCCTCTCAAACCTCGATCATTCAACTCGGTGTTCTCTTATCCGGACCTAAAAAACAACTTAACTCACCGAACAACGGTAGCCAAGGATCTTCAAGAATCACTGCCACTTTAAATTCCGTTAGCGGATATGCGGATCTTTCCGTGACCGCGCCTCGTCTGGTCTCGATTCAAGTGGATCCGACCAATCCCACGGTTGCGAACGGCTTGACCAAGAATTTCACCGCCACAGGAACCTATACGGACGGATCGGTACAGGATCTAACATCGCAAGTTACTTGGAGTTCCTCAAATACGAGCGTCGCTACGATCAGTAACGTCTCCGGCTCGCAAGGAACGGCAACCACCCTGCAAACCGGAACTTCGAATATTACCGCTCAATCGGGATCCGTCGTATCACCGATCAGCGTACTCACGGTCGGAGCTGCGACTTTAGTTAGCATTACGATCGCTCCTTCCCCGACGGTAAGTATTTCTAAAGGATTAACTCGGAATTTTACCGCAACCGGGCATTACTCGGACAACTCGACCCAGGACATAACGACTCAGGTAACTTGGTCCTCTTTTGATCAAACAAAGGCGACTATAAGTAACGCATCCGGCTCGCAAGGAACTGTAACGGCTTTATTGGAAGGGAGCACGCAAATTTCCGCGACGCTAAATTCGATCCAAAGTTCCGACACGGCAGTCACCGTAACGGCCGCAGTGCTTCAATCGATTCAAGTCACACCCGCAAACTCGAATCTTCCGAAAGGAAACACGACCGGCTTCACTGCAAACGGAGTGTACTCGGATGGAACTACCTTAGATCTGACGACGCAAGTCACTTGGAGTTCATCCAATACCGCCTCCGCAACAATTAGCAATGCCGGTGGGACACAAGGGACCGCAACTGCCGTGAACATAGGATCGACCACGATTTCCGCGCAATCGGGATCCACAACGGGATCAACCACCCTAACCGTGACCGCAGCCGTACTGGTTTCCATATCGGTTGCCCCGAACGGTTCATCCGTTTATACCGGATATACGAAAAACTTTACCGCAACCGGAACCTATTCCGATGCAAGCACACAGGATTTAACGACTCAAGCGGTTTGGGCCTCGTCCGACACTAGTAAAGCCACGATCAGCAATGCAAACGGAACCCAAGGTCAGGTCACAGGAGTAGCCGCAGGAACGGTAACGATATCGGCGACATTCGGAAGCGTCAGCGGAAATACGTCTCTTACCGTCGTATATCTGGATACTACGCCGCCGACCGTGTTAAATGCGGTATCTCTCAGCCCGACGACGGTGCGAGTCACGTATTCGGAATTGGTGAATGCGGCGCAAGCTACGACGGCTTCCAATTATAAACTGGCATTGACCTCTTCGGTCAGCGGATCTTGCTCTAACAATAGTAATTTTTCTTCGAGTTTAGCGATCAGCGTTTCGTCGGTAAGCGGAACCGGAGCCGTATATACGATTACGTTGTCCAGCTCTCAGGTTTCCGGAACAAGCTATACCTTGATCGTAAACAAATCCGGAGTTCAGGATTTATCGGCGATTCCGAATTCGCTCGCATGTCCGAATTACGGAGATTTTATCGGGCAGGAGCAGCTCAAGGTCAGCTCGGCCGCTTGCGCTTCGACCTCATCTGTCGTTCTCAATTTTTCCAAACCGGTACTTTCCGGAAACAACGCCTCGGGTTCCGCGGAATGTAGTAGCAGTACGGAATGTGCCAACCGCTATAAATTCGTCGGAACGACCGACCTAGGATCCATTTCTTCCGCGAAAATTCTAGACGGAACGGTATGCAACGGAACTCCCGCAGATTCCGCGAAAGTTTGCATTACTCACGCCTTACTCCAAACCGGATCTCAATATACGATCATAGCGGCCAATGCTCTCGACGGAGACGGATTCGATAACAGTACTTGGGGATCTGTGCGCAATGCCGGAAATTCCGAAAACGTCCAAGCCTCGCCGAGAGATAGGGCCACCTTCTCCGGATGCGGAACATCTCCGGTGAATTTTTCGGACGGTCCGATATCGGTAGATCCGAACGGATCCACGTTCGGATATCTAGCCGACTTTAATAGTAAGATTTACACCGGGCCGAATAACGGCGGAAACGGTGCACTGAGATTCGCGTATGACGGATCGGTCCCCGAATCGGTTCAATTTACGTTCGCACAAGATACGATTGTCCAAAACGCGGGTTCGGGAGACAATCCAAGGACCAGTACGAATTCCGCAACAAGTCGAGAAAATGGTATCGCTGTTCCTCCTTACGTTACCCTGGGACATTCGGGATGCACCATCAATGATGCAACTCTTACAAACGGATGCGGTCCTGATAACGAAAGCGGTCGCGGGGTATTTACGACCGGCACGTTAAGCGGATCGCCTTACATCTTCATCGCTGCGGCGAGAACCACTCCTGACGGAAGCGGAAACTATTATTTCGATTACTTATACTATTCTTCGGATACTTCCTCCAATCTCGGATTCAAATACATCGATATGTCGACGATTACGGGAACCGTGACCGCAGGAACTTCCGCAATTACGGTTCAAAACGATCGAGTCTTCCCCGGGTTTGCAAAACCGAATTATAATGGAACTTCGGGATTTAATGCACCTGATTTCGGTTTTATAAGTTTCAATTCCGCCGATTCCGGCACCGGTAATTGCACGGCAGGTTCCAATTGCGACGCCTATGATGGAAGCAAGGGCAGAAGGATCAGAATTGATTACATGCCGTATTTCGGCGGAGCTTCCAGTTCCGGAGGAAATAATGCCAGCCCGAACTGGGCCTATTATGTGGGAGTCGATTCCCTCTTCGTCTTCAATAACCGCATCTATGCCGCAAACGGCGGTCTGCATGCGGTCGGACATAACGGATCCATAATACGTTCCAATACCGCGGATCCCACTACGGCCTGTTCCTCACAGGATACATGCGCCAACTGGACCGAAATCGGACCTAGAACGAATAGCAAATGGCATAATAGCGCTACCAATAATTGGTTCTCTCTCGAACTCGCCAAATTCTACGATTTGATTCCGGCCGATCGTGCCTTCGCTCAGTTCGCCGAATTTAACGGAAATCTATATGTAACGCGGACCCTTTGCGTTCAGGGAACTCAAGCTACGGGCTTTAGAACCGGTCCTGGAACGGTCGCAGGCTGCACGGATGGAACCGACGGCAATCGAAAAGCACAGCTCTGGAAATGCGATCCTACGATCACGGGAAGTGCGACCGACTGCGATTCCGGAGATTGGAGTGTCGTTGCGGACGACGGAACAGGTTTCACAAATTTCGGAGATTCTACGAACCGCACGATCACCATGGTGGCCAAGAACGGTTCTTACTTATACGTAGGATTCGATAACTCATCGGGGATTCGAATCTATCGGACCAATACGACGAATCCGGGGAGCTCCTCCTCATCCTGGACTCAAGTGGCCGGGAACGGATTAACGGATTCTACCAACGTCCAACAGATATTCTCCGCCGTCTCCGTATCGGTAGGAGGTTTGAATTACCTGTATCTGAGCGTTGGCAAGAACAGTACACCGGTCCGTGTTTATAGGCAACAGAATCAATGAGAACCCGATCCTACAAAATGTTCGGCCTCGTCTGGCTACTGATTTTACTCGCGGGATCCTGTAGACATGCCATGGTCGTTTATCCCCCGATGACGCCGGAGGCTTGCTGGATTTCGATTACGTCGCGGGAATGCAAGAAAGCTATCGAACTCCGAAATGCCGGACAAAATCAAACGGGCGAGAAACACAGGATTATCCAGGACTATTACTTTTTCGGAATCTATCCGGGAGCGAGGGTTCTGGACACGGCAAAATTTTGTCCTAAGGGCCCGAAATCGGTTCATCAATATACGAGTTTTTGGAATGGGGTTTGGGAACAGCTAAGCTTTACCGTTTATTCGCCCCAGACAGTGGAGATAGAATGTTATCTTTAAAAAACTTTCTCTGTTTATTCACCGTAGCGGTACTTCTCTTTAATTGTCATTCCACTATCCTAGTTCACAAGGAAGCGGATTCGCCACCGGCCTCTTTGGCTAAGGACCCGCCCGAACCAGACCGGAAATTCCGCCAAGCGAGTTTTGTATTCGGAATTTACCCTTCTGGATCTCCGGCGGAAGTGTCTTGCACAAACTCGCATCCGGAAGTCCGGCTGGTGACCGGATTTATGGATTCCGTCATTCATTTTCTGATCGGACCGGTTTACACGACCAAGACCGTCGAAGTACGCTGTAAAAAATAACTGTCCTGTACAGAGGACAGACGACTGAGGACGGAAGACAGTAGCTGCTCGAAGTTGGAAAAGTTACAGAAGTAGAGGAAAAATCCACTATAACACAAGAATCTTTCTCCAGAACATGGAATCTCCGTTTATCAATGTTCTGTCCTCTGCAGAGGACAGAGGACTGAAGACAGACGCGCTCGCTTTGCTCACGCTAGACAGAAGCTGCTAGACGTTCGAAAGGTTATCGAAGTAGAGGAAAAATCCACTATAACACAAGAATCTTTCTCCAGAACATGGAATCTCCGTTTATCAATGTTCTGTCCTCAGTCCTCTGTCCTCTGTCCTCTGAATAGTACTGGCGCAACCGTTCGAATTCCATTTTACTAGAAAGGCATGCCACCCTGGGCTTTTGAATACCTGATTCTCCCGCTTTGCATTTATTTTGCCCGCGTCACTGATGTAAGCATCGGAACGGTACGAATCATATTGATTTCCCGGGAAAAGAAGGTTTTAGCTGCCATCCTCGGTTTTGTGGAAGTTCTCCTCTGGCTCATCGTAATAACTCAAATCATACGGAATCTCAGCAACGCGCTCTGCTATATTGCGTATGCGGGAGGATTTGCCACGGGGACGTATTTAGGAATGGTAGTGGAGGAAAAACTGGCGATCGGGCATTCCCTGCTCAGGATTATCGTTACCGGGAAAGGGGAAAAAATCGTGGAAAAACTCACCGAATCCGGCTTTAGAACCACCCGACTGGACGCGCAGGGATCCAAGGGACCCGTAACGGTCATTCTCTCTTTCTTACGGAGAAAAGAGGTGCCTTCCGTTTTAGAGATCTTGCGACAAACCTCCCCCGGCGCCTTTTATACGATCGAGAATGCACGTAAGACCAGCGATCCGGGGATTTGGAAGGAAGAGCCAGGGGGCGAATTTTTAGCCGGCCTCCTTTGGCGAAGGCAATCCAGAATCAGAAAGTAAATGCCCGGGAAGGAACTTAGCCCGGGCAAGGCACTAGGCCGGTTATGCCGGGACTTTTACCAGGAACTTTTTAATTTCTTTGTGCATGAATGCCGGAAAGTTCAGATGATACTCCGGTAGCAATAATTTCCAGTCGTCCTTACGAATGAATTTTCTGCAAGCTGCGGCTCCACAGCGACATTCGAAGGTTTGGTCAAAGTTCACGACGAAATTAGCGTAGTCGATGGTAAGCTCTTCTCCCGGTCTAATGTCCCGCTTAGCGATGATATTGTCGTTCTGATCATACCACATATTCGGGTCACAAGAATGGTTCATGAAGTTGGAATGGTTAATGACGAACTGGGGTCCGGTGGGACCGGTTACGAGGCCGAAGTCGACATCATATCCGTATTTCATGAAGATTTCCTTCTCGGATTCGGGTAATTCTTCCGCTTCGGAAACGGTCAGTACTTTCCAGCCGAACTCTTCATCCTCGATCCATTCGCTATAGCTGAAAAGGAGAGTCCCTGAAGCTATAGGTGACGAGGCGAAAATTCCGTTCTCCCCGAATTTGTTCGTGCGTCTTTCGATCATGCAAGATCAACCTGCTCTTCCCCCGGAAGGGGGCAAAATTTTAATCAGTCAAGACCGGGATCGAAAAAAGTTCAATTAAAAATATGAAATCCCCCCACCTAGAACCGGAAAAAGAGATTTCTTCTTTTTTCAGAAGGGCCGCGGAGCGGAAAAGGCGGTCGGAAAAAAATAAAGAGCCCTGAAGGAACGAAAAAACTCCGGATGATCGGACCGAATCCACAGGAAGTCCGACCGCAAAACCGAAAATAAAATTGCGAGAGGAAGGAACCACGAGACGAGGTCTCTCGTAGCGCTGCGACTACGAAAATAATCAGCGTGAACTAAGTCCGAATCCGTCCGTCAAGCTCGCCCTTGCCGACTTTCATCAAGGGCTCCTTCCTTTTTGCCCGCGAAAGCCCTCACTCCAAGCGTAACGAGGAAAGAACCTCGCTGGTCCACTCGATGGGCGAAGAAAAATTCTCTTCCTTTTTCAGAAGACGAAGTTTTCCGAATCCGACTTCGGCGACGAGGGAAGAGATCTCGAACAAGAACGTACGTCCGCTCGCTTCCGATAGATGGGAAGGATCTCTTCCGACCTCGATAAAACAAGTGAGCGGAAAGGAATTGTCCCAATCTTTTTCCAAACCTTCCAATTGATCGGAAAAATCTTTCCCTTCGGCATCGGACTTTAACCTTGTGGCATTCAAAAGTACCGGCAAGACTCTCGGAACGGTCTGGCCCAATTTTCCCTTCTTCACTTCCTTACAAAATGCTTCGGCCTGCACCAACGACTCGGCAAATCCCAATAAGATCGGAACGGATGGTCGCGAGAAGTCGGAGAGAAGCTTTCCCAGTTTTAACCCGTCTTCCAGACTCAGACTTCCTTTGGGCAGAATTAAGACCGGTTGCACATTTCTTTCCACGAGGCGGGTAAGCCACCGCAACAGGAACAAGGGTCGTCTCTTATCGAACGAGAATAAGGTAAGTAACATGGTTCGAACCTCTTCTAACAATACCTACTTTTTTGTATAGTGATATCACGTTTTCCCGTACAAAAATCGGACCCGCTCTTCCCCGCTTTTTATTTGAACGAATGCTCATTAAAACAAAACCCCCCGCCCGGGTCCTTTGCAAATTTTCCTTTAAACGACGATTCTCTCATGGTTTAGCGCTGTCGGGAAATAGCGCCAAGCGTCGTTGAATATTATAATTTATTAATTTACCCTTCAGACAATCCGTCGATTACGACACGGAATCCGTCCTAGGCTATAAAAGCATGATGTTTGCTATGTCTCTTCCTCACTCGTTTAAGCGAGCCAAGGCCTTAAAATTGAAAAATGCTTGAAGCTTATTCTCACTCTCTTAGATTTCGAACGTAACTTTTCCATACTGCAATCGGGAGGTGAGAAGTTCTATGAGCGCGAAACGGCTTGTAACGAAACCTGACCATCAAAAAATCCTTTCTACTTTAGAGAGTCAGGAACTCCCTCACCCAGTCCCACCTTACTTCATTCAAAGTTTAAAAAAAGAACTCTCCAAGGCCAAAAAGCTGGATCCTAAGGAAATCCCCCAGGATTTGATTACGATGAATTCGAAATTCGTTCTTCGGGATTTAGGAAATGCCGAAGCCTTTCAATTCACGCTGGTCTATCCCGAAGATTCGGAGGATCATACACCCGTCAACGGAAAAATCTCGGTGCTGTCCCCGTACGGAAGTGCGGTTTTGGGAGCGAGAGTAGGGGAAGTCGTTCGCTGGTTGATCAACGGAAATGAAAAATATCTGCGGGTACAGGAATTACTTTTTCAACCAGAGGACTGAAGACTGACGCGTTCGCTTTTTCAGAAGACAGAGGTCAGAAGACAGATGCATTCGCTTCGCTCATGCTAGACAGAAGCTGCGCTAGACGTTGGAAAAGTAATAGAGGCAGAGGAAAGATCTACTATAACACAAGAATCCTTCTCTAGAACGTAGGAGCTCCAACATAATTCATTTTTAAAAAAATTGTTTTCAGGGTAATAGGAATAATTCTCTGTCCTCTGTCCTCTGTCCTCTGTCCTCTGTCCTCTGTCCTCTGTCCTCTGTCCTCTGTCCTCTGTCCTCTGTCCTCTGAATACGCCTTGACTCAATTCTTGCTAAGCGCTAATTCCTTTCTCACCGGCTTGATCTTCCGATATTCCGATTTCTTTGTCTTAGTAAGTTCTTCTAAATCAAAAGCTCTCTGGTAATTCAGCCAAAAATCAGGACTCATGTTGAAGTATCTAGCAAGACGAATCGCTGTATCCGGGCTAATCGACTTCTTTCCATGAATGATCTGTGAGATTAAGCTTTCTGATACTCCAAGTTCCTTAGAAAGTCTGTACGCAGAAATGGACAACGGTTCCAAAAAGTCGTATTTTAATACATCGCCTGGATGAGGATTTTTTACCGTCTTTATCTTCTTCATTTCTTTACCTCAAGAGTGATAATCCACAATCTCTAAATTGCATGGACCATTCTTCTCCCATACGAAACAAATTCTAAATTGGTCATTTATCCGTATGGAATACTGTCCTTTTCTGTCTCCCTTTAAAGCCTCTAAGCGATTCCCGGGAGGACTGCGTAAATCGTTCAAATTACTAGCCGAATCTAAAGATCTTAACTTTCTTCGAGCAACATCTTCAAAAGCTTTGAATTCTTTCTCCGCATAGCCGTAAAAAAGGTTCTCGACTCTTTTATCCTTAAACGATTGGATCATCGCACTTATGCTTAGACTACATATACTTTACATATTGTAAAGTATATTAATCGGACCCATAATCCAAAATCGTAGATTTACCTAGCAGAGGACAGAAGACTGACGACAGACGCGTTCGCTTTGCTCACGCTAGACAGAAGCTGCTCGAGGTTGGAAAAGTTACAGAAATAGAGGAACGATCCGCTGTAACGCAGGAATCTTTCTCCAGAACATGGAATCTCCGCTCACCAATGTTCTGTCCTCTGCAGAAGACAGAGGACAGAAGACTGACGCGTTCGCTTTGCTCACGCTAGACAGAAGCTGCTAGACGTTGGAAAAGTAATAGAGGTAGAGGAAAGATCTACTATAACACAAGAATCTTCCTCTATAACATGGAATCTCCGCTCACCAATGTTCTGTCCTCAGTCTTCTGTCTTCTGTCCTCTGTATACGCCTAATTCCTTCTCGAGAAGCGTTCGGTATTCTATTTCTTTCAGATTTCCCGTGCTGAGATCGTACACCCAACCGTGAATTCGAGGGAAACCGTACTTTTTCAAAGCCGATTGGACAAGACTTGTCTTATATAAATTGATCACTTGTTCCGCGACATTCAATTCGATTAGTTTTCGTTCCCGCTCCTTTTCTCCTAAGGCGTCCAATTCATGGCGATGTTTTAAATAAATGTCCTTGATATGAGTGATCCAATTATCGATAAGCCCGGTGGATCGGCCCATTAGTGCGGCCTTTACTCCCCCGCATTCGTAATGCCCGCATACGATGATATGTTTTATATTTAAGACTTCGATCGCATACTGCACCACGCTGAATAAGCTGATATCGTCCACGGAAACTATATTAGCGATGTTGCGAGTAGTAAAAATCATTCCGGGATCGGTTTTGGTAATAACGTCGATCGGAACCCTCGAATCGCTGCATCCGATAAAAAGGATTTGCGGGGTTTGCCCCTCGGCTAGCTTAGAAAAGAACGCAGGATCCTGATCCATCCTTTCCTTGACCCATTCTTGATTATTATCAAGAAGCCTACGATAAGAACGATCCATTTCTTCCTTAAGTTCCCGTATATCATTGTTCATATTCGGAATGCCTCCTAGAATCACCGAAATATTCCGACTCGCGGCCTTGTTCCGAAATTCGTGAATGAGTTCCGAAACGTCTTGGTCTATATGTAAGGTGCGACTTCCGTCGATTTCCAGCGTAATCCCTGCCGGTTGCTGCTCCAATATTTCCAGAATTCTCGCCTTATGGAAAAATCCTAAATTTTCTCCCAATACGATTCTTCTGAATTTTCCGTGATCCTCGATTCTAATCACGGCGGTTCGGTGATCTTCGTACAGAACGAAGACCAACGAAAGTACGATCCCGCAAAACGTTCCGATAAGTAGATCGCTGAATAAAGTGGCGATTACGGTCCCTAAGAAAGGTAACCATTGAGAAATTCCACGCGAGAGCATCGTTCGAAAAATTTTCGGTCTCGCTAATTTGATTCCCGTCACCACTAAAATAGCCGCAAGAGAAGCCAAAGGAATCCGATTCATCAAAGTCGGAACTAGCAACACGCTAAGCGCGATTAGTACTCCTTGTAAAATGACCGATACTTTGGACTTAGCTCCCGAAGTGATATTTACCGAACCTCGAACGATCACGCTAGCAAGCGGAATCCCGCCTATCAATCCGCAGACGAAGTTTCCGACACCCTGTGCGAGTAATTCCCTGGACATCGGTGTCTTTCGGCCTTCTGTATCCAAGCGATCTAAGATTTCGATAGAAAGCAAGGATTCGACGGAGGCAGCTAAGGCGATCGTCAACCCCAAACTCCAAACACTCGGATTCCTCCACGCGGAAAAATTCGGATACGTGAACTGATCCAATACGTCGGAAGGATTTTTTAAGATAGGAATCTGGACCAAATGATCTTTTCCTAACGCGAATACCGGGTTAAATCCTTCTAAACACAAGTTCAAGAAAACACCGGTTCCGATAGCGATCAAGGAAGCGGGTAGAAATCGAAACTTTTCGGCGATTTTTTTCTCCCAGATAACGTAGGCGACCAAGGAAAGGAAACCGATAACGAATACGTTGCTTCGAAAATTTAAGAAAGAATGCAGTAATACCGTAAACGTATTTTTTTCGCTCGGCTCATGACTATCCTGGTACGTCTCATTAATATCCTGCCTCGTAAGATCGAATTCTTCCACTCCGAATTCTTCGATATCGTAACCCATCAAGTGCGGCAATTGCTTAATGATAAGAATAACTCCGATTGCCACAAGCATTCCCGTAACGACTGCGGAGGGAAAGTAAGCGGCTAGTTTTCCGGACCGGAATATTCCTAAAATAATTTGGATTGCGCCGGCGATAAGAAGAGACAATAAAAACGTTTCAAAATTTCCTAAATCACTGAGTCCTGATAAAACGATTCCTGTCAAACTTGCCGTGGGTCCGGAAACGCTAAACGAAGAGCCGCTTAGACTACCTACAATGATTCCGCCGATAAGGCCGCTGATGATTCCGGAAAAAAGAGGAGCACCCGATGCATGCGCGATCCCCAGACAAAGCGGAATTGCAACTAGAAATACCGCCAGCCCGGCAGGGGCATCAAAGAGAATATTCTTCCGAAAAATGTCTATCCTGGATCGCATTGTTTTCTAGTTCTGCAAAAAAATCGGAATTATAATTCCATAAACGCGTTCAACTGTAACGAATCGCGACGCGCTACGAATTCTAAAATGAATGCTAATGAATCGAACGCTTCCTAAAAAGCCAGGATTTTTTTAGACATTCGAACACCGAGGTGACTCTCTATGAAATTTCAAATCTTTCGAACGATATTACATTTATATTTGTACATCATGCTGCCGTTAGTCCTTATACCTCGAGAATTCCATGCAAAGGAAAACGCCAGACTAGAGACTGCGATTTTTGCCGGAGGTTGCTTTTGGTGCATGGAAGGCCCGTTCGAAAAACTTCCCGGCGTAATTTCGGTCGTCTCGGGATATTCCGGCGGGAAAGAGAAAAATCCTAGCTATGAAGACGTGGGATACGGTAGAACGGGTCACCGAGAATCGGTACTAGTCACCTATGATCCTAAAAAAATAAAATACGAGACCCTACTGGATACGTTTTGGAAACAAATCGACCCGACCGACAACGGCGGCCAGTTTGCCGACAGAGGAAACCAATATCGAACGGCAATATTCTATAAAAATGATATTCAAAGAAAATTGGCAGCCGCATCGAAGCAGGCCTTGATTTCTTCCGGAAAATTTTCCAAACCGATCGCGGTCGAATTACTACCTGCCGGAGAATTTTACCCTGCCGAAGAATATCATCAGGATTATTATAAGAAAAATCCGGAGCATTACAAGGCCTACCGAAAGGGATCGGGCCGAGAGGAATACCTTAAGAAAACCTGGGGTCAAAACTGAACCTGAGCCTTCGATTAAACGAAGTCCATGAATTCAAATAGGAGTTTTACAATCGATCGGAAGTTCGAAATAAAAGCGGGAGAACTTACCGGATTTTTCCGCGAGTCCGATGCTCCCGTGATGGCTTTCCACAATTTTCTTGCTGATGGCCAATCCGAGACCGGTTCCGCGGGATTCCTTGGCCGTAAAAAACGCATCGAATATCGTATTTCTAATAAATTGCGGGACACCTGGGCCGCTATCCCAAACTTCGAATCGAATTTTTTCCACAATACCCGATTCCCCTTTGATACCGACGACATCGATGCCCAAGAATTTATTCTCCGTCGCTTCGGTGCAAAGTGCGTCCTTTGCATTGAGTAACAGATTGAGCAAGACCTGCTTGATCTTCTGACTTTGGCACAAAATAAGAGGTAGGGATTCTCGTTCCTGCCCCTCCTCCACTTTGATTTTCTCGATCTGTAAAAGTGGAAACGCCAGAGTTAGGGCCTCGTCTCGGAGGCGGTACGGATCGACCCGCTCGAAGCTTGTCCCGTCTCCTTTCGCATACAATAATAAATCCTTAACCAGTCTGGATAAGCGATCCGCTTCGGACGAAATGATATCCACATATTTCAGAAGTTTAAGATCGACTAACGATTTGGCCAATAAATTGGAGTAACCTAGAACGATCGTAAGAGGGTTGTTGATCTCGTGAATCATTGCAGCCGCGATGAGCCCGATGGATTCTAATTTTTGGCTCCGGCGTAAAATCGATTCGTAAGAATCTTTTTCCGTCTCGATCATTTTTCGTTCGGTTTGATCCAATAAAAATCCTTCCAAATAATCCGGATTCTGCGAATGCGCAAATACCCGCAATGTTCCGTAAAAGGGAGAACCGTCTTTCTTCAGCAGACGCACTTCCTCCCCTTGTATTTTACCTGTTTCGCTTAATATTCCGTTCAGAGCGTTTCTCTGATCGCGATCCGCCAAAATATCGGCTACACGAATCAATGAGGAAGAAGAGTCGGGATCGTAGCCGAGCATTTTGAAGAATGCAGGATTCCCGTAGATGACTTGGCGATTATAAACCGCAAAAATACCTTCCAGCGCGTTATCCAATAAGGATCGAAGCCGCTCCGAAGTTACTCGCAAAGTTCGCTGCATTTCCATCTCTTCGGTTACGTCTTTCAAAATAGAAACGAAGGAAATGATCTTGCCTGTGGAATCTTTCGTGGAGGAAATCGTTTGATCGCAATGGAACAAATCCCCGTTCTTCTTTTTATTGATGACGGTTGCCCGAAACGTTTCCCCTTTCAAAATCGTTTCCCAAAGTCGTTTGTAAAAACTCTGGTCTTGTAATCCTGATTTTAATTGATTGGGCGAACTTCCTCGGATCTCGCCTAGACTATATCCCGTAAGCTTTTCGAAGGCCGGATTAACGAATTCGATATTGCCGTCCAGACTTGTGATAAAAACCGCGTCTGCGGTATCGTTTATAGCCGCCGCCAATTGAAGGTTATACGACTGCACCTTCTTACGATTCGTTTCATCAAAGAAGGAAAGTAAAATATGCGATGTTTGTCCATCCTCGGTTTTAATATGGTCGAATTTCAAGGACGCCGAAAACGAAACTCCGGACGCCGTAACGATTTCTAAATCCGGGAAACTTCCTCCTTCTTCTCCCGTAATTTTCTCCAGGAAGGTGTCCTCTTGAAACGGCATTCCGATTGTCCGAACGATTGTCCAGGGACATTCATAGAAATGGCGTCCGAGTAAATCCTTCGACGAGCCGCCTAACCATTGCAGCGCCCTAGCATTCGCGAACGTGATTCTCCCTTTGCCGTCTAAGAGAAAAATCGCTTCCTGTAATAAATTCAGGGTTCGATAATAGAAACTCTCGGTAGGCGTACTGTTTCCTATACCGGAAGAATCTTCGCTGGAAGATGCTCCGCCGAATAAAGTCATCGAAAGTTTCCTATCGTTAAAAATGACATTTTAACAGTATGATTGAGAATTGAGAAGAAATATCGTCCCTTAAGGGATAATATTTAAAGAAAAACTAGTCTCCCAGGAGACGGAATAGATAAATCGTTAACCGTTGCAATTTATCCCGTTCCGGCCCGGGAATGTCTTTTTCGAGATCGATCGTTTTTCGGTATATCGACTTCAGGTGATTTTTCATGGTCCCTTGGTGAATGCCAAGCTCTTCGCAAACGAGACTCTTATCTTTTCCGGATGCTATTCCGGCACATATTTCGGTTTCCTTTCTAGTCAGTTTGGTTTTTTCCCGAAGCATTCGTACTAGAGCGGCCTTGTCCAGGCCTTCGTATCTACGAAATATATCCGGAGGAGAAATCGGTTCCGTCCCGATTTCTACGGACCCTCGCAATTTTACCAAACCTCCCACTTCATTATTGGAAAGAATCATACTTAAGAAATTTGAAATCCTTCCTTCCTCGTCCTGAATCGGGGAAATAACCTGATTCCATTGTACATATTTTCCTGCGTGGTTTCGATTTAGAAAGCTGCCATGAAACTCTTTCCCGCTTAGAATCTTTTCCCAAAATTCATCGTAGAATTCCCGGGACGTTTGGCCGGACTGAAAGATTTTAGGAGTCTTTCCGATCAATTCGTCTTCTCTAAATCCCGAAACCGTCTCGAATTGCCGATTTACGGCTAGAATAACACCACTCTTGTCCGTTAGAAACATGGCGTTACGAGACTGTCGAAATGCCTTATAAATCGCCTCGTTGCGAACCGAAGCGCAGCCGGACCCGCCTTTCAAAAAAAGAAAAAAAGAGAGTCGTTTTTGGGAATTGGGCAGTAAAGGGGCGATCTGCAATACAGGAATTTCTTCCCCGACCTTTTTACGAAGATATACGTAGCCTCGCCATTCCCCTTCCCGTAAAACGGATGGGAAGACATCGGACGCAATGTACGCGCGATCCGAATCGGAGAAAAAATCCGAGAGTTTTTTTCCGAAGAATACGTCGCCCGAATGAAGTCCTAAAATTTCAAGCCCCTTGCCGCTGATATGCGCAATGTGGCCCTGCACGTCGCAGATCAATAGGATATCAGGCAAGGTTTCGTATTTTAGAACGTATTCCTTTAAATCTTCCAATCGCTCGATCCTTCAGCTCCCGGGAGGTTGCGGGAAACGATAATAAATGGACGTGAAATTTCCCGAGAAAATGAAGAGAGGGAAAACTCTCGCCTTCTTACACTACGTAGGACAAAGAATTTATGCAAAATCCAACAACTTTGGAGAATTTCCTGCGCAAGAAAAGCGTTTTAACTTGTTACTTTATACCTTTCAGAAGACAGAGGACTGAGGACAGACGCGCTCGCTTCGCTCGCGCTAGACAGAAGCTGCTAGATATGGGAAAGGTTACAGAAGTAGAGCTGGGATCTACGGGGATGTCAGCTATAGAGAAAGATTCTTATGCTAACACTGGATCTTTCTTCGGCCTTCCGTTCTCTGTGCCGGAGCTCCAACACAATTCATTTACACAAAATTGCTGACACCCTCTCGCACCTCGAAAATCCAGTAACACCTCGCTCCAGCATAATTCGTTTTCAGAGGACAGAGGTCAGAAGACAGACGCGTTCGCTTTGCTCACGCTAGACAGAAGCTGCTCAATGTTGGAAAGGCGCTAAGGTAGAGGAAAGATCTATCGCACAGGAGCTCCAACATAATTCGTTTTAAAAAAAAATTGTTGTCAGGGAAATAGTAATAATTATCTGTCATCTGCACGGAATCTCCGCTCACCAATGTTCTGTCCTCAGTCGTCTGTCTTCCGTCCTCTGAAAGTCCTCTGTATCTTTCTTGCCACCAAGCTTGGACGGACAAATCCTAACGGTATGAACGATCTCATTTTGGTTATTGGAAATAAGAATCTTTCCTCTTGGTCGTTTCGACCTTGGATACTCCTCAAACAGGCCGGCATTCAGTTTCAGGAAGTTTCCTTAAAACTCTATACTCCGGAATACGCCTCGGTAATCGATCAATACTCTCCTTCTAGAAAAGTACCCGTACTCCAGGATGGGGATTTATTGGTCTGGGATAGTTTAAGCATTAGCGAATATATCGCCGAAAAATTTCCTCAGCTCTGGCCTGGGGATCCTTCAATCAGAGCGAAAGCCAGATCCGTTTCGGCGGAGATGCATTCCGGTTTTGCGGGATTACGAAGCAATCTCAGTATGAATTTCACCGGAAGAATTAAAGGGAAGGAAATTCCTCCGGAAGCACAGAAAGATATCGATCGAATCATCCAAATCTGGACAGAAAACTTACAGTCGTTTGGCGGACCGTTTTTATTCGGAAAAGATTTTACCGTCGCAGATGCGTTTTATGCGCCGGTCGTTTCCAGATTTATCACGTACGGCGTAACTCTTCCGGATCTCGCTTCCCGATATGTTCGAACCATTTCCGAACTTTCCGCCTACAAAGAATGGGAAGCGGGAGCGGCAAAAGAATTACAGGGCGAGTAAGCTAAGCGAAATTGTGACAAAATTCTTTTTAATAAAAGCTATATCATAATCAGAAAGAGCATTTTTACAAAAAATATGTAAGTCATTTTTTGTTAGGAAGAAACTTGAGAGATCGACCCGTTTTGCAGAAACCCATTGAGTCTAGTCTTTAATTACCCTTGACAGAGGAAAATAGAGTATGTAAAATTACTTATCAAGCTTTCAGTAATTATGATTACTTCATCTCAAATTCAAGAGGTCCTCTATAGCCATAAGGAAGAATTATTTAAACTCGGTGTACAAAAGCTCTTCCTTTTCGGCTCTATCGCAAGGCGAGAAAACACTAAGGATAGTGATGTAGATATATTGGTTAGATTTAATTCCGGTCAAAAGAATTTTGACAACTTTATGGATTTGTCTTTTCGATTAGAAGATATTTTAAAAGTGCACGTAGATCTTTTAACAGAGGATTCTATTTCCGGTAGCGTAAGGGACTCAATATTGGCTGAGGCAGTGGATATTGAAATCTGACTTAGGTTACATCGGTCATATTAATGATGAAATTATTTTTTTACGGATGAAGTCAGCGAATTTAAATCATGAACAGTTTCTCTTGGATGAAGTTTCTAAAAGAGCTTTTGTAAGAAGTATAGAAATAATAGGCGAGGCCTCAGGTAAACTTTCAGATTTATTCAAAAAGAAATATTCCGAAGTAGATTGGAAGAAATTATCGGCTACGCGCAATCGCTTAATTCATGGCTACTTTGTCGTTGATTATGATATAGTTTGGGATTTGGTAGCGAACAAGATTCCGGCTTTAGAATCTCAAATTCATTTCATTATTGAACAAGAAAAGACTTTGTTCGATTAGTGGATTCCTAATTTGGCTAACTACGGCTCTGTCCCTCCCTAGTGGATCTTCCGCCACCCTCTTGGGCTTCGCCAAATTCCGATTTATCACTCGTCTTGCCTAGCGAGTCTCGTGTAAAGTACCTCGCACTCGAGCCAAGTCCTTCGGACACACGAAACTTCGGCAATGATCTTTCGAAATCCGGCACTTCGCAAAAAACCGTCGCACCGGCATTTCCTAGAAACCGATTCGGGAGTCTAGGACTGGACAAAACACATCCATCCTCATCGGAAAATGAATACTATATAAATTGATAGTTTACATATAAATAGCTAAATTGTATTCTTTTTCTCGAAAGTTTAGCTTCGAGACGGATGAAAAAGCAGCGAAATGGGAAGCGGGAGCGGCAAAAGAATTACAGGGCGAGTAAGCTAAGCGAAACATTTTCAAACCTCTTTTCGCGATGTGAAGAGGGCATCCGTCCATGCCCGCAATTTTAGCTTAACTTTAACAATTGACAATACACTATATATGATGTAAGCTGACTTGTGAGTCAAAAATGGACCGTAATATATTACGAAGACAAAGAAGGTAAGTGCCCGACTATTGAGTTCATTGACGGTCGATCCATTAATAACCAAGCTAAGATAATGGGTTTAATTAATTTGTTAGAAGAACGAGGTCCGAATTTACCAAGACCTTATGCAGATTTTTTGACAGAGGGTATTCATGAGTTGCGGCTTAAATTATCAGGAGATCAGGTTAGATTCTTATACTTTTTTATCTTTAGGCATTATATAATACTTACGCATGCATTTATAAAAAATGTTCAGAGAGTTCCGGTCAGTGAAATTAAAAGGGCAATAAAATGCCGTGAAGATTTTCTGTCACGTTATACCGAAGAGAAATTGAAGGAGGAGATTGAATGATGAAGAGCTTTAAATCGCATTTAAAAAGTAAAGTATCGAATCAAAAGTTCTTGGAGGCGTTTGATCAGGAAAAGCAGCTATTAGGGTTAGCTTTAAAGATTCAAGAATATAGAAATAAAAAAGGGTTAAGTCAGGCAGATCTTGCAAAAAGGGCTCATGTAACTCAGCAACAGGTAAGTAGATTAGAAACCGGGATAAATACGAATGTTAGCACATTTCTAAAAATTTGCCATGCGTTGGATTTAGATTTGTCCTTAAATGTTATCAAAAGCCGCAAAGTTTCAGTTTAAATTTACCTCCAGATTTTATATCCTGTAAAATCTGGGGAAGTATTTTCGGTGAGGCTTGAAAACTTCGCATAACTAAAAATTATCGCGGCGCTGCAGATCCCTTCATGACCCTCTTGGGCTTCGCCAAATTCCGCTTTGCCACTCCTCACGTCCGGCAGGCCTCGTGTAAAGTACCTCGCACTCGCGGAACTTCGCCAACCCTTGGTCGTTTTGCGGAATTGGACAAAACGTTCCTTTAAAAGTAAAAATATATCCGATTGACAGATATATCTGTGATGCAAACATATGGATTAATGATCAAATCTTTCGGAGATAAAGAAACTGAAAGGATCTTTCATCAAGAATTCTCAAAGAAAATACCTCCGGAAATACAGAGTAGGGCCTTAATCAAACTTCTCATCTTGGAAAATGCCGAAAAAGAAGAAGATTTAAAGAGTCCACCGGCGAATAGATTTGAACATTTAAAAGGGAACTTAAAGAATTATTGTTCCATCAGAATAAATGACCGGTGGAGAATTACATTTAAATTCTCCGATGGAAATTGCTTTGGTGTGTCCATAGTAGATTATCATTAAGGGGGCTTACTATGAAAGCCAAGAGAATTCCAACACCAACAGTCTCTCAAATCCTCAGAGAGGAGTTTTTGGATCCATTGGAAGTAACTCCATATAGACTGGCAAAAGAGCTGCATGTTTCGACCTCTACAGTATTAGAGATTTTGCACGATAAGCGTAAAATCACAGTGGATATGTCTTTGAGACTGGCTAAGTTTTTCGGAATGTCTGATAAATTTTGGATAAATCTTCAAAATGATTTAGAAATAAGAAAACAGAAAGAGAAGCTAAAGCTCAAATTGAAGAGTATTCAAACGCTGCAAAGAGCTGGCTGAGTTCATTGCCCAACTTCGCATAACTAAAAATTATCGCGGCGCTGCGGATCTTTCCGCGACCCTCTTGGGCTTCGCCAAATTCCGATTTATCACTCGTCTTGCCTAGCAAGTCTCGTGTAAAGTACCTCGCACTCGAGCCAAGTCCTTCGGATATGCGAAACTTCGGCAATGATCTTTCGAAATCCGGCACTTCGCAAAAAACCTTCGCACCGGCATTCCCTAGAACCGATTCGGGAGTCTAGGACTGGACAAAGCGAATCTATCTTCATCGAAAATGAATACTATACAAATTTATAGTTTACATATAAATAGCTGAATTGTATTCTTTTTCTCAAGACTTTAGCTTCGAGACGACGAATGAAAAAGCAACGAAGAGGTACGACTTCCGCGCCGGAAGGACGATTCGATTCAATCTCCCGAGAGATCTGGAAGGAAGATAGAGAAGAAGATGCAGTAAATCGGACGACTCAATTTTTTTCGGAAGATTCTAAATCGATTCTCACTCATAACGATTCTCCCGATATTCCGATAGATGCGAGCCTCAATCCCTATCGAGGTTGTGAGCATGGCTGCATCTATTGCTTTGCGCGTCCCAATCATGCATATGTGGATCTTTCCCCCGGAATCGATTTTGAGTCCAAAATTTTCGTAAAGAAGAACGTGGATCTTTTGCTGATCCATGAATTAAAAAAACGGAAGGGCCCGGTGGAAACGATTACCCTCGGAACTGCAACCGATCCGTATCAACCTGGGGAAAGAACCTATCGGAATACCAGAAAAATCCTGGAAGTCTTACTCAAATTCAGACAACCGACCGCCATCATTACCAAATCATCGTTAATTCTACGAGATATCGATATTTTGTCGGAAATGGGAAAATTAGGAATCCTGAAAGTATATGTTTCGGTAACTACCCTCGATAAAGAACTTTGGTCCGCTCTCGAACCTAGGGCCCCGGCTCCGGGAAAGAGATTGGATGCAATCCGCGGTTTATCAAAGGGGTCGGTACCGGTGGGGGCGATGTTCGCTCCCGTAATTCCTTTTTTAAACGATTCGGAAATGGAAACGATACTGGAAGAGGTAAAGCAAGCAGGCGCCTTGAGTGCCGGAATGGTTCTTCTTCGACTTCCCTACGAAGTATCCCAATTGTTCGTGGAATGGCTAGAAATCAATTACCCGTTAAAAAAGGAGAAGATCCTTCGCGTGTTGAGGGAAGCTCGTGGAGGCAAACTGTACGATTCCGATTTTAGCCAACGCATGACCGGAACGGGTACGTATGCGGAACTTTTACAAACTAGGTTCCGGTTGGCGATCAAACGCTTCGATCTAAACGAAAGGGCCTCCTTTCGCAAAGATTTGTTCCGAATTCCGGAGGAATACCAAGTTCGGCCGAGCAAAAACCAGGATTTATTGCCCGGACTTTTTTAGTATTCCTGTAACAGAAACGCGGTAGAATCCTCGGCACGAAAACGGTATCTAGCGCGAAAAGCGAACGATCGAAAATCTTACGGATTTTACCCGAAAGGCAAGATCATTTAATATGTTCCTGCAGTTGCTTGATTTGTTGTTCCTTCTCGGGTGATTGCCATGCTTTATAAGAGAAGGTGTTTTGATCGTACGTCCTGGTTACATAGTTTTCCTTATAAGGAGCGATTAATTCCTTATCCGGCTCGGTCGTTTTAGCCGCAAGAATCTTCCTCATGCCTTCGGCGCCTTGTCCGAACCATTCGGGATCGATGGGAAGATTCACTCGATGCCCTCGTAATTGAGAAAGCGCGTACGGCCCGTCAAAACCGCTCTCGCGAATCAGTTTGCCGAAGAATAGAAAATCGATTTCTTGTCTACCCCCGTTCAGCTTTCCGTCGAACGAAGCCCAAGCGATGGGTTCTCCACTTGCGGCATGAATCAAATTCGCTTCCAAATGATAGGTACCGGATCTGAAAACGTTTAATGCCGCACGAACGGAAAGGGAACCGTCGGAAGGAGAGTCGGAAAAATAACTGCTCCATTCCGCCGGTTGATTGGGTGAGGAAAAGAAGGAAGAAATGATTTTGCCTTCCTTCTTTTCCTTTCCGTAAACGAACTCCACTTCCAAAAACATATCCCCCCAATCTTTGGAGGTCGGTCGCCATTGAAACGTAAAAAGATTATCCTTCGCTTTTACGTCTCCATCCACCCCGTTATCGTTTCCGTCCGGACTAATAGCTCCGAATTTATTACCGTCAAATTCCCGCGTTAATTTCACGTTCCGAACGTCCAAGGGAACTCTTTGAAATTTATTATCGTAACATTCAAGAGTAATGTATATAGGATCACGGGTTCCGATCGCCGCCCATTGCAATGGTTGCAGTTTGCAGGAATATCCGTTGGGTTGTTTGTCCGTGGGTTTGTCCGCCATCGGTATCGCAGGCACACCTATGAAGAACGGATTCAATAGATCTTCATTATATTTTGTTAATGGTCTGGAATTCGGAGGATACTCCGACCATTCAAGATAGTCTTTTAAAATCTTTTCGGGAGGAATACTCTCATCCAAACTTTGAAAATAACCCGAATCGGATGTTCCGGAAGTGGACGGGGATCCCCCCTTGGCCATAAATTCCGCTCTTTCTTTTTTCTCTTTTTCGGTAAGAAAGAATCCTTCTTCCTTCCCCTCTTCCCATAATACAAAAAGAATCAATAAGCTCACGAGTAGCATTCCTACATAGATCCAATTTTTTTTATTCTTCATGAATTAATTTTTCCTTCCGCTCTCGGCCTAACTGTTTGTGCAGAGACCTCTTTCCGCTCAACCGTTTTATTTTGTCGAAGGACGCCGGTGAATTTAGTAATCCTTACGGATTAATTTTGCTCAGGAGCGGAAACAAGCGGGTGTCTTCTCCGGAAAATATAAGTGAAATATCATTGAAGACCGAACTTTAAAGTAAAACAATTGTTACAAATAATACCGAACGGAGTACGCAAATTGTAACGACCGATATGCATAAATTTTTTATAATTATTTTTGAACGCTCTCTATTTATTTTACATTCTAACCGTTATGTTAAAAAACTCTCCAATCACTTGACGCATAGCACAACATAGTACATAGTAGTACAACGTGAAATTCACGAACTTTCGTTCAGGAATTTCTCAAAAGATCGGAGAATAGTGAAGATGAAAAATTGGAAGAGTATGGGATTGGGGTTAGCTTTCGCATTGTTGTTTGCTGGTTCCCTTTCGGCACAAACATATACAATATTCGTGCACGGAAAATCGAGCTCAAATCACAACGGCGTCGGCCCAACTGACGTGAATAATTACTGGGGAACCGCTCCTAATTCGGTATCCGGAGCGAAGATCTTCGTCGGATATGACGGAACGAGCGACCCTAGAACCTATGGCACAGCCAGAGCCCAAACCAACCTGACTACCGGCTTAAACACGTATTGCAAAGGATCCAATTCCTGCAAAATCGTGTGCCACAGTGCAGGCTGTTATGCGACGGAGTATTGGCTTTCCAATCTCGGAGCGACTACCTCAAGCAGAGGCTATAATATCACGAAAGTGACTGCTTTAGCTTCGGCATCGGGTGGATCCGAATTGGCTTCCGCGCTGAACGGAATCACGTTCGGCTTCGGTGGAAATGCTATGGATAAATCCTTAATCGTAGGAACTGCTCGGGGTGCATACAACCATAACGTCACCGCAGGAGTGACTCTGTACCAAGTTCCAGGTTATAAAGGATTTTCGGGAATTCAAGGCGCTTCTTCTTGGATTCTTCCGGGTAACGACGATGGAGCCGTTGCATTCCATTCTTCTTGCGCATACAACAAGGCCGGCGGTTTAAGCGTATGCCAATCCTCCGTAACCCAGAGCGAAGGTATTTGGCCGTTCAATTCGAACGTAACTTATACCCAATTTCAGGGCCACACGAGAGCTCCTTCTGTGGGATCCGGAGGATTATATCTGGATCACATAGAGTTGGAAGGCGAAGGCTGGCGTTAATCTGACGCGATAGTTCGTCGTACGGATGTGCGGCGAACTTATTTATCTTAAAAATACATAAACTTCTTCCACCGAAGAGAAACGTTCTTAAAATATCGGCATGAACGGAACAACTCGATTGATACGGAAGAATCTAATTCAAATAACCTGCCTCTTATCAACTTTCCTTTTTGCCTCTTGTTCTCGCATGCTTTGGCGACCTGCCGGACTCGCGATCGAACGCGGATGGTCCGAAACCGGAAAGGAACTAGTACAAACCGAAGTCACTTACGAAGAACGTTTTTCCTGGAATCCTTTAGCCGGAACGAGCCAAAAACGGAATTATAAAACTAAATTCAGAATATACGATTTAACCGGCACTCCGGACCCCAAGGGAGAATCTCCCATTTATAATTATGAAGCGGCTCACTGGACATTACCCGGATCCGTTTATTATCATTCCTCGACTGCAAGGCTTTTTTGGATCCAGGGAGTAAACGATGAATATGGGGGAAATACTCGAACCCCGTCCGTTTGGTCTCCTCATGGATTCAGATCCTTCGAGCCGAAGCAGTTCTTAAGCAATGAACAAACTATATTACGTTTTGTACCTTCTCCGGATGGAGGAACGGCGGCCTTATTGATCGGCAAAGTCGACGAAAGTTTGGAGATCGTATCTCCGAAATTGATCCTCGCCGATACGAACGGACAATCCTCCTCTTTGGATAAAGGTTATTCCGAGAATCTTTTATCCGAATGGAAGGAAATACCCACATACCAACTTCGATGGTCCGCCGATTCCTCCTCGATCTACCTTCGTCTGGGTGAACATGTCGTGAAGATAACTCGAAGAGACGGAAAATTAGTAAAGGCGAACGAATTCCCCCGCTGCTTTTTTCCTCCTACAAATTTCGGTCCGGTCGGGATTAGTCCGGCCGGGACAGGAGGAGATTCATCGAAGGCCAGGGAACTTGAACCTGCTCCTTTTAGAAATTATTCCGATCGGCCTATGGTGAAATATACCGATCGGATCAGGGACTGCAGTCTCACGAAATAAAGATTTCTTCCGAATGGAATTGTTTGAGAGTACTATCTGTCTAATGAACAATCAATGGAACCCGTCGTGACTCAAACAAAAGAACAGAGAAATCCGATCACTTCAGTTCCCTTGTCGATTTTTGAGTCGGCCAAAGAAGCGATCGTAATTTCCGATCCCGACGGGTTGATACTCTATGCGAACTCGGCTTTTTTCAGATTCTACGGCATCGACAAAAAAGACGCTCTCGGAAAATCGATAAGTATCTTCTTACCCGAGGTCGCTCGTGAATTCGCGTTAATCAAATATAAGGATGCCTTTAGATCCTACCCGGACATCGTACAGGTGGAGGCCGAAGCGATTCGAGGCGACGGTAAACTGACGCGAGTCGATTCTCGAATCGGTTTCATAACGCAGGGAGGTCGAAGAGTGGCAATGATATCGTACGTGTCTCCCTTAATTTCCGACTCGCCCGATGCGATCGGAGAAGCGGAGCCATTAATCGACGTCGTTACGGATAAGCTGACGGCAAACTCGATGCTGGTGGAAAGCATGAGTAAGCTGAACGAAGCCAAGGATGCATTGAAGAAGAATTTCGAGATGTTCCGTCTTGCATTAAAAAATTCGAAAGTAATGTTCTTTTCACAAGATATCGAATTACGCTATACATGGGTGTTTTATCCGAACCTCGGAGATTCCGAAGAAAAGATTATCGGGAAAAGCGAATACGATATTTTCCCGGCAGAGACCGCGTACCGGATTACCGAATTAAAAGAGAGAGTAATCAAGACCGGGAAACCCTTTCGCGGCGAGATAATTCTTCCGTACCAAGGCGAAGACACGAATTTCGATTTAACGGTAGAACCGTTAAAGCTTCCTGATGGAACCGTCAAAGGTATCACTACGGCAGCGATCGACATCACCGATCAAAAGCAAATCCAAAAGGAATTGGAGAGAATGATCGGCGAAAAAGAAGTGATGCTCCGAGAGATACACCATCGCGTGAAAAATAACTTAGCCATTATTCAAAGCCTTTTCGAGTTTTCAAAAATGAGATTATCCGAGGAGGAAAACGGAGCCTCGCTCCTTCCGATCTTCGAGGATTGTCAAAATAGAATCCGATCGATGGCCCTAATTCATGAAAACTTATATTCTGCACGCAGTCTAGGTTCCATTTCGCTCAGGGAATATATAGGACAATTAACGGAAAACGTTAAGTCCTCGATTCTCTTCGACCAGGACAAGATCGAAGTAATATGCGACTTGCAGGAAGTCCCGCTTGACATCGACCGGACGATTCACCTCGGTATGGCTTTTAACGAACTGCTTACGAATTGCTTCAGACACGCCTTCCCCAAACGAGCCGGCATCATTCGAATATCGTTAACATCGAATCGCAAACAAGCCGAACTCAAGATAGAGGATGACGGACAAGGCTTCGATCCGGATAGAAAGAAAAGGACTTCCCTAGGATTGAATCTCGTGGAGGCAATGGCGAAAAAAATTTCAGGAAGCCTCGAATCTTCCGGAACTCTCGGGAAAGGATCCGTTTTCAGAATCCTCTTTCCCCTGGAGAAACCCGAATTGTTTTAAGGCAGCCTGCCTTTTCTTCTTTCCTTAATGTATTCGACGACTGCCGGTAAAATCGAAACGATGATAATTCCGATGATCACTAACTTGAAATTTCTCTGGATAAACGGAAGATTTCCGAATAAATAACCCCCGATACTGAAAATCAGAATCCAGGCAATTCCGCCGACGATATTATATATGATAAATTTAGAATAGGTCATCTTTCCGATACCCGCGACGAACGGCGCGAATGTTCGAACGATCGGAATAAAGCGAGCGATGATGATCGTTTTTCCGCCGTATACTTCGTAGAACCGGTGGGCTTTTTCCAGATGCTTTTTATTTAGGAACGGAATTTTTTCCCGGGCCAGGATTTTTTCCCCTGCCAGATTGCCGATCGTGTAATTGACCGTGTCTCCTAGGATCGCCGCGATAATGAGGAGAAGGATGACCGTAATCAAGTCCAAAGAACCTCTCGAAGCGAAGGCGCCGACGGCAAAAAGTAAACTATCTCCGGGAAGGAAAGGCGTTACGACCAAACCGGTTTCACAAAAGACAATAAGAAAAAGAATCAAATAAACCCAAATGCCGTAAAACTGGATTAACATATCCAGATGGTGTTCCAAATGAAGAAAGAAATCCAAAATAAATTTAATAGTCTCCAAAAACGGCCTCCTCAGTCAGGATCAAAGGCTCTTCGGAGATGTCAAACGTCTTCAACTTCGCTTCCGGGAAAGAGAGAATACGTCTCCCCACCCTTCCGAAATATTTTCGTAGGATAATTCAATCGAATCTTCTCGGAAGAGACGCCTTTTTTATCGGGTCGAATTCTTGCATCGAATTCGACGTTATCCCCCGCAGCTAGTCGAAGATTTCGGAACCGCAAAGAGTAATAGAAATCTTGCGCCGAAATAATTTTCCTACCTGACACTAGCAATCGAATGTCTCTTATCAAAATTCGGGATTGTTCCGGATTCCTATGGGTAAGAACGGATGCGACAGTACCGCTAAATCTAGTCCGAATTTTCGGTAGGTTTTCCGACTCTTTCTTCAAATTCTTCTTCCGTTCTGCGACTAAGAAGCGATCCTTTCCTCTCTTAGGACAATCGTTTTTTGTGCGCGGGACCTCCCTATCCGGTTATTAGGAACATTCCCTCCGAGATTCAGGTCCAATATTATAAGTCCGGCTTTTTAGGAGCTTTCCAATGCAAACCAACCTTAATCCTAACAAATTGTTACGGGTAAAAAAGACCGCCTTCGTGACACTTCTACTCTCGATCCTTGCCAGTTACGGATGCTTTACGAATATTCGTCCGGGAGAGGCCGGACTCCGCTGGCATCCTCTCACATCAGGATTGCAAAAGGACCTTCTGACAAACGCCCTGTATTTGTACGCTCCTTGGAACGATATCTATCTTTATCCGATCCAGTGGACCTCCTACAAAGAGAAAGTAGACGTGCTGACTAGAGATGATCTTACCATCAACGTGGTGGCGGCGGTCATTCTGAGGCCGGTCGCATCCGAAATTTATAATCTGCAAATCGAGATCGGACCCGATTATTACGAAAAAGTAGTTCGTCCGCAATTTAGGACCTCGGTAAGAAACGCTTTATCCGCTTATAGTATGATTCGGATATCCAAGGAAACTCCGAAAGTTTCCCAGGATATCCGGCAGGCGTTAAGCGAAAAATTGAGAGGTAAGCATATAGAGATCGACGACGTAATCATCGATGATATCGAATATAGTCGACCGATTTTGACCGCGATCGAAGGGAAATTGACGAAAGAGCAGGAACAAGAGCAGATGAAATTCGAGATCAACATCGCAAAAAAAGATGCGGAGATAACGATTATTCATGCCGAAGCCAAAGCGAAAGCCACCGTCATAGAAGCCGAAGGAAAAGCAAAGGCTCAGAAATTGATCGCCTCTCAGTTGACGAAACAGTATCTGCAATTGAAAGCGTTCGAAAATCCGAACTCGAAACTTATGATCGTACCTTCCGGAAAAGACAGTTTGCCGTTGATATTGAATACGCCTCAGGAAAATGCGAAATCCGAAGAATAGATCGCGTGCATTCTATCGTTCTATTCGATTCAACATCATGAATTCAAAGGTCCTTTTTTCCTTACTTGCGATGATCGTTTTATTTAGCGCGCATTGCGGTAGAGCGTACGAATTTCCGTCGTATAATATAGTATATTCTAAAAATTTAAATCTTCAAGCAGCGGCGACGGAAGCCGTTCGCAGTATCCCGGAGGAAGCTCATGGTAGAATCCAAACGAATGCGATCTACGTTTTATCGAACGGCGAGGCGGTTTTGGAAGCGTACGGTAACGGCTTCGATCCTAAACATCTGCAACCTCTTTGGTCGATTTCCAAATTTCTGTTAAATGCAGTCTCCGGTATGGCCGTTCTGGAAGGGAAACTGGATCTCTCGTCGCCCGTCGCCGTTTATCTGCCCGAATTGGAATCCGCACTGCCCAAAACCCTTACCGTAAAGGATCTCCTTTATCATGCAAGCGGCGGCGATTGGAAAGAAGGATACGAATGGAATCCGTTTAAATCGGATGTCCTAGCAATGCTTTACGGAATCGGAAAAGACGATCACGCCGCCTACGTATCGACGAAATCTTTTCGACCCGGCTTATCCGTAAAATATTCCAGCGGGGATTCCAACCTTCTCTCGGCTGTGCTCGCCTCTATCTATAAAAGAGAAGGAGGATTTCCGAAAGTATTCTTCGAAAGAATGGAGGTCAAAGAATATGTTTGGGAAACCGATTCCAAAGGAGTTCCGGTCGGTTCTTCGTACGCGTATCTTACGCCGAAAGATTTGGCAAAGATAGGAGAACTCTACATTCACCGCGGACTTTATAAAGGAAAACGAATCTTCTCCGAAACTTGGCCGCGAGAAACCTCAGGTCCGTTCCCGAACGAAACTGCACTTCCGTTTCCGCTATCGTACCTCCCGATCCCGTCAATGGGCGGCCATCTTTACTCGAATCGGAAGAGGGGAACTCCTGAAATTCCGGTTTTCGAATTTCTATCCGGAAATTCCATCTTCGGATCGGGACATTGGGGACAATCCTTGATCATTGATCCTGATCGGAAATTGGTGATCGTTAGATTCGGAAACGACCGCCTAGGTAGATTTCCGATGAAAGATTTTGCCAAGAAAATCCTTCTCGCGGTCTCGGAATCCGAGGAAAGCACTCCATGAGACCCAAGCTTTTCGGATTTCATAAATCGAAGAGGATCCGGAAAGTCCTTTATAGTTTCCTTATAGGAATTGCAATCCTGCCGGTCATCCTATATCTGTTAATTGTATTTCGCTTAATACCGGGCGAATTGGCCCAGATACAGGCTAGATTTGCCGCAAAGGAAGGATGCTCCTGTCTCTTTGTCGTAAAAGGCACCGACGAATATTGCAAACGATATGCGACCGTTTTTTATCCCCCCGATGAATGGGACAAAACCGAAAATTCCTTAAGCGTATCTTTCTTAATGACAGACAGACAGTTCAAAGCTAGCGCGAGATTCCTTGGGTTGCCTGAGGGCTGTCTTCTTCAGAGGACAGAGGACTGAAGACAGATGCGTTCGCTTTCAGAAGACAGAGGTCAGAGGACGGAAGACAGTAGCTGCCTAGATGTTGGAAAAGTAATAGAGGCAGAGGAAAGATCTATTGCAACATAGGAATCTTTCTATAGAACACGGAAACCCCCCTAACACATCGAAAATCCAGTAACACCTCTCTCCAACATAATTCGTTTTTAAAAAAATTGTTGTCAGGGTAATAGAAATAATTATCTGTCCTCTGACTCAACCGGTTACGAAAAAAATCGGAAAAATCATAACACCTTTTTCGACAAACTACTTAAAATTCCGAATCCGAAATCGGAATCGGTATGGGCGGTTCCTTGAAATTTTTTGCGTCATACATACTATCAATGGTTAATGGTAAGCGACATGAAGATTACACCCAATGCGAGGAAACCGAAAGCGACGATCTGGAAAAGAATGTTCGTCGCGGTTTGGAATAAATTGCCTCACGGTTTTAGAATGAGAATCATCGGGGATTCGCAATCCTCCGATCTTGAGTTTTAAGAGTCGGATTGATTCAAACATCTTCAATCCGATAATTTCCGAAATTCAGGCCCGGCGCTCTTCCCTACTCTTTCAAAATAAAACGATATTCAAAATAGCTTCGACGGAAACTTCTCTTTCAGTAAAGCGCCTTCCGGTTTTCAAACGGCCTGGAGAGATAGCCAGGAGATATTCCATTTTTTTAAAATCCCCGGGTCTTAAATCCTTTTGCAAATACTCTTTAGTCTCTTAAAGATAAAAGAAAAAATTATTTCTTTTGGACAGTATAAACGATGGATTTCAAAGGATTGAGATCCGGCTTCTTGTCGATGAACTTCACGCTCAAAATAACTGTAGGAGAAAATTCTTTCTTTCCCTCTATTTTATCCTTCTTCAAAACTGGCACCGCTATCGAAAAGGCTTGATCTTTATCCACAAAAGATCCGGTTTTAGAGTGCCGACTACGGAATTATCTCCAAATTTCTGCAATTCCGAAGCCGGATCATATTGATATAGTAAACGTGCCGTCGCGTGGCATTCAAAGTCGCAAATTGTGGAGTTGCATTATAGGAACCTATGCCCGCCTGACGTTGGCAGGCCTTCTCCTACTCGAAATAACCGGCAAGGATAAGCGCATCTTTTTTTTTTAGAAATTCAGGTTTTAGAAATTTCGTTTTCTTTATTAGAGCCAATGGAAGTCTATTCGGACCGATAGAAAACCGAATGGCCGTCGGCAAATTTTCTATATTTCTCGATTTTTCCGGGGATCAATAAAAGCAAGTTATTTCCTTCATAGCTTATATCAGGGATACTAATGGAACAATTCGTACTTCCCGTCACTAACATCGGTTCGTTTTCACATAGCGCGAATTCGTAATTCGAATTTGCATTTTCGGGTTCAGAGGACTCCAGACCTCGGGAAGAGGAAGAAAAATTAGTTAAAACTAATATACTGCAGAACAAAAACAAACGCCTCATGGTGACTCCAAAAATAGAATTACGATTCTCACTATTTGAACTTACCTTTCTCCAACTCCGACGACTCTAGAGTAATTACATCCATTCGAGTTAGCTCAAATTTATTCGTATTTTAGTTATTAAAAGACTATAGTCCATTCCCGATCACAGTTCTGTGAAAATATTTAAGGACAATCGTGCGTCAAGATTGATCTTGCATCTAAAGGATATGGGAGGTTCCGATACCCTTCAGACAAGAGTCAGATTTTCAAAAAATCAAGCTGTCCTCGATGAAACATCAACCCTGAGGCGACTCCCGAGTTTGTATGCGCATGATTTCGGTTTCGTTTATTAAAGTTTAATTTATATTTTTTTTACGAGAAACCTCTTTGAAGTTCCGTTTTCCGGATTCCAGTAGATTTCCCCTTTCAGTTCGGCGGGAATTTTAAAAATCAAATTAGTAGTTTTCTTCGTCAGCGGGTTCATTTGCTCTAAAAACAGTCCCCATCCGTCTAATAGAAGCGTTTCAGATTTATCGAATTCGTATTGCTTGCCGTTAAAATCCACATAAATAATCCCTTCGCTTATTAAAGTACGACCTGTATTATCGGTATTTTTATATGTTACATTCATAACGAGATATTGATTTCCATCTTCTCTTTCCAGTCTAATGAACATATTACCGGTTTCTACCGATCGGGTCAAGTAAGCACCGTTTAACGTTATGTCGAAATAAGTCCCGGAAACGGTGGAACCGATCGACAATGGTATTTCTTGAGTCACCGAATTGGAATTTCCGGTGTCCATGTTTCCTTTTTTATCGGATCCGAATATTAGTATAATGGTAAATAAGGTAACCATTATACTAATTGCCCACCATTTTCCTTTCGAAGATTCAGCCGACGCATAGGTCGCGTAGATTCCGTAAAACGGGATGAAGTATTTCCATTTTGCTATTTCAATCTTTTGGTCTTCCATTTAAAATTTCTCCTAATTCCGAAATTATAACGAAGTCCCAAATAAATATATATAATGACAATATTCAATAATAATTTTTGTAGTTATGACAAAATATTAACCGTTATCGAATTATGCAGTTAACGAATGTCTTTTTTTGATTTTTGGAGGGCGGCTATCGCGGGTTATTCTACAGAGGACAGAGAACTGAGGACAGACACGTTCGCTTTGCTCACGCTATAGACAGAAGCTGCTCGATGTTGTGAAGGTTATAGAAGTAGAGGAGATATCGTAAGCGCTCAATTAAACCCATCCCATCGATTTTGAAAAAAGACTTTCAAAATCTTGTGTTAAATGGGAGGCAGGCACCCCTTCGAAAAGAGTACGAAGGACGGCATAGGGATCTTTTTTGTTAGCGATAGCGGTTTGAACGATAGAAAAAAAGAAAGTGCTGGCCTCAGCTCCGTCAGGGCTGCCTGAGAATAGCCAATTCTTTCGTCCGATTACGAAGGGTCGAATTCCATTTTCGACAAGATTGTTATCGATATAAAATTCTCCATGAGAAAGATAAATCGTCAATCGCTCCCATTCGTTTAAGGTATAACGAATTGCCTCGCCGATCGGACTCTTTGGAAGGACTTGAGAATAGGCGCTGTCTAAGAATGTTTTTAAATCATCCAAAATAGGTTTTGATTTTTCTTCCCTGATTTTTTGAATCTTTGAAAATAAACATAGAGAGTGAAGTTTTTGTTTTCGAATTTCTTTTTCGACCGCGTAGACTTCCCTGAGTCTTAAGGTGACATAGCCTGCAATACGATCTTCTTCCGACTGCCAGACCGAGTAAAATTTCCTTCTCGCGTGCGCGAAGCATCCTCCATGAAGCACTCCTTTCCAATTTCTAAAATTGGAATCATAGCTACTAAAAGCGTCGGTCTGAATACAACCCTGGTATCGATTCAAGAATTTCGGGATGAACTCCGCAGACCTTGTTTCTCTATAAAGATAAAGTAATACCGGTTTATCCGGATGACCTCCTCGAAACAGCCACATATACGACTTAGTCGTATTGGATCTGTTCGGTTCTTTCATTACTTGAAGCGTAGTTTCGTCTATCCCGATCAAAGATCCTTCGAGTAACTGTTGTTTTAAAATAGAAACGAATGGCTTGCACTTCTCATACACTTGTTTTGTCCAATTGCACATCGTTGAACGGGGCAATTCCAGACCCATTCTACGAAATATCTTCTCCATTCTGTAAAATGGAAGATGATCTACGAATTTACTCGTTAAGAGATACGCTACAAGCCCCGGCGTTGCAATACTTTGCGGTAGTAACTGCGGAGGAAGAGGGGCCGTCTTTATTACGCTTCCCGCTTCGTTTCTTTCGTCTCCATTACAATGTTTGCATGCGTATTTGTATCGGATGTGTTTTACAACAAATACCTTCTGAGGAATGATATCCAGCTTCTCGGATGTCTCTTCTCCGATCCGGCTAAGTTCTTGCCCGCAGTTACAGATCTTCTCCGATTCAGGGATATCATGAATGATTTCCTCTCTCGGTATATGATCCGGGATCGGCTTTCTACCAGGTTTTTTGCGAGTATGAGAATGGATTTCGACTTTCTCGTCCGCATGTCCATTGTATAACCCGGGAGAATCGTTTTGTGATTCTTCTATTTCGTTGAACAATTTTCCCTGTAGGATTTCGCTCGGGTCTATCTTCTCCGATTTGCTTCCATACAATTCTTTGCGATAGCCGAGAACGAGATTCTCCAAAGAACTAATCTTAGAACGAAGAGACGCATTATCTTTCTGTATATTATGCAATAATACTTTAAGCTCTTCGTTTTCCGCTAAAAGTTCCTCTCTAGACACTCTGCTTTTATATTTCTTGTCCTGCTTTCTTCAAGAACTTTTTATCGAAGGCCGGATACATCCATTAATCGATGCTCTTTTCTAAAATCTATACCCTTCAGTAGCCAGGATACTTCACGCCAACTTAAGTCCAACGCCGATTCCTCCGATTCAGGCCACGGAAACTTTCCCTTTTCGAGCCGCTTCTGCCATATGCAAAAGCCGTTTCCGTCCCAATACAGACATTTCAATCGATCTCGGCTCTTGCCACAGAACAAAAACAGATATTCCGAATACACATCCTTCGACATTTCTTTTTTCACTATAGTACTCAAACCGTTCCACGATTTCCTCATATCTGTCCTTCCCGGTCGGACATATACTCGCAGACTCTTCGGATCTCGAAATATCATTCCTATTTCCCTTGTATCGTTATGTTTATTTCTCCACTCCGGCTTATTTTTATTTCCACACCTTTACTCGCCTCTAAACTTCCTAAGTTTATTGGCACGAGCCTTTTCTCAGAGCCTGCCGTTTTCACTTTCTCTTTGCTATGACGAAGCCAATAACCTAACGTGCTTACGCTGATTCCCGACTCTTCGCAGTAAGCCTTCTGGCTCAAGCCGCTTTCTTGATATTCTGCTATATATTCTTCCCGACTCTTTCTTGCTTTGCTCATCTCATAAGTTTAACACGATTCGATCGATAGCTTACCCTGGGGTTAATTGAGCGCTTACGAGATATCTACTGTAATGCAGGAATTTTTCTCTAGAACATGGAATCTCCGCTCATCAATGTTCTGTCCTCAGTCCTCTGTCTTCTGTCCTCTGAAAGACAGATGCGCTCGCTTCGCTCGCGCTAGACAGAAGCTGCTCGATGTTGTGAAGGTTATAGAAGTAGAGGAGATATCTACTGTAATGCAGGAATTTTTCTCTAGAACATGGAATCTCCGCTCATCAATGTTCTGTCCTCAGTCCTCTGTCTTCTGTCCTCTGAAAGACAGACGCGTTCGCTTTGCTCACGCTATAGACAGAAGCTGCTCGATGTTGTGAAGGTTATAGAAGTAGAGGAGATATCTACTGTAATGCAGGAATTTTTCTCTAGAACATGGAATCTCCGCTCATCAATGTTCTGTCCTCAGTCCTCAGTCCTCTGTCCTCTGTCTTCTGTACGGTGGCCCCTTCACTTCGTGGCGGTCACGCTGCTCGGGGCTTCGCGTTCGCTCCGGTCTTAGCGACTTTTTCTCTTAACATAAACCGTTATCCTTAATCGCTGCGACTACTTCGCACCCTACGCATCGTTGCCGCTTGCAGAGGACAAAGGATTAGCGACACAAGTTGCACGATGCCTGAAAGGTTATGAAGTAGAGGAAGAATCTACTATAGCGTAAGAATCTTTCTCTAAAACGTAGGGGCTCCAGCAAAAAAATTAAGAGTTTGTCCCAAAACTACTCTAAAGCCATGCTCATACGGATGAGAGTAAAAACGATTTTGAGAGTAGCCAAATAATTATTCTCTTTAAATTCCCAGCATGTTTTAGCGGCTTTAATAGAATTAATCCAAGCGAAGGTTCGTTCCACAACCCATCGATACTTTTTTAAAGTAGGGAGATATTCAGGATTTATTGCATTTTTTTTATTCGGAATTCTATATCGAATCTTTCTTCTCCTTAGATCATTCCTAATCGGTTGTCCAATATAGGTTTTATCAAGGGAGAATATCTCGGGTCTCGGAAGCTTTCTATTTCTATAAACTCGAAAGTTATTTAATATTGAAGAAAGAAGTTTAGAATCGTGAATCGGAGATTTCGAGATCACAGACGGATTTGGAGCACTAATCTATCAGCGAGTATATGTCGTTTAACGCCTCTTTTACCGCGGTACGTCGGATTTGGTCCGGTGAAAAGCCCCCTTTTTAAGCCCTCGCTTTGCACCCACCAGCTGTCATTCTTTTCGTCCTAATCTTAATGGAATGTTCATAGAACTTTAAAGCTTCTTTATGAATTTTATCAAAAATTCCTGCTTTTCCCCATTCCTAAAATCTTCGATGAAGAGTCGATTTGCTGCCGAACATCGGAGGCATATACGTGCAAGGAACTCCTGTTTTAACTCGATAGAATATCGCAGCAAGCGCCGTTCTATCATCCAAGCGGGCCGGCCGGCCGTCGGTAATGATTCTTGTATCTTTAGGGAGTAACTCTTTTAGTTTGAACCATTGGAGTTCAGGTATATCTAGATGTCTAATTTCGATCTCATACTCTCTATATTATATATTTACAGATGTACGTACGAGCAAGCTTTGGGACAGGCTTTATATAAAAACGCTTGGAGAATCCGAGCGTTTGTGATATAGAGCCAAGTTCCTCTGTCCTTTTCGAGTTGAATCTCCCTCTTCTTCCAAGAATAGCTATTAATAAACGAAAAAATATCTTTCCGAATCTCTTGTATCCATGGCGTAGCGAGCACAACTATCAAGAGATAACCTAATTCGGTAAATTGAAGGAGATAGACAAAGAATTTTGAATATCCCTTACCGTCGACCTCTCTTACAAGCCTTCAAAGTCCTTTCGTCGACTAATTCCGGTAGCTTATCAAATACAGTAAATTTAAGGTAGCTTAGACGTTCGGTTGTCTTGAGTGTAAGAACGTACGTGTCTTGCCCGCAATCTGCCAAGTCTTCGATTTTATCGAATTTGTCTTTGTCTGAGTCTAAAATTGGAGAATACTTCTGAACAAAAGGTATGTCCTCGTTTCCAAGCTTGGCTCCAAAGTAATATCGGTAACCGCCAAAGGCACTTTTGGGACGCTTTAGGATAATGTAGGAAAGGGATTTACCGGAATTGACGGTTGTTCCGCCGCTACCCTTTGTATATTCCAGCGTATCCTCAAATTTAGTAGTTTTCATAACTAAATTACCAAGGTAGAGAACCGCTCCCAAAAGAACTAGAATAACGATTAGTAAAAACTGTTGAAGAAGTTTCATTTCCAGCATCCAATTAACGTTTTTGTCTACACTTAGTCAATTCCCTTTCAAAGCGGCGCTAACAACTTGATCAGCCAATTAGATTTCAAATAATAGCCTAGCTCTGTTTTAGGGAACACTTTTAAGCTATTATTTTATTCGAATTCCGAGGAGTCATAAATCCAAAGAAGGAGCGATACCAAAGAATGCAGAGGTAGCTTCTGATGCTATAAATATTCCATTTTGCTTTTAAGCGCTGGAACCGCGCACGAAGAAAGACACTACCACAACCTTGTCCCATGAATTCCCTTTTTTACTCATCTTCATCATCCTCATCCTCATTTTTTCAGCGAAAAGGTGTCTGTATTTTCGCAACAAGGTTATATATTTGAAAAAACAAAAGGAATCTATTTTTGCATTTCGAATTATCCCTCCTGTTAAACGGCGTCTTACTTCTTTACTTCTTATTCTCTTTAAAATCCGAATCCCGGAATGAACTGCAAGTTCTCTTACTTAAATCCCAGCTGACGGCATACAAACGGAAAACAAAACAATTTCATACAAGACCCTTCGAAAGAATCAAAATCGTGTTACTTTCCTACGTCCTTAAAAATTGGCAGGATTTAATGATCATCGTTTCGCCGGAAACCGTTCTTAAATGGCGGAAAGAAAAGTTCAAAATCTTTTGGGCCATGCTCTCTAAAAGAAAGAAACCCGGAAGGCCCAATATTCCTTGGAATACGATTAAACTGATCAGAAAAGTCGCTAAAGAAAACTATATTTGGGGAGCTACGAAACTTCATGGACTACTTCATAAATTAGGGTATGATATCTCTGAACGCACCGTCTCTAAATATATTCCGAAACGACCACCGAATCCAAGGAAACGACCGATAGTGTCCTTAAAGTTTCGCACAATTTAAATTTTAAGCAAGGCTCTGAATACCGTCAAGCCGTGAGCTTTGAAATTTTTAACTCTTTTAACTTCTCCATGTCAACATACTTTTTAGTTCCCCACTTAGTAGAGGCAACATGCCTTAACCTTGCAGTAGCTAACATGAGAGCGGACTTACCATCCGGAAAAGCTCCTACAACTTTCGTTCTTCTCTTGATCTCTTTGATGATCCGCTCTAAAGGATTATTCGTTCGTATCTTTCTCCAATGCTCGGAAGGAAAGTCCATATAGGCTAAAGTTTCCTCAATTCCATCAGAAACTACCTTAGCCGCTTCTTTTAATTTCATTTCCGTTAGTCGTTCTACGACGAATTTGGCTTTCTTCAAAGACTCATCTTTGTTCTCTTGAGCATGGATTGCTTTCAGCATTTGAGATATAACTTTGAAAGAACCTCTTGGAGCTTTGCCGAATACATTCCTGTAGAAATGAACGATACATCTTTGCCACTTGGATTCAGGAAAGAAGTAAGGGATCGATTCCACTAAACCTAGACACTTATCAGAGATCATTAAATTCACTCCTTTGAGCCCTCTATCCTTCAGGTGCTTTAAGAAAGCTTGCCAACTTTCCTTGTCTTCTCTCGCTCCTTCCATCGAGCCTAAAACCTCTCTGTAGCCTTCTGAATTGACTCCTATGGCTACCAGAATCGCTACGTTGCGGACTTCACCACCCCAGGATTTCTTGAGATAGAGGCCATCCAAATAAACGTAAGGATATTCATCGGTAAGTTGACGGCTTCTCCATTCGTCGATCTGAACAAAGACTTTCTGATTTAATTTGCTAATCGTTGAAGGAGAAACTTTCGTTCCCCAGAGCGTCTCCGTGATATCCTCGACCCTCCGGACTGATACTCCGGCTAAATACATTTCCATAAGAGCTTCTTCTACAGAACTCTCTCGACGTTTGTATCTTTCGATGATCGCAGACTCGAACGGAATTGTTCTAAGTTTAGGAACTTTTAACTTTACTTTTCCGGCTTTTGTTTCGAAGTTTCTATTATAAGATCCGGCTCGGGTATCTACTCGATCTGGATTTCTTTCATACTTCGAGGCTTGGCAGAGTTTATCTGCCTCCTCATCTAAAAGAGCATTCAGCGTTTCTTCGACTGAACCTCTTACGAGTTCACTCAAGTCCTTCTTGAGTTGGGTCTCATCCACTTGGATTACTTTCAGGTGGCTTTTATCTTCTTCTGCCCTCATGGGGGGTTCTCCTCTTCTTGAAATTTGTTTGCTTACAATCTCAATCGGTTAGGAGAGCCTTTCTTTTTATCTATAAATGTGCGAAATATTTAGAACGTTATCCTTTTTGAAAATTCCTCAAACTCTTGCTGCCAATCTACATTTGTTCTTTTCATTAAAAATAGCTTAGCAGGATTTTAAGATTCGCGAAAGGTGTGCTTGATTAGGCGCTTACCGTTATGTTACTTAGGTAAATACTGGAAAACCGAATCCTTATTATCATTACCAATATCTC
>NZ_AHMM02000011.1 GCF_000243675.2 Leptospira inadai serovar Lyme str. 10 | reverse complement strand
AACAACGGCAGCTTTAATCTAAGCGGACAATACAGAGGAGCGACAGTCGCCTCGGTAGACTTTGATCCGAATACACATAAATTCGGATCAGTCCACGGGAATGCGAATTTCCAAACCGAGCTTAATAATAACGTAATCCAAGAACACGCGGGAGAACTCCATGCGGAAGGAGTGAACCATAACGCAGAGGTAGTCGGACATGTGCTATCCGAGAACGGTCAGATCAAGGAATCTACAGTGAGGGAGATGATCGCTCAAGGAAGAGGGAATGAAGTCCTTGCGATGTATCAGAACTATAAAGATAAGACGATCGAAAAGTTGGGTCAGAAGTCTTGGGAATCTACGTTTGAGAACACAGCCGCTGCATTGAAAGATAAGTATGATCTTGATATAAGCCTGAAAAAGGGAGCCTCTTCAGAGGGAGTCCTAGAAAATGTGTTGACCCGTTTGAAATCGGACGTATTGCTCTCGTTTGGAGTATCGGATACGGGTGGTATACGAAGTGACGGAAATAAGAAGTTTGAATTCGACTCCTGTTTTGTAGCCGGTACCCTAGTCAGAACAAAAGAGGGCTTTAAACCAATCGAGAAGATCCGAGTGGGAGAATACGTATTATCCCATAATGAGAATACGGGTAAGCTATCCTTTGAGAAGGTCACGGAAACCTTCATCCATGACGTGCCTCTAATCCATAAGATCACATACACCAACGGAACTACAGTAGAAACGACCTGGAATCACCCCTTCTATGTGAAGGGACAAGGCTGGACTCAAGTGAAGGACCTCCAACCTGCCAACCGGTCCGTGACACTGGCAAGTATCCAGAATACGGCGATTCTATCTGAGATGAATGCAAGACAGATTCCGATCGGAGCATCGTTAACCTCAGTAAGCAATGCAACAAACCATGCACCTAACTGGTCGGAAACGTATACGGGCACATTAGGAATCCGTAAGATAGAAGAGATCCGCAGGCAAGATCGTGTTTATAACCTCGAGGTGGAAGGCAACCACAGTTATTTTATAACGAAGGCTGGGGTGCTGGTTCATAACTATAACCTGGATGCTTTTTTGAAACGAGCTGCTAAAGCGTCTTACGAAGAAGTTACAGGACTGAGCAAAGATCCGCAGAAAATGGAAGAACGTAAAAGCATGCTTGAGGCGGAATCGAAGATTTTCAAAGATACTGGCGAGCAGGCAAATAAAACGATTAGCGATCTAGTAAAATCGAAGAGAGAATATTCAACGGATGAGAAAAAGCTTAAGGAGCAAGAGAAACTCCTAAATAGTAATAGCAAGAAAGTAAATAAAGAAGAGGTCAAGCAAGAGATCGCTACTATTAAGCAGAGGATGGCTTCAAAACAATATGAGGTTTTAAATAATCTTGAGAAGCTCGGCGAATTGACTCAAAAAGGCCGAGAAGCAGCTGAAAAAAGAAATTCCAGAATTGCAAGAGAGGAGAGAACCATTTTTGGTATCTTGAAGCAGAGAGATTATGGTAGGTTATCCGAAGATTTGGCGAAGTCGCAAAAACCTGATGCAAAGCAAAAGGTAAATGAAAGCAAAGTTAAGCGGGCGCAAAATGAGATAGCGGATTTCAGTGAGAAGTTCGCAAAATATGAATCTCAACGAGAGAAGATTGAAGCGAATCATCAGGAGTTCTCTCAAACAAAACTGAATGACACGCTGCCCGATAAGCTAGCCAAATTTTATTCTCCCACAGAGCTGCGGCAAGAATGGAGCAAAAAGAATATCGATTATTTAACGAAGATCTTCAAGAATGAAGGAACTAAATATAGAGTCGATGGAGAAAGGATTCATCTTGAAAAGGGAGTCATTAACACCGGAGTCGGAGAAGGATATCAGTATTCGGACTTTAAAGGGAAGACGGAAGTACTTTCTTACGAGAACAAGCTGATGTCCGGCGGTAGAAACGATAATCTTAAAGAAAGCAAAGATTTAAAAATGTATACATATACTCAAGATGGTCGTAATGTTTGTCAAACATATTCTTTATTAGACCAGCTGATCCAAGCAGGTGTAATGCTTCGGAATTCTGGGAGGTCACCTGTGGAAGAATTGGCGCACTTGGAACGCGACATGGGTTTAACAGCTGAAATGTCTACTAACATGGGTGCTGCTTACGATAAAATTTTAGATAAATTTGGGCTAAAAGCAGTTAACATAGTAGAGAATAAAACAACTCCTATAGAAAAATTGGAAGCAATTAAACAAGCTCTTAAAGAAGGCAAGATGATAAATGCGGGTATGTATATTGATGGACCAAGATATGATGCCTCCGGTAATTTGGATATTAATCCGAAAGGACGACCAGTGAAACCAGACGGAGTTGATTATCAATCAGGTCACAGAGTGACAATCATTGGCTATGACGATGTTCGTGGCGAATGGATTGTTAGGGACTCTAATAAAACTGATAAATTAGTTCGTTATAAATATGGGGAGTATTTGCTTGGTATGGGGAATTATAATACTATTGTGGTGAAAAAACGATGAGAATCAAAAAAAAAATCGAGCTATTTCTTTTGTTTACGTTTCTTTTTTCTATTTCACCTGTAAATGCCATAGATATAAATAAAGAAGTATTGGAGTATTTTAGTAGTTTATTTGATAAGACCGGCAGCGGGAAAGACGTTGGAATTTATAGTGCCTCTAGGTCCGTCGAAAAATTAATATTTAATCAAAATACTAAGGTAATTAAAGGAATGGATCCTAAAACCTTTAATTATATATATGACAACCCACCTAACACTAAGTGGAACATGACGGATTCAAATGGCATTGGTGAATTTATTCTTTTAATGAATAAATTTGATTTTATAGATGCAAAAAAATCAAAGTCGGATGATAAATACGCTATAAAATTCCAGAATTTCTGCGAAGATAAAAAGAGCGAGAAATTTAAAGCGTCAACTATAACAAAAGCAAAGGTAACCTTTTACGAGGGTTCCTTCGTTTTAATCAATGCTATGGTTCCGAAGGTTACGAGCAAAGTTAAGGAGAAAAAATCCTTCGAGGTCTCCGTTAGTCCTGATTCGGACGTAACTATCGATCTTAACTATAAGCCAACCGAAGGCATCTATTATGTTGCGAAGCTGGAAATATTGGCCGTAAGCGACCCTTCATTAAAGAAATTTTGCACAGATAAATTTTCAATTGGAAAGTCAGAGTAAATCAAGAAAGCGTCTTCTGGCAACACTCGGGATCGCCTTTGCGATTTTGATGGCCGGTTTTTCGATCTATTTTTATATGAATCATAAGAGCGCTTATGAGAAGTTACTAGAAAAATATCCTGACGCTTTTGTTCCTTTCGATGATCTAGAGAAAGATGATCGAGAATACTCCGATGACGAAGCAAGCGGATACTATGTAACAGCTGGCGAAAGAAACGTAAACGAATTGCTGAATTTTTATATAGATACTCAAAATTCCTACTGCATTCAGCTAGATTTGAAAAACCATTTCTTTCTACTTAAATTCCCGGGCGAGGCAAGGTTGTTTCGAGGAAAGGTCCGAACGCTCGATGCACATAACATAGAGCTAGGGTATGATGGTCGCTTGGAACGTGCCAAAATTTCTGAGTCTTACGGAACGCATATTCTCGTATTTAGCAGGAATTTAGAAGGTGTAAAGGATTGGGCAGCAGGCTCTTACTTTGACGGGCAGAAAATGACTACCTTGACTGACTATAATCTTGTAAGAGACGGCCGATCAATAGATATGAATACTTGCATTGAGGCAGTCTTAAGGTTAAAGATAAATGAAAAAGAGTAAACACTTAATCAATCGCACCTTTTGAAAATCCTGAGCCTCGTAAAAACTGAAGCTACAAATAAAGGTGCCAGATAGCGAAGCATTTATAAAAGAAATCGGGTCTCGTCGGGGGTATTAAGCCCGAGGAGACCCGCAAGGGCCGGTGTCACGTTAGTTACTGAATGCTGACAGTGATGGCTGGGTTTGATGGAGCGGGACCGGAGAAATAAATTGTATAGGTTCCTGCTTTTGCGGTGGTATAAGTCGTTGTTGCGTTCCCGTTCAGCCCATTTCCGGCACCGCCGGTAAATTGGGAGACATTCGTAGTTGTTCCCGTATCCGTATTTACCGGGCAACCTCCAACGTAGGCGCTGTAGGTGATTGTATCTCCAGCAGGAATAGTAACTGTTACTTGGTCACTTACGGATACCGTGATAGTTACAGCACTTATCGATAACGAAGAATTGAGTGCTATGAACGAAGCCGTTCCAGATTGACCCTTCGTAAGCGTTACTGGCGAGACAAATTTTGGCACTCCTGAAAAGATCACCGCACATTTTCCAATACCAAGAGCTTGGTACAAAACCAGGTTTTGTGCAGTGTCGTCACTGCTGCTTTTTTTACAGGAACCTGAGAGAACTCCGGAAAGTAAGAATACGAGAACTGGAACGATCTTCCACTGTTTCATATAGGTATAAAAACTCCTCAACTTGGACCAAAGCAACATAGTTCGGCCTCAATGTCGAGAAAAATCGGGTATAAAAGGGTCATTTTGATTAAAAAGATTCAGAAAATGATCTCTTGGAGCCTATTTTGTACTGAGTCTTGTAAAACCGAAGTTTGAGTTTTACGTAAGCGCTCAATTAAACCCATCCCATCGATTTTGAAAAAAGACTTTCAAAATCTTGTGTTAAATGGGAGGCAGGCACCCCTTCGAAAAGAGTACGAAGGACGGCATAGGGATCTTTTTTGTTAGCGATAGCGGTTTGAACGATAGAAAAAAAGAAAGTGCTGGCCTCAGCTCCGTCAGGGCTGCCTGAGAATAGCCAATTCTTTCGTCCGATTACGAAGGGTCGAATTCCATTTTCGACAAGATTGTTATCGATATAAAATTCTCCATGAGAAAGATAAATCGTCAATCGCTCCCATTCGTTTAAGGTATAACGAATTGCCTCGCCGATCGGACTCTTTGGAAGGACTTGAGAATAGGCGCTGTCTAAGAATGTTTTTAAATCATCCAAAATAGGTTTTGATTTTTCTTCCCTGATTTTTTGAATCTTTGAAAATAAACATAGAGAGCGAAGTTTTTGTTTTCGAATTTCTTTTTCGACCGCGTAGACTTCCCTGAGTCTTAAGATGACATAGCCTGCAATACGATCTTCTTCCGACTGCCAGACCGAGTAAAATTTCCTTCTCGCGTGCGCGAAGCATCCTCCATGAAGCACTCCTTTCCAATTTCTAAAATTGGAATCATAGCTACTAAAAGCGTCGGTCTGAATACAACCCTGGTATCGATTCAAGAATTTCGGGATGAACTCCGCAGACCTTGTTTCTCTATAAAGATAAAGTAATACCGGTTTATCCGGATGACCTCCTCGAAACAGCCTCATATACGACTTAGTCGTATTGGATCTGTTCGGTTCTTTCATTACTTGAAGCGTAGTTTCGTCTATCCCGATCAAAGATCCTTCGAGTAACTGTTGTTTTAAAATAGAAACGAATGGCTTGCACTTCTCATACACTTGTTTTGTCCAATTGCACATCGTTGAACGGGGCAATTCCAGACCCATTCTACGAAATATCTTCTCCATTCTGTAAAATGGAAGATGATCTACGAATTTACTCGTTAAGAGATACGCTACAAGCCCCGGCGTTGCAATACTTTGCGGTAGTAACTGCGGAGGAAGAGGGGCCGTCTTTATTACGCTTCCCGCTTCGTTTCTTTCGTCTCCATTACAATGTTTGCATGCGTATTTGTATCGGATGTGTTTTACAACAAATACCTTCTGAGGAATGATATCCAGCTTCTCGGATGTCTCTTCTCCGATCCGGCTAAGTTCTTGCCCGCAGTTACAGATCTTCTCCGATTCAGGGATATCATGAATGATTTCCTCTCTCGGTATATGATCCGGGATCGGCTTTCTACCAGGTTTTTTGCGAGTATGAGAATGGATTTCGACTTTCTCGTCCGCATGTCCATTGTATAACCCGGGAGAATCGTTTTGTGATTCTTCTATTTCGTTGAACAATTTTCCCTGTAGGATTTCGCTCGGGTCTATCTTCTCCGATTTGCTTCCATACAATTCTTTGCGATAGCCGAGAACGAGATTCTCCAAAGAACTAATCTTAGAACGAAGAGACGCATTATCTTTCTGTATATTATGCAATAATACTTTAAGCTCTTCGTTTTCCGCTAAAAGTTCCTCTCTAGACACTCTGCTTTTATATTTCTTGTCCTGCTTTCTTCAAGAACTTTTTATCGAAGGCCGGATACATCCATTAATCGATGCTCTTTTCTAAAATCTATACCCTTCAGTAGCCAGGATACTTCACGCCAACTTAAGTCCAACGCCGATTCCTCCGATTCAGGCCACGGAAACTTTCCCTTTTCGAGCCGCTTCTGCCATATGCAAAAGCCGTTTCCGTCCCAATACAGACATTTCAATCGATCTCGGCTCTTGCCACAGAACAACTCTGCACAGACAAAACAGATATCCGAATACACATCCTCGACATTCTTTTCACTATAGTACTCAACGTCACGATTCCTCATATCTGTCCTCCCGTCGACTATACTC
>NZ_AHMM02000010.1 GCF_000243675.2 Leptospira inadai serovar Lyme str. 10 | reverse complement strand
CCGGAAGTACCACGGCCACGAAAGTGTTCGGACAACCGGATTTTAATTCCGGGAGCGGCGACGGCACCAAGGGAAACGGGACCAACTCGGATTGGAACTTTTGGGGAATCAGGGCAGGCGACGCCGGCGACGTTTACATTACGGATTATTACAATAATCGAATCCTCTATTATCCCTCGGGTAGTAGTTTCGCGACGCGGATCTACGGGGCAGGCAATGAAAGTAACTTGTGTAGCACCGTCAACGCTTCCTCCATCTGTTATCCGACTGACGTAGTAGTCGACTCGAATGGCGGTTTGTATGCCGTGGACTTTGCAAACAGTAGAGTCTTATATTATCCTTCGGGAAGCACAACTGCCACCAGGGTTTATGGTCAACCGGACTTTACATCCAGCGGCCCAAATAACGGCGGAATCACCGCAAGTTCATTGAATAAACCGAAGGGCATCGCCTTGGACTCTCAAGGCGGTCTCTATGTAGCGGATAAATTCAATAATCGTGTTTTGTATTATCCGCCCGGAAGTACTACCGCAACGAGAGTCTATGGCAAGGGCGGGGATTTTACTTCCGGCGCTTTTGGAACCAGCCCTACTCTCTTGAGCCTGCCTGAGGGCATTGCACTGGATTCCTCCGGAGGAATGTACGTTGCAGATACGGGAAATAATCGCACTCTTTATTTTCCACCGATTACGGTTACTAAGTAAAGGATAGGAGATAGGGTCTCGGATTTGAGCAATTGAAAAGAATAAAAAATGGAAAATTTCGACTAACGTCAATAATACAAAATTCTCGATTTTGTATTATTTTTATCAATATTTCGTCTAACTTTCCAAAAAAAAGACAATGATTAAGGGTTCAGAAATGTTTTCGAAAAAAAAGGTCAAATCTTTTCAATTCACAGGGCAAAGAGGCACGCAAGTCCGCATGGTCTCGGGCAATTCGCTGATATTTCTTTTAGCGATTTCCAGTTTTCTGTCCGTTTCCTGTATAAGCGAAGTTGCAAGCCTTTGCGCGTCAGGCGCTCTTTGCGGCGGAGTCGGGGGAAGTTCGAGCATTCCTTTGTTCCTACTATCCACCCCTTCGACTCCTTCCCTCAGTACGGAAACCTACCCGGGCTTTACTACAACCAGGGTTTACGGCCAACCGGACTTTACTTCCAATACAGCGAATAACGGAGGAATTAGTGCCACATCGGCAAATAACCCGACAGGTGTGGCTCTAGATTCCTCCGGAAACGTCTACATTACGGAATTTTATAATAATCGGATCCTGAGATTTCCTTCCGGAAGTACTACGGCGGATAAAGTCTATGGGCAGGCCGGAAGTTTCACTACGAATACTGCAAACAAGGGAGGGTCCGTTAACGAAAATACTCTCTATGCTCCGGTACATTTGAGCTTTGATGTGAGTGGAGGACTGTATGTTGCCGATGCATACAACGACCGAGCACTGTATTTCCCTCCTGGAAGTACTACGGCCACGAAAGTGTTCGGACAACCGAATTTTAATTCCAATGCCCTTGTCCCTGGAAACGGAACCAATTCGAATTGGGGTATCTGGGGAATCCGGGCAGGCAACGCCGACGACGTTTACATGACCGATTATAACAATAATCGAATCCTCTATTATCCCTCGGGTAGTAGTTTCGCAACCCGGATCTACGGGGCAGGCAATGAAAGTAACCTGTGTAGCACCGTCAACGCTTCCTCCATCTGTTATCCGACTGACGTAGTAGTCGACT
>NZ_AHMM02000009.1 GCF_000243675.2 Leptospira inadai serovar Lyme str. 10 | reverse complement strand
GGGCGGGATTTTTCCGATGTTTCTCCGCTACGAGGAATCCTTTTCGGCGGCGGAAAGCATAAATTAAAAGTCGAAGTGGATGTGATTCAATCGGGCGGGTCAGAAGGCTGAGGACAGAGGACAGAGGACAGAGGACAGAGGACAGAGGACAGAGGACAGAGGACAGAGGACAGAGGACAGAGGACAGAGGACAGAGGACAGAGGACAGAGGACAGAGGACAGAAAATTATTCCTATTACCCTGACAACAATTTTTTAAAAACGAATTATGTTGGAGCGAGGTGTTACTGGATTTTCGATGCGGGGGTATCAGGGGGGTGACAGCTCAAGTGTGTAAATGACTTGTTAATAAATTAAAAAACATAGTAGATTCTTCCTCCTACCCCAGCCTTTCCAACATCTAGCAGCTTCTGTCTAGCGTGAGCAAAGCGAACGCGTCTGTCCTCTGAAAACGAATTATGTTGGAGCGAGGTGTTACTGGATTTTCGATGCGGGGGTATCAGGGGGGTGACAGCTCAAGTGTGTAAATGACTTGTTAATAAATTAAAAAACATAGTAGATTCTTCCTCCTACCCCAGCATTTCCAACATCTAGCAGCTTCTGTCTAGCGCGAGCGAAGCGAGCGCATCTGTCTTCAGTCGTCTGTCCTCTGAAAGCGAACGCGTCAGTCTTCTGACCTCTGAAAAGAAAACCCTCCT
>NZ_AHMM02000008.1:5000-100952 GCF_000243675.2 Leptospira inadai serovar Lyme str. 10 | reverse complement strand
AAATCCTTTAAACTCCGAAAGTTGGCTTCACTCGCGTAACCCGCATCCAAGATATATTGAATTTTTCTGAAATCATTGTCTCTTGATTTCAGGGAAAGGTGACAATATTCGACTTTTCGAATCATCTTTTCCGTAAACTTCGTATCTGCTTGCCCCGTTTCCACAGATTGGGAAACAATCATGTTAGATTTGCTATCGACCGCCGCCTGAGCATTGTAACCTACGATAAAGGCGTTTCCCTTTTTCTGTAGATCGCAATTTCTCTCATAGAGATGGATCCTGCGGCGGTCTTTGTGCTTTTTTAAGAATTCTACAGCCTCTTTTAACTTGCCTGCTTTTCGTTCCAAATCTTTCGTTTTTTTCGAAAGTTTAGTCTGTTCTAAATCTGCCGACCGTTCCCACTCCCTTAGTTTTATCTTACTGACTTTTTCTATTTGCTTCAACCGAGTCTCGAATTTCTCTAAATCCCCCATATCATCGGAATTCGCATTGGCCTTTATCTTTGTTCCATCGATTGAAACCGTTTCAAAATCTATATAACCGCTTTCATAACCGAGAAATACCGTTTGAGAGAATAAGTCCTCAATTTCATTTTTGTGGGTCTTTCTAAACTTTGAAATAAACGTATGATCTAACTCTTCTCCATCCAATAGATAAATCAATTCGGCTCTCAGTTTTGAAAGTCTACAAAGTTCTCTCATCGAGAGGTTGCCTATTAGTATCGAATAAAAAAGGGCCGAAATTACTTTCTTGGGCGAGATCGCGGGTCGCCCTGTTTCATCATTCTGGTAATTCTTCTCGAAATCCTCAAAATCTACTAAGCGATCGATGACTTTCTTAAAGCTATGAATAGGATGTCCTTCTCCAAATAACTCCTGAAAGTTTAAAACATACATCCGCAGCTGTTTAGGGTCCGTATTCTTGAACTTTGCCATTCGGCAAATCTAGTACATTCGTAAAATTTGCACCTCTTTTTCAACAGACTCTGGGGGCCGGAGCGGAGCGGTGGAAAAATTCCTCTACCACAAAATGATTCCCCTGACAAGAACTTTTCCAAAATGGAATCAGTAGGAGCTCCCACGCAGAGGACTGAAGACAGAATATTGGTTGAACGGGGTTCCCACGTTCTAGAGAAAAATTCCTGCATTACAATAGATATCTCCTCTACTTCTATAACCTTCACAACATCGAGCAGCTTCTGTCTAGCGTGAGCGAAGCGAGCGCATCTGTCTTCTGACCTCTGTCCTCTGAAAGCGAACGCATCTGTCGTCAGTCTTCTGTCCTCTGAAAAGGGCAGAACATTGACTAGCCGGGTTTCCGCGTTATAGAGAAAGATTCCTGCGTTACAGTGAATTTTCCCCCATCCTCTGCCACCTTTCCAACTTCGAGCAGCTACTGTCCTCAGTCTTCTGGCCTCTGCTAGTGATTTCTACTTGCTTTTTAATAACGAGTTATCATTATTGGTAATTTATGAGGACAGGGAACAAATTTAAAAAACAGAGAGTGTTCCAAGCAATAGCGGTCTTATCGTTCGGACTTTTTCTGTCCGGAACCTATAACGCCTCCTCTCATCATCATTTCTTTCCAAAAGGCCCAAAAGACTCTCATTTTATAACGGGCCAACTAGCTTCCTTCGATTCCGGAAATCCCGCCGAATTCTGCGCTCTATGTATACACGGTCGTGCCGGAAGCCAAACTTCCCCTCCCGGCGACGGCCACTTCTCCCTGAAAATTCCGGCCGTTTCTTCAGAAATAAGCGGCTCGACTTTATCCATTTATATTCCCCTTTTTCGGTATCTATCCATTCCGGGTAGATCCCCTCCCCTTCTTTCTTAAAATAACGCGCTTCTATTGCATCTAGGATTCCCGTGGGTTCCGTAGATTAGTTATTTATAAAATTCCAATATAGGAAAGAAATGAAATCTGAAAAATTATATAACCATAAACTTATTTTACTTGCTCTTTTTTTGAGTCCTTGGACCGGACTTTTGGCTCTCGACGTAAATTTAAAAGGAACGGTCAAAGATCCGACCGGAAAACCGATCCAAGGCGCAAGGGTAGTACTAAGTGAAAATAACGTTTCAATAAAAACCGGAGCGGACGGTAGCTTTGAATTCCAGCACTTAACGCAAGGATCGTATTCCGTAACCGCAATCGCGCCCTATTATCAACCGAACACGGTTCGAGTCGACGTGGGGGGAACGGATCAAACGATCGAATTTACTTTAAAGCCGACTTTCCTAGAAAGCCAAGCGATCAATGTGACGACTAGATCGATCGCTTCCGATTTTCTTTCGACTCCTCAACCGACGACTGTGGTGGAAGGAAGACAACTTCAAAGATTACGAGGGCAAAACGTAATGTCGACCTTGGATAATACCCCTGGAGTCGCCAATCTATCCACTGGAGCCGGAGCTGCTAAACCGGTTATCCGAGGATTAACCGGGCAGAGAGTCTTGGTGATGACCGACGGAGTCCGACAGGAGGAGCAGCAATTCGGAGACGATCATACCGTAGAAGTCGACTCGTTCGGTATCGACAGGCTCGAAGTTGTGCGGGGCCCTGCGTCGGTCCTCTATGGTTCGGATGCGTTAGGCGGTGTTGTGAATATTATCCGTTCCAAGGCACCGACGGCGAAAGATAATGCGCCAGTACTCGCAGGTAATATATCTTCCAACAGTTTTACGAATAACCGCCAAGACGCAGGTTCAATCTCCCTGTACGGCTATAACAAGAATTTGAATGTAGGTTATCGGGTGCACACCGATGAAAGAAAGGCATCCGGCATCCGGACTCCGAACGGAAAATTACCGAATACCGGAATAAACGAAAAAAATATCAGCGCCTCCATTGGAACGGACGGTTCCTGGGGAAATGCATACATTGACAGTTTTCAACGGACGCAAGAACAGGATCTATATGATAACCCGGTGGACAACCCTCAGGGGAAAGGGCTACAGAAACTTTCGCACCAAAAGACGCATATTCATTCTTTCTTTATTCTTCCTTTGGTAAACATAGAACTCGACGCAGGCTATCAGCGAAATAATCGAAGGGAAATCCCGGATAAGAACCGATATGCCCCGATTTACGGCGACCTTACCGGCAGCTCTCTGACTCAGTTTCAAAAGGCATACGAAATATATCAGGTAAATGCCAATAATTTCAAACAAGGTTTAAATCTCTTTTTGGATACGACTACCTTTGACGCGAAGGTTCATCATAAGGAATGGAAAGGATTAAAAGGCACGCTCGGCTTCCAGGGTATGAATCAGAAGAACGTTACGATCGGAACGAATCCTTTGGTTCCGGGAGACCAACTATATAACGTCGGATTTTTCTTTCTGGAACAATGGAGAGTCGGTGATTTTACGTTTTCCGTCGGTGGGCGTCACGATAAGCGATCCATTAGCGTGAGCACGAATCCGGCATTGAATGTCGTTCAGCAAACCCGAAACTTCGATGCGAATACCGGTACCTTAGGTGCTCTCTGGAGGTTTGCCAAGGATTTTTCGTTGGCATTAAATGCGGGCAGAGGATTTAGAGCTCCTACGGAATTCGAGCTATTCGCTAACGGAGTTCACGAAGGGACAGGTAAGTTCGAGCTAGGTAAAAATACGCTTCGACCGGAAACATCTCTGAATTACGATACTACTCTTAGATATGCTACGGACCGACTGCAATTAGAACTTAGCGCTTTCCAAAACAATATCAATAATTACATTTATTCCGTAAGCACCGGAGCCTTCGACCCGATTTCCGGATTCGGAATCTATAATTATCGACAAGATAGAGCCCAGTTGACGGGGGGAGAATTCAGTTTTCAATATCAAACGACTTCTTGGTTAGTTTTGAGCGGTGGTATCGATTTACTTCAAGGAAACGTAACGAAGAAAGTCGATCCTTCCGTACTACTGAATCTCGGCAGCATCGACTTCCGATCGATCCTGTTCGACCTGGAAAATAAAAATTTACCGAACATGACTCCCAACCGAGCCAGATTCGGCACCAAGTTTACGACTAATAAATTATTCGGTTTAGAGAATCCTTACTTTTCGGTAAACGGTAACTTCGTTCAACCCCAGTATCGGGTCGGCGTACTCCAAACCCCGTCCCACGGTTATAATCTTTATGATCTGGGCTTCGGAGCCGCAATACCCGGATTATCCAACGGAACGGATTCGGCGACCTTTGATGTCGGAGTCCAGAATTTATTCAACACTAAGTACGTGAATCCGCTCAGCAGATACGCCACTTACGCGTTAAATCCCGGAATTAATATCACTTTCAAAGTAGATATACCGTTTACATTAATATCAGATTCAAAATGAGGGAAACAGCATGAAGAAATACTTAATAATCAACCTCGTCCTACTATTCTCGATCGGTTTAGGTAACTGTACTTATAATCCTCAATCTAAAAGAGAACACGAACGGTACAATAAGCTGGAACTGCTTTCAGAGCTTGTCCAAAGCAAAATAAAGGCGGACTGCGTTTATTGCACCAACACGCAAGCGTTTCAAGGAAACTGTACTTGTTACCAAGATATTCCGCTTGGAACCTGCATGGGCATACCGTCAGGGACCGGAAAATCCAATTCATATAATATAACTTGTTCGACCTTAACTACGAACGGGATCTGGGCGAATGTGTCCCCGAATGCATTTACCTGTACTTATCAAACCTGTCCGCCGGCCGCTTATCAGGCGGCGTTTTCCGCCCAAGGACAGTAAAATTAGAAATACGGAATATTGCTTACATTCAAAAATCCCGAGTTTGAATGTAAGCTTAGTATGGTCCCAAAAGAAACCGTTTTCGATACGAAGTATTTATAGTAAAAAATAAGGTAAGTTCGAGAACGAGGGAAGAACATTCGGAGAATCGAAAGGGCCGAATGAAACGCCCATATTGGCAACATTAGGAGAGCCGATTCGCAAAGTCGGAGCTAAAAACTCAATCAGTCGAAGTTCGATAGATCTTAAAATTTTGATCAGGACGGGATCGACGAATCCGGAAATTCCTACTGTACCTTCCAGACCTGTCCTCCGGAAGCTTATCGATCCGCCTTTACCGCTGAAGGACTTTAAAATATCAACCGCTATCTTTTTTTCATTCGAAGTGAAACGGAAAGGATCAGTAAATCGGAAGTCCGGTATTATAATCGATGGAAGTTCTTTTGTAGGAAGAGGAAAGCAAATTGGAGGAAATCAAATAATCCGCAGAGATCCGATTGTTTGCAACCGGGATATTATATAAGACCGCAATCCGAAGAAGCGCTTTTACGTCCGGATCATGGGGTTGAGCCGTAAGAGGATCCCAGAAAAAAATCATAACGTCGATCTCGCCGTCAACGATTTTCGCACCGATTTGTTGATCGCCCCCGAGAGGTCCTGAAAGAAATCTATGAACGGGAAGATCCGTCTTCTCGTGAACTACCTTACCGGTGGTCCCAGTACCGTATAAATGATGCCGCCGCAACTCTTCTTTATGAAGAAGAACCCATTCGACAAGGTCCTGTTTTTTATTATCGTGCGCTATTAAAACGATTCTTTTTGTCTCGGGAACATTGGCAGTTTGCATCGGATCCACCTCTTCATTTCACGGTCTCTAGTGCCTTCCATTCCTGGAATCATTTTTTTAATCCGCAACTTGAGTCTTTCGCGTTCGTACAAGTCACATTTGAATGCTGGAATGATTCTTCGGCGTTCGTTGCTCAATCGCGAACAAATTACGATAGTATCCTATCTCAGATCCGGCAAAAAACGGCTCCGCGTGCAATCAAGAATCCGATGGCTGGAAGAAGTTTGTCGGATAACAAAAACATGAATGCATAGCCTCCTCACTCGCAAGAGATAAGAATCGCAAAACGTTCATTGATACTGTAATTCAAAATATTATTTCCATCTACGATCCGATTCGGATTCACTCCCTTGCTTATGGTATACGCTCGGAAGGGAAGTGCAAAAACGGGTTACTGATTCCAAGCGCATCCCCTTCTTTCAATGCTAAAGATTCTTCCGCAAAAGCCTTGCTAGACTGAGGTCAAGAGAGAGGAGGAATTCCAACAATATAGAATTATACTTTCCTTATGTTGTTTTTGAACCTAAGTCTAACGGAAAAAAAATCGCAAAATAGTTGTTCTCGTTTCTTAGTTTTTAGAATTGGAACTAGTCATGAGTGAAATACTACAACTGGCAAACGGATCCAAGGCAGGAACAGTAAGCCAATTTAAACATTTCGTTTCTTACCTAATCATGCGGTCGGTCCTTTTTCCATTTTCATTTCTACCTTATAGAGCATGTATATTTTTCGGTTCGGGATTAACGTTGCTTCTTTATCCGTTAGCCCAAAAGCATCGCAAAATAGCCTACCAAAATATATCTCACGCCTTTCCGGAATTGACGCATAAGGAAAAATTATCATTGGTGCGAAAGCATTTTAGATTTCTCGGTGTGATCCTCGGTTGCTTTTTCTACGAGCAAAGAAATCCGAAAGCTTGGTATGAAACCTACATATCTTACGATAAGGAATCTGAAAAAACCGAGAAGGAAATATCCGCTACCGGCAGCGGCGTAGTGATCGTTTCCGGCCATATAGGAAATTGGGAGAGCATGGCTGTTTATATGCCTCTGCGTCTTCCAAAGGTAGGCACTTTATACAAGCCTGCCAGAAACCCGTACGTTAGCAATTGGGTGGATAAGAGAAGGCAAAATTATGGTACGGTTATCACGATTCCGATCGATCGGCCGACGGAAGTACTTCGTAAGTTAAAAGAAGGATATTGGTTGGCTTTCTTTGCCGACCAAAATGCGGGAGATACCGGGATTTTCATTCCTTTTTTAAATAGGCCCGCCTCGACGCACCAAGGTCCGGCAGTGATGTCCTATCTGGCAAAAGTCCCGTTGGTCTTTTATACGACCGAGTATAAGGGTAAGGGAAAATTCGAAATCACCTGCGAAAATTTAGGAATTCCGGAAAGACTACCGAAGGAAACGAAAGAGGATATGATCAGGAGAACGACCGAAATCTGGACGAAAGTTTTGGAATCCAAAATCAGGAAATCGCCCGAACAATACTTTTGGGTCCATCGTAGATGGAAGACTCAACCGAAACGTTTATCCTCGTAAAATGCGGGGAAGCATAGTTTCGAGCTTATGTTTATCGACTAGGCGCCGATCTTATTTATGAATGCGCCATTTTCGTTCCTGGAATTTGCCCGATAAAGAGAAAAGCCTCCTTCTCATCATTATGATTCCCTTGTTTTGTGTATTGGGGGAATCGGATCCGCACGACCGCTTTCCCGAAAAAAGGCTGGAAATGCTAATTCCGGAATCCACGAACGAAGGACCTTGGAGCGAAAATCCTTTAGAGTTTCACGATTTGGATTTTCTCGGCAATTTTTCCGAAGATAATTCAAAATCCTTAATCAAGAAAGCCGGTGAAGAATTAGGAAAAGCCCTAGATACATTCAGAAAAACCAGTTCTGCGATCGATCGAAGAAGAAAAGACGAAGAGGCAAAATCGCCGGATTCCGAGAGATACGACTGGCAAAGAAAAACAAGACTCGAAAATTTCGATAGGGTTTTGAATAGGGAACTCGCTCGGGCGAGACTAGATACGATCAGCTTACTCGCAATGGCATCACAAAATCTTGATAAAGTTAAAAACCCGAATATTAAGCGAACGAGTTCTTTTTTGGAGATTCAGGCAGACGTCTACCGGGAATTGATCAAACACCAATACGCGATGAAAAACTTCGTTCAGTCGGCCGGTTTTCTGGAAAAATATATCGATTTAGATCCGAAATTCAACGAGGAACCGGAACCTCACCAACTCCTCGCGCATTGCTACGAAAGACTTTATCTGGCTGCCAAGAAAGGTAAGGACGAGGATAACGCTCAATCTTATTTATCTTTAAGAAGAAAGCACGGAATTCGTTACGCCGAACTCAAGTACGGTCAAAATTCCTACGAATTTAAAAAAGTCATGGAGTTGCTCGCAAGAGATTGATGACTCGCGTCGCTTTTTCCCCAGCCTCAGGTATGCTCGGGAAGACCCAATTCCTTCCGAAGTCTTTTATTCTCTTCGACTAACTCCCGTATTTCCTGTTCGGTGTACGCAAATAATTTCGTTTGGGCTTCCAGAATCCGATTCATTTCTATCTCTTCGATACTGGAATACTCGAGAGCGCGCTCGGTCGCTTTTCTCAATTCCAACGCATGTTTCAATTCCATCGTTTTGAGATTGTCGATGATTTCCGAAACTTTAAGACGTTCGTGAAGCGTGAGCAGTTCCTGATTTTTAAGCTCGTTGACTCTCTCAATCGCCTTATTAATGTCTTCGTTATTCTTTTTTATCTTAGCTTCAAACTCTAAGATGGCGTGCAAAGCGGCATTCGCTTTATGTGCATCCTGATATTCTTTATTAGCCAATTCGAAAACGCCTTCAAAGAAACCTACATTAGCCAGGCAGCTATTCCCGATTTCGTTAGCGATCAACTTAAAGAATTCCGTCTGAATGACTCTATCTAAAATGATGCGTAATGTCCTGGGTTGAACGGGATTCTCCAAAACCTCCGACTTACCCTTAGGGGATAATTTCGGAAAAATCTCCTCGGCATCCGGTGAAACGATAATGATTAAAGCCACGAACGGATGCAGTTCAAAACGTTTTAAAAAATCGTCCTTAATCTCATTCCAGTCTTTGATTTGGGTATTTACATAAAAGACGTTGATATCCTGAGGGTCTAATTCGATCGTTTTGTAATCCTTGAGGATCACTTTACGCAATTCTATATTGATACGGGGATGCTTCCAGATATGGACGGGGAATTCCGCTCCGGAGGTGATATGCCATATATTTGCGGTTTTCAAAGCCGACTGCCCCCTATGCATGCGTCTTAAAAGGTGACGGAACCCAAATTTTTCGGATCCTGCCGGGCTCAAGGCTAACCCCTTCCTTCCCGGTTTCTCCATAAAGATAATTTCTTGAGTACCACTGTCAATTTCGTTTTTAGGGGCTCCAAATACCCGAAAGTCCGAGTCAGGAAATCGGAGACAGGCGAAAGTCTTTCCCCGATTCTTGCAAAAAACTTCATAACGGGTAAAGGCAATCGCATATCCGTTCTCTTTAGCATGATATTTAGGCTAATGATCGTAACGACGATATTGCCTGCCCAGGGGCCTAGCCAAACCGGAAACTTACTATTATCGGAGACATTGCTACCGACGGTGAATAAACCCCAGTAGATTATGATCAAAACCACAGCCATCGTGAAACTCATCCCTTTTCCGGAACGTTTCACCACTAAACCGAGGGGGAGAGAGATAATCGAAAAAATTAAGCAAGAAATCGGCATCGCAATTCGCCGATGGATCTCCACATTAAATTTTGCCAGCACTTTTTTAGATTGTTTCAGCAATGCATCCAACTGCGTCAGAATCGAAAATTTCTGAGTTTTTTCGGAAGCGGAAATGGTCGGATCCTGCGCTGTTTGTATGACATCGATCTGCAACTGAGTGACCATGGCTTTCAAACCGCCGATTCCTTTTATCGATAACCCCATTTCGTGCAAAATTTCCAGACCGGGAATGTTTTCCAATCCTTCGCTTTCTATGCTATTTCGTATGGAGATTAACACCGGCATGGTAAATGTTTCGGGACTCACGTTCAGCTCTAATGTTTTCTTTTCTTCCTTTTTGGGAATATTATAATCCATCTCCCCGTTGCGTAAGTCGTAAACGGAGAATCCTTTTTTATCCTGGTTCCATTCCAAGATCCAACCGCCCTTCAATCGGATCGATTTTTCGAATTCTCCGTTCGGCCCCATTTTTTCTACGAGGGTTCCTTTTTTGGCGGCAATAATTTGTGATAAGCGAGAACCACCCATTGGAATCGCAGTAGTGCCTATGTAAAAGTATTCGTCCCCTTCGAGGGAAATCGTCCACTCTCGAATTTGGACTCCGCTCAATTCTCCGGTCTCCGGGTTAACTCCCTCGGTATACATGGTCCGTCCCTTTTCCTCAAACAGACCCTGTGTCTTATCCCCGCTGAATTGGCCCGGAGTCATTGCGAGAAGAGGATTATAAGCCATAACCCATTTATTAAATTCCTCCATCTTCCTGGTATTTTCCGGAGAAAGATAAAAGTTCAGATACCCCACTACGAGGGCCATTACAGTTCCGAAAATGAGAAATACGATGTAGATTCGAGAGAAGCTAATACCCGCTGAGCGAATCGCAGTGATCTCGGAATCTCCGGATAACCTTCCCGCCGCCATGACCCCGCTCATCAGACAGGCCATAGGTATGGTCATCGGCATGATGTTTCCCAAAAGGTAACCGAAATAATCCAATAAACGAAGTGGGTCCACGCCTTTCCCCACGAAAAGACCGATCATCTTTTGAAGAGCGAGAGCCATATAGACTGTGGTGAAAAATAGAAGGGAAACGAAAAATGGAGGAACGATCTCCGATAGTATATAACGGTCTAGGATGGGAATCCATCTCCAAAATTTTTCCCGGTCCGTATGAACATAAAATCCGGGGGGAAGGTCGGCGATGCTATGAACTCTGACGGAACGAAGATCCGTTCCTTGTCTGACTTTGCCTTTAGCCTCTACGCCAAAAACTTCCGTACTCCCCTTTCGGGCCGAGCGCGCCTTACTATTTGCGGAGGATTGGGCCGAAGCACCTTTCCCCTTTTGAGAAGGGGAAGTTTTTTTCAAGCAAGGATCCTTCCCTTTAGGGTGGCACTCGTTGCGGATATGATTGTGACGGGAACGGACCTTCCTATCATCGATAAGGAATCTTCGCCTTCAGGAATGGGAAAGACGGTCATACGCCCGCAAGGAGTTCTTCCGCAGACTTCGTTAGCGGATTTCTTCGATATCCCTTCGATTAGAATAGGATATGTTTTTCCGATCCTCGCCTGATTCTGCTCCAAAGATATCGCGGTCTGTAAATCGACCAGCTTGGTCAGCCGTTCCCCTTTTACTTCTTCGGCTACATCGTCCGGATAGCGCTTCTGGGCGATCGTCCCCTCTCTCTCGGAATATTTGAACATAAACGCCATATCGAAGCCGACTTTCCTGACCACATCGAGAGTTTCTTCGTACTGCTCGTCGGTTTCTCCCGGGAATCCGACTATGATATCCGTAGTCAATCCTACCTGCGGAACATAACCTCTGATTCGATCGACGACTTCCAGAAATTCTTCACGAGAATAAACTCTCTTCATGTTCGTTAAGACTTCGGTGCTTCCGGATTGAAGAGGTAAATGTATATTCGGACAAAATCTGGGATTCTCCGCCATCAACTCGAGTAAGTGCAGGGGGAAATCTTTGGGGTGAGGCGAGGTGAAGCGAATTCTCTCGATTTCCGTTTCGTTTAACAATAAACGTACTAAACCGGCAAAGTCGATGTCTTCGAATTTATAAGAGTTTACATTTTGACCCAGGAGCGTTAGTTGTTTCACGCCTTGAGCCACCAAATCTCTGGTCTCTCTTACGATCGATTGCGGGTCCCTGCTCCTTTCCCGACCTCTCGTATAAGGAACCACGCAAAAAGTGCAAAAGTTATTGCATCCCCGCATAATCGTGACGAAGGCCTGAACTCCGTTAACGACCCTCGGCTCGATTTCGTCGTAGGTTTCGATTTTGGAAAGCCGAGTTAGGGAAACGGAGTGTTCTCCCGTTCGAATCCTGGAAATTAAATCCGGCAAGCTGCGATAATTATCCGGCCCGACCACCAGGTCCAAAGGAAGTTCCTGGTGGAATAAATCCTCCCCGAGATTTTGAGCCATACAGCCCAGAACTCCGATGACGAGGGAAGGATTCCTTTTTTTTAAATAACCCAGACTTTGTAAGCGACCGTAGATTTTAGCGTGAGCGTTCTCGCGGATCGCGCAGGTATTCAAAAAGATAACGTCGGATTCCTCCGGGTCGGAAACCGTTTCATATTGAGCGCCCTGCATTAAACTCGTTACGATTCCGGAATCGTATTCGTTCATTTGGCAGCCGTATGTCTCTATATAAACCTTACCGGCCCTGACCACAGCTTCCATTACGCTCATAAGACGAGTTTTTGGAGTAGAAATCGTGTGTAAAGGGGATTTCATGGCCGTTTTCCCGATTGAAAAATCGTTTCCTAATCTTCTCCATTCGGGCAGAATCGGAAGAAACGAGCAAACCAAGGAATGAATCCCCCAGGTAAAGTTATGAACCGAAAGGCAGATTATTACGGATTATTGGGACTGCCTCGGGACGCCGAAAAAAGCGATATTGAAGAAGCGTTCGATAACTATATTTCTTCCCTGGACATGAACATGTGGGTTCCCTGGAGAACCGAAGCTTTAAGAGAGGGCGCGGAAGCATACTATTTTCTCTCCGATCCGATTCGAAGAAAACGATATGACGGTTCTTTAGATTACGAATTAGTATTATTGGACCCGAACGGGGTTCCGAAGGAATTCGAGCAATACTTCGAAATCCAGAAGATCACGACGCCGAAGGAATACCAAAGATTATACCATCAGTTCCTACTCCTGAAGTACGAACGGGAAGACAAACTTTGGTCTCTTCGGAATACTACTCTTTTCTTCCTAGGCTGTTTTAGCTTTCTGATGATCGTATCCCTGGTGCTGGTTATTTTTCAAAAAAACGGTTGGCTCTCATCCAATTCCGACCTTTTCTATCGTAAGTGGGGTCTCCTTCTTTCCTCCGGTTTGATGGGAGGGGGTTACCTTTTCTTCCGGGTTCTTTACTTGAATCGGATACTATCGAAAAGAGAAAGAAAGAGGGAACAGGAGATCGATGAAGAGAGCCGCCAAGCTTGATCCGAAAGCGCTCACACGGGAAGAAGTCGAATATTATTATTCCCTACTGCAAGAGGAAGTAACCGAATACAATTGCGGTTCCTTATGCGCCCCCGCCAACGGGGGAATTCCCGTTTGCTGCCAAGCGGATAACGCACTCCCAACCTTATATAAATCCGAGTATGAAATGCTTTCCGAAAGAACGGACCTTTGGAAGGAATACGTTCCCGGCACAAAGGAAGAAAAAAAAGAATTCGCCGAATACGATCAAAGGAAAATTACATTTTGTGAATGCAAAGGCGTTGCACATTGCGAACGGGAAAATCGCTCGATTAGCTGCCGCACATTCCCCTTAGAACCGTATTTGGACACAAGAGGAGTGATCGTCGGATTAGTTTTCATGAAAGAATTCACTTCTAAATGTCCGCTTACTTCGCGTGAAAAGGATATCCGCCAGGAATTTATAGACAACCATTTCCTCTTTTGGGAAAAACTTCTTTTTAGATTGGAATCCGAATACGAAGTCTATTGGGATTCCAGTAAGGCGTACAGACGCTGGCGTAAAAGAACAGGCAACGATTTTCCCATTTTATACCCGAGCCATTTAAAAGGTAAAGAATATCTAAAACAATATATCTAAGTAGCGCAACATTTTATCCATAAACTTGAAGAGGATGGGCATGATCGCCGCCATCCCTAATAGGCTGGTAAAAATCCACCTCGTCTGACTCGTAATCGCGGCATGGATGTCGACTTTTAAATCTGCGATATCCGATCGAATTTCCGTCCGAAAGGTTTCGAATTTTACGTCCATCTGCGCGAATCTCTCGTTCATATCCGATCGCAGGATTTCAATTTTTGCATCCATCCGCGCAAACCTCTCATTCATATCTGCACGCAGTATCTCAATTTTTGCATCTGTCTGTGCGAATCTTTCGTTCATATCTGATCTCAATATTTCAATTTTTGCATCCGTTTGCGCGAATCTCTCGTTCATATCAGCACGCAGTATCTCAATTTTCGCATCCGTTTGTGCGAATCTCTCGTTCATATCCGATCGCAGTATCTCAATTTTCGCGTCCGTCTGCGCAAACCTATCGTTCATATCGGATCGCAGGATTTCAAATTTCACGTCAGTCTGCGCGAATCTTTCGTTCATATTTGCTCTCTGGATTTCCATCTTTATGTCGGTTGATGCGAACTTCTCAGTCATGCGCCCTTGAAGAATCTCAATTTTTGATTCAACGGTTGCCAATCCCTCTTGAACGTTTTCTCGAAAGTCTAAGAATTGTCGGCTTGCGTCTAAGTATGATTGCCGCATTTCTAACCGTAATCTCCCGGACTCTTCCGCAATCGACTGGGTGAAATCATCCGAAACCTGACTTTCCAAAAATTTCCGTTCAACTTCAAATGCATGGTTCAATAGGTCGATAAATTGATTCAATTCGTCGGGTCCCAAGACGTCTTTCAATCGTTTCGGAATATCTTGTGCAAAAATCATCTTACTTCTCCTGGCGTCTTCCGCAAGTTTTTTACCGTTTCTTCAGGTTCAGGTAACAAAAGAAGTGAGATGATCGTCTTTTTTAGAGCCATTCCTCTATTAAGGAATAATGATTCACCGATATCGGAATTATAATTCCGAATTAAAGTTTCTGGATTTTTGCAGCCTCATACGCAATGATGGCCGCTTTTCGAGTGGCTCCCCATCTATATCGGTTCAAAACACCCGTTTTACGAATAACTCGATGACAAGGGATTAAATAAGCTAAAGGATTTTTAGCAACTGCAGAGGCAACCGCCCGAACCGATTGCTTCGAACCTGCACGCTCCGCAAGGTCCTCATACGAAATCAGAAACCCCTCCGGAATCGCGAGTAGCGCCTCCCATACCTTTACTTGAAAATTCGTCCCAAAGAGATGAATTTTTATTCTAGTCCGAGAAGGTTCAAACAGTTCGTTCAGCTCCGACGTCGCACTCGCATCTTCGACGAGTTCCGCGTTTTTCCATTTCTTACGAAAAGCCCGGTCGATTTCGGAGATCGTTCGATCGTCCACAAAATGCAATTCACAAATTCCCTTATCGGTTTTTGCCGCGAACATATTTCCGAACGGACTCGGATGAAATCCATAACGAATCTTTAAATCCTTTCCGTTCGTCTTCCATTGCCCGGGTGTTACGGCTTCGGTAGTCACGAATAAATCATGTAATCTTCCGGTTCCGTTCATCCCGAGAGAAATGGCCGCATCTAAAGAATTCGAACTCTTTTGCAGGATTTCTTTGGCATATTCCCGCCTTAGAAATTGCAGATACCGTTTCGGCGGGAGACCCGCCCATTCCGAAAAGATTCGAGTAAAATGATATTCCGATAATCCGGCGACCGAGGCCAATTCGATGATATCAGGTTGTTCCGGAAAAACCGAATCGATATACTCGATCACTCGCGCAACCATTTCGTAATATTCCACCGACTTCTTTACGTTCATTTTTTGTCTAACCAATCGCAAATATCGGTCACGATTCGATCTATCGAACTTTCCGTAATCATCCAGTGGGACGTGTTCTCGTAAACCTTATAACCGCCCGCATATCGATCGGCAAATCTTCTCAAAGATTCTGCGTTTACGATTCTATCCTCCTTTGCCGCGGCCACGAAAACGGGGCATTCGATCTCGGACTTGGACTTATATGCGATCCGGGACATTCTTCCGGGAAGAACACATTCCCGCACTACATAAGGACTTTCATCCAAAAAGAAAGGATATAACTCGTCCTTTTCTTTCCTAGATAAGCATTGATAGATCCAGGTGGAGAATCCGTTTAGACTAGGCCTGGAAGATTTCGTAAAAAATTCGGATATAAACGTTAAATAGATTCCGAATGCGATTGCATACAATCCCGGCCGATTGTAGCTTACCGGAACGACAGGACTAAGTAGAACCAGGGCCTTGGGTTTTACCCTAGCTGCAATGATTTGAGCCAATAATCCTCCGAACGAATGACCCACCAAAATCGTATTCTCCCAATCAATACTATGTTTTTGTAATATTTCCAGATATCGATTCGAATCGGGGATGATGTCTCCGTCCTCTCCCGCCTCCGTGTTCCGTAATTCCGGAATCGAGTAAGAATATCCTCTTTTCTGAAACTTCTCCGCCATCGGAACGTATAAGCTACTCCGGCACCATAAACCCTGCGCGATAACCACTTTTTTTTCCATAAAAGGAAGAATACACCGCCAGGAGAGCCTTCTCAACCCGGTTCTTGCTATTTTGAAGGGACTATTTTTATATTGACCGGTCTATTTATTTATAGATTCAATGGCCTTATGGGCGAAAAGGGAGAAAAATCTCGGGACAGAATGGTCCGAGCAATGGCCGAAGCACTGGAAATGCGAGGTTATTCCGGAACCGGCTTAAACGATATCGTGGAGGCCTCGGGGGCTCCGAAAGGATCCATTTATTTTCATTTCCCGGGCGGCAAAGAGGAATTGGCCACCGAAGCTTTATCGATCTCCGGCGAGGAAATGGGGGAATTTTTCCAACGCGTCTTGAAAAATTCCAGAACCGCGGCAAACGGTATCGAGAATATATTGCAATCTCTGGAAACAAAACTGATCGCCTCTAATTTCTCCAAGGGTTGTCCTATTTCCACGACGGCAAACGAAACCGCTTCGGAAAACGGAGTGGTAAACGAAGTTTGTCAGAACATATTCAAAAATTGGAATACTAGATTGGAACTTTTCCTACGAAATTCAGGCTATGGGAAAGTTCGAGCGAGAGAACTCGCCCAGGTTTTACTTTCGCTAATGGAGGGCGCCATCCTATTATCTCGAACGAGTAGGGACGTTCGCCCGCTTCGTTCTGCGGCCAAAGCGGCAAAACAATTACTGAATGCAGGGGAATAAATTATGAAACCGCTGAAACTACTGCTAATCGTTCTGACTGTCTTTATCGCGACTCAAATCTATCTTCTCGGATTTCCGAGATTGGCAGTTCCCTCCAACCTCGAGGTCTTCCGTGTCGCGACCGATCCTCGTATATTCAAAGAGAATTATAGGCCCGATATCCGTTTTTCGTTCATTAAAACGGGAGAGGGAAGAACCCTGGAAGCTTTTATCGTGGAAGGCGGATCCTTATTCAAAAAACGTAAAATAGTTCATACGGCCGTATTGATTGAACACCCGAAAGGGACTCTCCTGTTCGATTCCGGATTGGGAACTCATATCGCCGAAGAATTCCGACAGCACGCTTTTTATAAAAGACCGTTACTAGCCTATAAAAACGATCGCCCTGCGATCAATCAATTGCAAGAGGCCGGCTTTGATTCCCGCAAAATCCGATCCATATTCCTTTCCCACTTACATTGGGATCATGCAAGCGGGATCAAGGATTTCCCTTGGGCGAAAATATACGCTACTTCCGCAGAAAAGGATTTCGCTTCGTCGTACGAAGGGCAAAAGAAAGGATACATAGCTTCTCAATTTTCCGGCAGAGAAGTGGATTGGGCGGATCTATTCTTTACCGACGGACCGTATGAGAACTACGAAAGTAGTAAGGATTGGTTTGGAGACGGGAGCCTGGTTTTTGTTCCGATCCAAGGACACACACCCGGTTCCGTCGGAGCCTTCCTAAATCTCTCCGGAAATCGCAGATATCTTTTTACCGGAGATACCACCTGGTCCCAAGAAGGATTCGCTTTTCCCGCACATAAGCCTAGGGCGTCGCGATGGATAGCCGATAACGATCCGAATCGTTTAGGAGGAGAATTGGAAAAGATTCATCAACTACTTTCACGTTATCCGAAATTGCGAATCATTCCCGCTCATGACGCGACCGCCCAGGAGAAGTTCGAATTCTTCCCGAATTGGAATCGCTAAACATTCGAGCGCGGGAATTAGGAGAAACGGTTCCGTCAATCGTACTGAAAAATAAAACGGAAAAGTAAAAGTTCATATCCTAGAATTTGAACTTCCAGTTTATTCTCGCCCGGCGAAACGCAACTTTTTTGGAATGTGGCGACGATTCTCCTCGTTTCTTCCTCGTAATAAGGCCTGGCTTTTTTACGAGGCTTTATTAGAGTAACATAGGTTTCACTGGGGTTTTTCGGATATCTCTCCAACTTATTAAACCAACTCTCGGGAAAAACCACGTACGTATAAGGGAATTCCAACTTGTCGATCGCATCGCAGGTTCCAAGTCGAACACCTGTCTCTCCTAATTCGGTGACTTCTCGCCCTCCGAATTTAGGACGGATCGTAATCAAAAAAGCCCGCTTCCCGAGTCGCTCTAATTCCGAAAAGCCTTCTTGAATATGATCTCTATCCAAGTCCGGTCGCGAAAAATTATTCGAATCGGAAAGAACTCTTTTTAATTTGTCAGCCCATATTTCGGAGGCGGTCACTAAATAGGAACCGTTCCAGTCCTTTCCGTCCGGGACACCTTTCCTAAATTCGTTTTCAACTGGTAGATCGTCGAAGGACGTACGAAGATTGGCCCTACAAGCAGCGCATACTATGCACAGAATTACAATTAGGTTAACGTTCATAGTCATGCGACGTCGGGAAGGGATTGTATCTCGCATAATTTTCGAAACGGATCGATCGCTAAGTCGCAAATTCTATCGAGCCGTTTTAATGAGCAAAAGTTCCCGAGTCGCTCGTTCAAGCTCCTGTTTAACCTCGGGAGTCTTTTCGAAAACGTAGGCATCGAATAATCCGGGTAGGCATTCCGGATCACCGATAATTCGAATCGTATCTACGGCTTGCAAGCGTAACGCGAGTTTCTCCTTCTTGTTGGATGCGAATGTTATCAGAGCGGGAACCGTCGTCTTCTCTTTCAGGTCGCCGACTGCTCTTAGAATGGAAAGTTTAACGTCGACGTTCTTCTCTTTGTCCAAAATTCTCTTTAAGTCGGTCGAACCGGGATTAAAGCCGAGTTTACCGACGGCTTCCGCGGCCTTGGACCGCAAAAAAGGTTCTTTATCATTTTCTAAAACGGCAATCAGCCCCTGTCCTCCTCCGTGGTTCCCCAGTTCGAGCAAAAGATCGATCAATCTGATTTTCAGACTATTTACCGTCTCTCTAGATAACTGTTCCGAGACTGCCTTTGCTCCCGACTTGTCCAGGAAAGGGAATAAAGCCTCTACACAAACGGCCCGAAGATCGTGATTTTGTTCGGTGATCCCTTTATAAAATAAGGAAATGTACTGCCTATTTTTTCTGTCCTTCAGGATCTCCAACGCTTGCAGTCGAACATCCTCGTCTTCGTCGCCCGCCGCCATCTTCGGAATCAAACCTCGGACATCTTGGAGGTTGTTTTTTTGCAGTGTGGAAATGAATTTTCTTCTTAAGGCCGGACTTTCATCGGACGAGAATTTGTTTATTAAATTTTGGACTCTTTCGTCCTTAATCCAAACCGAAGATTCCAAAAAGTATTCCCGATAAATGGGATTAGGAGAATTGGCGAGATCCAAGACGTTCGGCATTGCACGATCGTCCTTCATAATCTGTACGCATCTATATGCGATCTGTCTGAGCTCGTAATCCGTATGGGTCAGGCCGGTAATCACCGCATAGATCAGTCTTTTTTCCTTCTTTTTTTCGGCCAGTTCGAGGATTCTTTTTTGTAATTCGACGTTCTTCGTCAGTTTAAATAATACCTCGGATTCTCCGCTCCAATTCGGAGCAAGCGAATCCAAATCGTCGATTTCGGAGAATAACCCGAGTATCGCAAACTGAGTATCCTCTCTAGAATTCGGGTTGGAAAGAATTCGAGGCAATTCTCGAATCAGGTCCGATCTTGCGCGAGTTCGTATCTCTTGGATGGACCTGGCCTGCCTTCTTCCGCCGGATAACACGTCTTCTTTAAACGGATCTTTTACTTCCTCCGAATATATTACGGAAGTAACGAGGAAGAAACAATGAAAGAGAAGGAGGAAAATCCGTCTCAGAAAACTCCCTCCCGTTGAGAAGAACCTTCTAACGCGGCGGATGCGGCCCGTTTATTATCGTATGCTTCCGTATTGGAAGGATCCAAATCGATGGAGTTTTGAAACGCTCGAACGGCCTTTTTATATTCTCCATTCTTATAATAAGCCACGCCTAGATAATTATACGCAGTAGATGCGGTTTTTGGTTTCACTTCGGAACGAACGATAGCGGTTAATTCCTCGATCGCCTTTTCCCGATCCAAAACCGAATTGGAATCTAAGAGTATCTTCGTTAGAACTAAACGTCCTTCATAATCGTCGGGATCCATATGCGCGGATCGATAAGCCTCGTCCTTTGCCCGATTTCGCAAATCCGGATCCTTGGACTTGTTGTATAGTAAGGCCAACTTTTTATGCGCCTGCTGCAACTCGGCGCTATTCTTAGATTGATTCAATATTTGTAATAGAATTTTTTCCGCACTAGATGTTTGATTCGAACCGGCATACGCTTCCGCTAATTTAAGCGCGACTTTGTAATAATCCTCCTTCTGCTTAAACAAAGCTGAATATTCCTCGATTGCTTCGCGATAAAACTTATTTTCTAAATAATAATCCCCTAAAGCTTCCTTAGGCTTGATGTCCGTAGGATCCAGATACGCCGACTTGCGGAAATTTTCGATCGATTGTACTCCGTTGCCGGTATGTTTGTATACCAAGCCTAAATTATAATAGGCCTTAGCGTTTTTTGGATTGATGTCCAATACTCGATTCAAATACGTTACGGCTTCCCCATAGCGTTCCATCTGATCCAATATCACGCCTAAATTAATGAGGGCCGTTTCGGTGAAACTGTCTCCCGGCGTCGAATCTACGATTCTCCGGTACGTTTCTTCGGCGGCGAGCAGATCGCCTCGATTATAGTACGTTTCCGCCAATTGAAAAAGTAGATCCAAGTTATTCGGGTTATATTTTAGACCTTTGTGAAGAGCGTCTATGGATTGCTCTCCTTGATTCAATTGTTCGAACGAATCGGCGATGGATCTGAAAATCTCCGGATCCGAGGCGCCGGCCAGCTTGGCCATCTCTAGATATTTTAGCGCTTCTTCCATCTTTCCGTTCTTTTTTAATACAACGGAAAGATTGTATAGGGCCTTTGCATCGTTCGGAGAAAGAGTTGCGGCTTCTCTAAAATAATGTTCCGCCGAGCCGTAATCGCCTCGATTGTAAGTGATATTTCCCAGATAAGCGTTGGAAAGAGCGGATAATTTTCCACCTCTAGATTTCAGAATCACCAGCTTGAATTGCTCTTCTGCCTGAGGAAGCTCCCCTTTTTTAAAATAGCTTACGGCCAAATTATAGGTTAGATACGGGTCGTCGGGAGCGGTTGATAATCCCCTCTTATACGCATCGATAGCGGCGTCCGGATCGTTGATTTCATTGAATAAATTCCCGGCCAAAAGAGCGATCCGAGGATCGTCGGGGGCGAGTTCCTTGGCCTTCATTGCAGTGGATCTTGCGTCCGCAAATTGACCGTTATGTTTATAGGCTAGGGTAAGATTATAATATGCATGAACGTTTTTCGGGTCAAAGAGTACGGCTTTTTGCAAGCGTTCGATCGCTAGAGGAAATCTGCCTGCCTCGTCGTGAATGACTCCCAGAACCGTAAGCGCGACAGACTTCTCCTGCTCGGTTGAAGGTCCGTTTAAGAATTCGGTGCAATAATCGAAAGCTTGTCGAGTGAATCTCTCTTTATAGAGATTGATGCATTTGGTTAACTGAGGATTAGCGCTACCTTCCGGAAGATACGGTCTTTCCAAAAGTCTACTGATATCTCCTTTCGGAGCCAGCAAATCCTTACTACCCGAAAAACTTCCGCCCGCCAAATCTCCTGGACGATGGGTGTAGTAATACCAACCCGCCGCCAAGAATGCGAGAAGCACTAAAAGCACCATCGCACCCCAGAAAAAGGCTAATTTATTATAAGAACGACGAGGCCGAAATTCATCCGGTTCCTCACCGTAATACGCGGACGTTTTAGGCTCTTCCGTCTCCAGGAAGATCCGGTTTTTTCGGATCGGGTTTTCCATGTCGGTTGGTCTCGTATTGGAGGATGGAGTCCAGGATTCCATTAATGAACGGAACCGAATTTTCGCTCTCAAACTCTTTGGTTAGTTCAACCGCTTCGTCGATCACGACTGTAGACGGGATTTCCATCGAGTTAAGCAGCCCGTAGATGGATAGGCGCAGTATGCACTTATTCACCGGGGAAATTCTTTCAAAATCCCAATTCCTCGAGTACTTCTTGATTAGAGTATCGATGGCCTCGCCGTTTTTCACAACCCCATTTATAATTGAAACGGCAAAATCCCTCTCATCCTTATCGATTTTTTTGTCGTACCATTTGAATTTTAGGACTTCGGATAAGGGCGGTTTTACTAGTTCCAGTTGATAAAGCGCCATCACGGCGATCTCCCTGGACTTCCTGCGGGAAGTGGACATGGATTAGAGTAGTGCCAACAGATTCACCATTTCAACGGCAGTCAGAGCGGCTTCATAACCTTTGTTACCCGCTTTTGTCCCGGCCCTTTCGATGGCTTGCTCGATGGTATCCGTCGTCAGAATTCCGAAAGCCACCGGGAGAGAGTACTGAACTCCGATAGAGCCTACCTTCGCGGATTCTCCTGCGACATAGTCGAAATGCGCGGTTGCGCCGCGAATCACGGCGCCTAAACAAATAATGGAGTCGTATTTCTTGGAAGAGGCGGCTTTAGAAACGACAAGCGGAAACTCGTACGCGCCGGGAATCCGGACGATAGTAATATCTTTGTCTTCGACGCCGGTAGCAAGTAAAGCTTCCGTCGCTCCTTTCAAAAGACTTTCCACGATAAATTCGTTAAAACGGGACACGATGATACAGTGCTTTTGGCCTGTACCGTTAAGTTTTGCTCTGAGTTCCTTAGGCATCGGTTTCCTAGTTGATTCTATTATCGAAAAAACACATGTTACCCTCTGTGGCAACCGGAAAAGAGACTCGATTCTTCAAATTCTTCCCTTTATCAAAGATCGGACTCTGCATCCTCCTTTCTCATTTTTCGTTTTGCGCTTCCGTTCAATCCCTCTGGAAACCCAACGATTCCTTTATTAAGAGCTTGGAATTACCGAACTGGGTGTTGGAGTCTTCCATCAAGCTTAGGGTCTTCAACGATACGCCGAACACCGCAAACCCGGAGGACGCTCTGCCGGAAGACGATATCGCATTTTATTCCAATAATGCCCGGGTATTAATGGCGGCTTCCCCCGCAGCAATGAAGGATATCTATAAGATGGCGGGTTGTTTAGACGGAACGGAATTGGTTACGATCCGTGGAAACAAAATCACCGAAAATCAGGAAGATATCTGGTATGGAATTTGTCGAAGCGGCGCCCAGGATACTGTAGTATTCAAAGTATTCGATATGGGGAACGATAATCTTTATCGTCTCTACGAGGATGAACTCCTACCCAACTGGGAGGAAGCGAGAAAAATCGTTCAGGCAAATCCGGAAAAGGCCATGCGACTGGCCAATAAATTGATCGAACATGAGCCTTCGCATCCGGGAGCTCGAAGACTGCTAGGAAGCTTGTATTTAAAAGCGGGTTACTGTCCCGGAGCCATTCGCAATTATCGAATCTATCTCAGAATCATGCCCAGGACTCCGGAAAAAGAAAAGATAGATTCTCTCGTGAACAAATCTTGTAAGGATAGCTTGATACCTAAGAAAAAAGAACAGAAGGAATTTTCCGAGGACCTGCCGAATTTAGGCGAGTAGTCAGAGGACCGAGGACAGATGCGCTCGCTTTGCTCGCGCTAGACAGAAGCTGCACGATGTTGGAAAAGTTACAGAAATAGAGGAAAGATCCCCTGTACACAGAAATTTTTCTCGGGAAGATGGAAACCCGGCTCATCAATGTTCTGTCTTCCGTCCTCCGAAAGTCTTCTGCAAACCCGGAGAGTAGAATTTACTTAAAAAACCCCGCCCTTTGGGTGGGGAGTCTGTTGAAAAAGTTAGCGAGGTTAGTCGGTATTTTTCTCGTAATTGGGATCATTATGTTTAATTGTTATAAAGGCTTTCAGTTAACTTTTGGCGGATCGTTTAAACATACCGAAATCCGCAAATTTGGGCGGATCGTTTAAACATACCGAAATCCGCAAAAGTTTTGCTATATTATGAGCGGAGCATCTCTCGGACCATTCCAAAGATACTTTTTCTATTCCCTTCGTCATAAATCTATATCCGCGACGAGATCCTTTTATTGCACCAAAGACACCTTCGATCGAGGGGAATCTCTTAGAGTAAATTTTCCGCGATTGCGGATGTCTTAACTTTTTACGCATTTCCATCGTGTAGAAATTGTCCATCTCGTTTGGTTGGTAATTCTTACTTGGACTCAAATGAACATAGTTGTTTTTTAAATTATTAGAATTCACCAAAATGGCTTTAGAGCGATCTTTTGTGCAGAAGTGCTTTAACTTACAACCATTGCAATTCGTTGATCTGTAATCTAAATAACGATTGTCTCCACGAAGAAATCTTTCAGCTTTAAATTTAAGTTCTCTACCTGATGGACAGGTGAATCGGTTGGATTTTCTTTCGTAAGCGAACTTTATAAACTGAGGTCTTCGTTTAGCAGAATCGGGAACCTTCGGTATCCGTCCAGCTTGGAATGGCCTTGTGACTTTTTGATCGGGGCAATAAATATCGAAATCCTTTAAACTCCGAAAGTTGGCTTCACTCGCGTAACCCGCATCCAAGATATATTGAATTTTTCTGAAATCATTGTCTCTTGATTTCAGGGAAAGGTGACAATATTCGACTTTTCGAATCATCTTTTCCGTAAACTTCGTATCTGCTTGCCCCGTTTCCACAGATTGGGAAACAATCATGTTAGATTTGCTATCGACCGCCGCCTGAGCATTGTAACCTACGATAAAGGCGTTTCCCTTTTTCTGTAGATCGCAATTTCTCTCATAGAGATGGATCCTGCGGCGGTCTTTGTGCTTTTTTAAGAATTCTACAGCTCTTTTAACTTGCTGCTTTCGTCCAATCTTCGTCGTTTTTTCGAAAGTTTAGTCTGTTCTAAATCTGCCGACCGTTCCCACTCCTTAGTTTTATCTTACTGACTTTTTCTATTTGCTTCAACCGAGTCTCGAATTTCTCTAAATCCCCCATATCATCGGAATTCGCATTGGCCTTTATCTTTGTTCCATCGATTGAAACCGTTTCAAAATCTATATAACCGCTTTCATAACCGAGAAATACCGTTTGAGAGAATAAGTCCTCAATTTCATTTTTGTGGGTCTTTCTAAACTTTGAAATAAACGTATGATCTAACTCTTCTCCATCCAATAGATAAATCAATTCGGCTCTCAGTTTTGAAAGTCTACAAAGTTCTCTCATCGAGAGGTTGCCTATTAGTATCGAATAAAAAAGGGCCGAAATTACTTTCTTGGGCGAGATCGCGGGTCGCCCTGTTTCATCATTCTGGTAATTCTTCTCGAAATCCTCAAAATCTAAGCGATCGATGACTTTCTTAAAGCTATGAATAGGATGTCCTTCTCCAAATAACTCCTGAAAGTTTAAAACATACATCCGCAGCTGTTTAGGGTCCGTATTCTTGAACTTTGCCATTCGGCAAATCTAGTACATTCGTAAAATTTGCACCTCTTTTTCAACAGACTCTGGGGGCCGGAGCGAAGCGGTGGAAAAATTCCTGTATCACAAAATGATTCCCCTGACAAGAACTTTTCCAAAAAGAATTTAGTAGGAGCTCACGCTAGACAGAAGCTGCTTGATGTTCGAGAGGCAACAGGGGTAGACGAAAGATTTACTATAACGCAAGAATCTTTCTATAGAACACGGAAACTCCCCTAACATTGGATTTTTCCCCTGCCCTTCTTTCTCGGTGTAGGAGTTCCAACATAATTCGTTTTCAGAGGACAGAAGACTGAGGACAGACGCGTTCACTTGCTCACGCTAGACAGAACAGAAGCTACTACTAGTTGGAAACCCTCTGAGGCAGAGGAAAGATCCATTCTAACATAGGAATCTTTTTAAAAATCGTCATTTACACAAAATTGCTGACGCTCCCCGAAAATCCAGTAACACCTCGCTCCAACATAATTCGTTTTTAAAAAAATTGTTGTCAGGGTAATAGAAATAATTATCTGTCCTCTGTCCTCTGTCCTCTGTCCTCTGTCCTCTGTCCTCTGTCCTCTGTCCTCTGTCCTCTGTCCTCTGTCCTCTGCTACTTGATTCTCAAAACCAAGGTGATTTTTCCGTCGGGTTTCTCCACTACTTCAAAACCTTCTTCCTTTAAGGTCTTTTTAATCCTATAAAATCCTAAATTTACGACCTTGGGTAGGTTCTTCTTAGAAGATCCGGAAAGGGATTCGTTCGGTAGAGCATCCATCCATATAAGTTTCGGTTCCGGGGAGCTTCGTCTTGACCTTGACAGGAAGAATTCCTTGCAGGAAATGAGAATGGAAATGCAACGAATTTTCCTAAGTGTTCTTGTTCTTTTACTTTTAGGAACGGGAACCGCCGGACTTTTTTTTCCGGAATGGTTTGAGTCGCCCATACTCCTTTGGATCCATTCCAAATTTTCCTTCGTGGTCTTCGTGATTGCGATTTTATTGGCTTCCGCCGCGATTTTGCGCATTACGATTCGGGCCCGACGAGCCATGCGAAACCAGGCGAATGCGGTGGAATCTCATCTGCGCAATATTCTCGAGGAACTGGTCCAAGATTCCCAAGCATTGGGAGATTTTTTAAGAACGGATCTCCCTCAAATAGAGGATCGACTAAAATCCTCGAAAGAAAAACTCGCAAAGGAAGTTTTCTCATCCTTCTCATCGATCTGGACTAGAATCCGAACGGACGCCGAAGCCGCATTTCGGGAATTGGAATACCTTCCGATGGAACCGGAGCAGACGTCGGAAAAAGGGAAAAAACACGCAATATTAGAATATAAGGATCTTTTAAATCGTCATACCAGATCTAAGGCAGTGCTGGAGCGGGTAAGATCGGATCTTTCCTTATTGAAGGAAAAACTAAGGGAGAAAGGATGTTGAATCGTAAATACGCTTTTATACTCGCAATTCTATTCTATCAATGTGCATCGGAACAATCCATAGACCCTCAATCATCAAGGCCCTCTGACAAGGAATCGGTTTTGCCTATACAAACATTTCTTCCTTCTATCGAACATTTCGGGGGTTTAGTATCGAATCGCTGGAATATTCGGACAAAGGGAATCTTGCTTCACCATACGAGGGGACTTAGCCTGGAGGATTATATCCGCAAGAGTGCGACTGGCGGTTGGCTCGTTCATTATCTGGTGGATAGAAACGGAAAAATCTACGGGGTAGAGGAAGCGGGGAAAATCCAGGTAAAAGCCGCACCGAAAATGGATGAGAGCGTGATTCATATCGCCTGGGAAGGCAACCGCGAAGATGTACTCAAACGTTCCGCGCAAAAAAAGGCATTATTCAATTTGGTCCAAAAGCTTGCAAGAGAATACAAAATCCCATTCACAAATTATGATATAGATTCCCGAAACGGAATTTTCACCCATACGCAGGCTAAAAAACGATTCGGTCGATTTCTGGACGGAGGCGACTGCGGAAATGAAAACGTAATCAAGGTTCTTCTGGACGAATCGGGGGGAAAATATTACTCGGAACTGGAATGGAAAGATCGATTCGGTCCCGATTGGGTATTGAGAAAAGAGCGCCCTTTTTCGGGGCCTAGCGGGGAACCCTTGGAACCGACCTATGATAGAGGGAGAGGAGTTACCCCGACTCCGAAAGCGGAATTAGAGTCGATAGAAAAAACGAAAGACGGCCTCCTCCCGGAAGAACGTCGCCTACGATATAATTATCGAGGTGCAATCACCGCGGACTGCGTGGTTTTGCATTTTACCGCAATTCCCGATTATAATCTTACGTTAAAAGTATTAGAAAAACGGAATCTATCTGCGACTTTCCTTGCGGATACGGACGGGAAGGTCTATCAACTTTTGGATCACCACTTGCATATGGCCGCAGCCGCGACCGGAACGAATAGAAATTGTTTTCAAGTCGAGATCGTAGGTAAAGACACGGAAATGCTCTTAGCAAATCCGCTTCAATCGGATGCGGTCGCCAGGCTCGTAAAAGAACTTTCGCAAAAATACGATTTCCCTTTGGACAACAAGGCGATCGAACTGCTAAAAGGAGTGTATTCGCATACCCAGGCAAAAAAGAAATGGGGAGGCTCGATTTTCCTGGACGCGCAAGATTTTGATCCGGGCGAACCGTATATGAAAAAGATTCTAGACCTGGTCGGAGGCAAATTTTATTCGGAGAAAGATTGGCAGGACAGAAACAGCGATAATTGGATCCTGCTTTTTACGGAATTCCAGCCCTAAAGTTCGACCGGCTTGGCGACACGAGATTTGGGAGACACTTTATTTTTTTCGAATCGTGTTCGACGAAGTTGACTCGGCGTTTCGCCTGTCATCTTCCTAAACGCATCGTTAAACGAAGACTTCGAATTGAATCCGACAAAATAACAAATGGAAAGAATGTCCTTTTCGGGATTTTCCGAAAGTAAGGCGACCGCTTCGTCGATTCGAAACCGGTTAATATAATTATAAAAGCCTACCTGCAAATGCTCGTTCAGGAATTCGGTAAGCTGATACGGTTTGATTTCCAGGTCGTCGGCAAGGCTATGCAGCGTTAAATCCGGATCTCTGTACAATTTCCCTTCCCGCATCAACTCGTCCATTCTCAGTTCGAGCAGAGCTAAATCCAGTCCGACTAGCAGGGATTTTTCGTATTTCTTTCGGCGAACTTCGCGTGTTAAGGGCGCAAAAAAATTAGGATATCTGGCAGGGGCGAGAAAGAGCAGAATAACGGTCAGCGTAACAAGCATCCCGCCGATTTCAAACAGTCCGTTCCAACCTACCATAAATCCGAAAATAAGAGAGTACATCGCACAAACCGTGACGGTTGCCAAAGTCAAAATGAAACGGATTTGAGGACGGATTTCTTTTACGGAAAATACGGTTAATAGCATTCGATAACGGACTAGAAAATATCCTGTAGTCAGCAAGGTGGTTATCAGGAATGAAAAGGCCAGATAATGTCGAAATCGAATCGTCCTAAATTCCTTTAAATCGGCGATTATCACCGGAATCGGTCTAGCAAAGAAAAAAAGCTCCAAGATCAGAAAAATCCCCGGTACAATGAAATGCAATCGGACGTCACGATCCAACGCTTGATTCGGGTAAAGGAGGGAACGCGTGTATAAAAGAGTCAGAGGGCCGACCGTTGAAAAAGAAGTGAGCAATAGAAAAATGGAATGTGGATACGTCTGGTCCACCTCCTTCACGACATTGCCGGAGGAAAAAAGAATAATACCTAGAGCGGCAAATAGAACCGCCGCCAGCCTATCCTCTCGCCCCTTTTGTCTGGTTAGAATTCGCTGAACGGCGAGTAGAAATGAAAGGCCGGAGCCGAAATAGATGATCGCAACCCCCAACCCGGAATTTAACATGATCGGTAGTTTAAAAAAAAAGAGCGATCTGTCAAGTTTTCTGACTTTCAAACCGCTTAGATCCGCATCGTTATTTCTTATTATTTCATTATAAAAACGGAAAGAATTAGTTGGAAGCAAAAGTAATTCTTATTCCTCGCTTATAATTCACTTATTTCTAAAGCGCCTTTTTTATCACAACGGTTCGAATAATGCAATCCGAACGTTCGAGTTCTATCCGTCGGACGACTCTTTTCGATTACCGAAGTATTCTTTTCTCTCAGTAACGAATCGATGGATCGATGAACCGTCGAAGTGGAGCTTTAAATGGGAACGCGAAGTGTGAAAAAAGCGAAGGGATTCTTCAAGATGGCATTGATAGCCTTGACCGCCCTAGCTGCCGGATGCCCCGTGGGAATTTTTACCGAATTCCCCAATCAAGAAGAAGTTTGCAGTTTCGATCCTTTGCGAGAAGGAATTAGGGCGGTATCCGCCGCTTCCTTTCCACAACCAAAATTGCAATCATTACTAATCAACGGAAATCTCTCCTGGCAAAATTTGCCGAATAGCCCGATTCCGGTTCCGCCTCCCACACTCAGTCCGGGACAAACCATCACTCTGAAAGGTACCGGATTCGGAGCAGGACCCGACATCGATTATTCTAAAATCATGATAGGGAATACTAGAGTTTTGGAAACGAATCTGACAATGTATGAACAGCGATTGGATGTCGCCAAGCAGGTGAATTTCGAAGTGGATACTATCGAAGATACCTGGGGCAAGTACATCCTCAGTTGGACGGATACTGAAATTCAATTTATCGTTCCGGAACACACCACTAGCGGACCATTAATCGTACAAGTTCAAAAGAGAATCGGATACAACGAATCCCTTTTAAGACCCGGACAAGCCCATAATGTAATCAACGCGCAAACGAGAAGGATCACCGATGAGAGCTTCAAACAAACCTGCGACGTTGTTTCCATCCTGAGCGACGCTCAAGCCACCGACCCGTTGACGGTAAGCATCAATAATCCGGGTTTCGGAGCATTATTCTCGCTAGGTGAAAAGATTTTTTGGTCCTATGATTTTAATATCGGTATCGCTCATACTATTCGGAATCTGGATTGGAATAAAATTTTCGGATACCAAGCCACCGATCCGGTTACGGGTTATATCGCCGATCCCGCATTATTATTCGGGGCAAACAAAGCCAATGCCGGCGAAGTTCCTTCCGCAGCGACCGATAACGTTTATTTCGACCCGTACCCTCAACCCACTCCTATACCCGGATTTTTGGGATCGGATCCGCTATTGAAAGGAAATACCAGAAGCAGCGGTTGGGCAGGTTATCGTTACGCGGAAGCCTCCAATCCTTATACCGGCAAAGGGGAATGGATAGGATTTAACTGTGCGTCCTGTCACGGCTATAGAGTCAGTTTCGAAGCGGCACCGGGAAACGTAGTCACGAAAGTGATACCGGGACTTCCGAATCCTAAATGGTCTTTGAAATGGTCTCTATTAGGAAATTTTAAAGGTGTTATAGCAAGCGAACCCGGCCCCGTTTTCGACTCCGGTACTAAGGATGTGGATAAGACGATTCTAATCTATTCCTTACCGCAAGGCTCCGGAGAGCATGCATTAATTCGGATAAAAGGAGAAGGCAGCGAAACGGACAACGATTACCAGTTCTCTCCGATCGCAATTCCTAACGTTACCAATTACATGGGGATTAGACGATCACTCTCCCACACGGAATCGTACGTCGGATTCGAAGGTTCTTACATACATTCGGAGGAGCCGGACGGGTCCACCGGCTCGATGCGTGCTCATGAACTGCAGGCGCTGACCGCGTACATGACTAAACTCGATCAGTATGATCGTCCTCTCCGGCAAGTCGGATTATATCGTTGGTTAAAATACAAAGGAAAACTGAACGGCCAAGTCGGAGGAGACCCCGGAGAAGGAAGCTTCGCGCAAACCGGATGGGAATCATATTCTGGCGTCACTGCGGCAGTCAATCGAGGCAAGACGATTTTTCAGCGGGATTGCGGGAGTTGTCATAACGATAAAGTGGGCCTGAACTCCAACGAAAAGATGTTTCGATTAAACGAAGTCGGTAGGTTTTTCACTCCCACCATTTATCAACGAAAACAGCAATCGATCCGGGCGACTTTCTTACGGGATATGTACTGGGTTCAACACCGAGGCTTGCTGACCGACGGTCATGTTAGAAACTTGGAAGATCTAGTCAATCCTGACCGATGCACGGAAGGATCGCAACTGTACAATTCCTACTATACCGTTCATACTGCCACGACGCCTGCGTTAGGCGGGCCCGACTTCCCGGATCCGTACCCTGCCCATAATAGAAAAGGGGACGTGTTTCGAGTTCCGAAATCTCCCACCGACACGGATACCGGCGTTAAGAGAAATCGATTCATCGAAAGACATAAGTACTTCGTATCGATTCCCGGAGACAATAATTGGTATTACTGGGATTATCAAAAGATGAGACGAGAATATGGTCCCGATGAATTAGGAACGACTGCGCCGATCGGAATGCCGGCTGCTCCCCATCCTTGGTGCACTAAGAATACTAACGATGTGGATGATTTGGTAGAGTATATCCTCACACTCTAAGGTCCGTTGACCGTCCGGTAAGAATATCCGTTGCGAACAAACGGATATTCAGGAAAGGGTTCCGCTCTGAACGCTATTCTCCGTTCAGTCCTTTCCGGAGCGAGGCTCCTACCGGACTTTTATTTTTACTCTAGCATGCTGCGTAACATCCAAGCCGTTTTTTCATGAATCTCCAAACGTTGAGTCAGTAAGTCCGTTGTCACTTCGTCGCCGCCGGATTCTGCAGCGGGAAGAATTCCCCTCGCGGTTCGAATAACCGCTTCATGCCCTTCCACCAAATTTTTGAGCATCTCTTCCGCCTTCGGAACCCCATCTTCTTCCTTCAAAGAAGTTAGGTTTGAAAATGCCTTATAGGTTCCCGGAGCAGGATATCCGAGAGATCGGATTCTTTCTGCGACGAGATCCAGAGCATTCCAAAGCTCCGTATATTGAGTCATGAACATAAGATGCAGAGTGTTGAACAATGGCCCCGTAACATTCCAATGATAATTATGAGTCTTGAGATATAGAAAATACGTATCAGCCAAAAGACTCTGCAGGCCTTTATTGATCGCGTCCCTATCTTTATCCGGAATTCCAATATTTGGTTTCATACATACCTTCCGTGTAGAATAATTCTAAATTTAGAATAATTCTACAAAATTAGACTTTCTTTTTCAAGCAAAAGCAGTGAAAAAGAATTCAATTTCTAAAAGAAAGCAAACTCAAACGGGGAAGGCCATTCCTTTCCGGCTGTTTCGCGATTGATTTTCTCTAGGGAAAATAGAGTACCCGAGTATTGGTAGTATCCCCCACCCATAATTGACCGCAAGAACTCATGGCCAGAGCCGCAACCGCACCCACACTGTCGGCAGTCGGCCCTGTTTTACCGATTGTGGTATAATCGGATTGCCCTAAAACCTTATCGGCTCCCCCACCATTGGCAACTCCGCTAGCGTAGTGAAGCACTCGGACATTTCCGGCATCGCCTACCCATATACCGCCGCTGGAGTCGACGGCGATACCCTGTGGTTGGTAAAGGGAAATTTGCGTACGAGTAAATTGGCCTGCACTGGAGGTATAGTTGGTCTGACCGAGAACTCTATCCGCATTTCCTCCGCTCGATACTCCGCTCGGGAAATGCAACACTCGGTTATTCGCATATTCTGCAATCCAGATTCCGCCGTTCGAATCCACTGCCAATCCGCGAGGGTCATTCAAGGCGTTCTGGGCAGTCACGCCACCGGTTCCGGTCGTGTAATTCGATTGGCCTAAGACTAAATCCGCATTTCCCCCGCTCACGATTCCGCTGGGAAAATGAAGCGCTCGATTATTTCCGCCGTCAGAGACCCAGATCCCTCCCGTAGAGTCGACAGCTACCGCATGGGGAGAACTCAATCTACTTTGAGTGGTCGCGGCTGTCCCGTTCGTATAGTTGGCTTGTCCGAGCACTAAATCCGCATTCCCGCCGGTGGCTACCCCGCTCGGAAAATGAAGCACTCTATGGTTCCCGGAATCCACTACCCAAAGTCCTCCATTGGAATCGACTGCCAAACCTTGCGGGGTCGTCAATGTGCTTTGAGTCGTCCCCGCGGAGCTTGCGGTAAAATTAGATTGGCCTAGCACGATATCCGCATTCCCGCCACTTGCTACCCCATTTGGGAAGTGTAGGACCCGATTATTCGTGGCATCGGAAACCCATTCCCCTCCTCTCGAATCCACGGCAATTCCCGACGGCTGTTTCAATTGGTTTTGCGTGGTTCCGGAAGCAGACGTTGTGAAGCTCGACTGGCCCAGAACTAGTGTAGCCGATTCTCCAAGTGTTAGAACGGGGGTCGTCGTACAATTGGATTGCTTGGCCGAAGCAGCCAAAAGTGCGATTAATAAAGCACCGTTGTTATTATGCTTAGGTTTGCAGGAGAGCGAGATCGTTAAAGCGACTAAAATTACTGAACGCGGTTTGAATTGATTCATGTTCACGAATATCCTTTTCTATACTTCAAAACAAATTGATGATTCGCTTATGAAACTAAAAAGCTTCGAAATGAAACGGTGTCGGCTAACTCGAATTTGGCAAAATCGATACCAGCAAGACGTTTCAATACAGGAACATTTTTGCCTTACTTAATATGCCAAAGAAGGATACGTCAACCGGATTTAGGAGAGCTTCCATAAAATATCAAGTTCATCTTCAGAGGACAGAGGTCAGAGGACGGAAGACAGTAGCTGCTAGACGTTGGAAAAGTTACAGAAGTAGAGGAAAAATCCACTATAACACAAGAATCTTTCTATAGTACGTGGAAACGTCGCTTATCAATGTTCTGTCCTCTGTCTTCCGTCCTCTGAAAGTTGGAAAGGTAATAGAGGTAGACGAAAGATCTACTATAACGCAAGAATCTTTCTATAGAACACGGAAACTCCCCTAACATTGGATTTTTCCTCTGCCCTTCTTTCTCGGTGTAGGAGTTCCAACATAATTCGTTTTTAAAAAAATTGTTATCAGGGTAACAGAAATAATTTTCTGTTTTCTGTCTAAGGATAATAAAGAACTCGGTGATCACTATAGTCGGCCACCCAGAGTTGCCCGCAGGGAGAAACTGTAAGAGCATTCGGCCCTCCCAGCAAGGCTGCCGAAACAGTGTTGCCTGAATTATTGGATGTATAGTTCAGTTCGCCTAACACAGTATCTCCGTTCTTTCCGTTCGTAAACGGAGGAGAAAAGTGGATGGCCCTTCGGTTCCCGTAGTCGGCAACCCAAAGCCCTCCGTTCGCATCGGTAGCCAGACCGGTGGGCGTCCATAGCCCGCTCTGAGAAGTCGAAGGCGTGGAACTTCCGAACGTAGACTGTCCTAAAACGATATCCGAACTCATATCATTTGCAAACGGAGATGTAAAATGCAGAACTCGGTGATAGCTTGCATCCGAAACCCAAATCCCTCCGTTAGAATCCACAGTTACAGCATTAGGATTTGCTAATGTAGATGCGGTCGCACTAGTGGTACCTCCAGACGTAAAGCTTGTTTGACCAAGCACTAGATCGGCGGCCTTCCCATTGGTTAAAGGCGTGGAGAAATGCAGGAGTCGATTATTCCCGGTATCGACCACCCATAATCCGCCCGACGCCTCAACGGCAACCCCTCTTGGACTATTTAATAATGTGGTACTCACTCCGGAAACTCCGCTTGATCCGATCACTATATCCGCGCTTCCGCCGGTAGCAACCCCGCTTGGAAAATGCAGAATGCGATGATTTAAATAGTCGGCCACCCAAATACCGCCCGCAGAATCTACCGCAACTGCCTGGGGATTATTGAATTGATTTAAGCCGGTTCCCGAAGTACCGCCTAAAACTATATCGGCCGATCCTCCGGAAGCGATTGTCGAGGGATAATGAATCACCCTTTGGTTTTGTGTATCCGAAACCCAAAGACCGCCCTTAGAATCGTGTGTCATTCCTTGCGGATAATGCAATTGGGAAGTACCGGCGCCGAATCCACTGCTGACAAAGTCGCTCTGTCCGAGAACGATCGTCGCATTTTCCCCCGTAGAAAGGCGAGGGACCGCGCATCCGCCTCCGGAATTCGTCGCAAGATTTCCAAGTATAAGCGAGAGCAAGAATCCGCTTCCGTGGCTCATATCCACGTTTAACGGCTTCGCTTGGTTGCAACCAAAGAATGCAAAAAAAGCCAGCGGGAGTAAAAACAACACTCGGAAATTCATCCGCTTGGACCGAGGATTATTAAAGCGATTTCTCTGTTCGTCTAACATTTCCGTTTACCCGATTGCATCCTCTACCGAACTCAACAGTCTAGAAAGAAGAAATTGAATCGGAATTTACGAAATTCCTTAAAAATAACCGAAGGTCGATTTCTAAGAAGTGAAACGAAAAAAGAGGCCAGGAACCAAAGAGAAACTATCCTATTAAAACGCCGAAAAACTTTAAAATTTCCCGAAATTTTAAACAATCTTTGGAAGAGTGAAGTAAAACGTAGCACCCTGATTGACGGCACCTTCGGCGCGAACCTTTCCGCCGTGGCGACGAATAATACGCTCGACGATGGCCAACCCGACACCCGTACCATCGAAATCCCGATTCGAATGCAAACGCTGGAATACTTTGAACAACTTATTCGAGTATTTATCATTGAATCCGGCGCCATTGTCCTTTACGAAATAGGTATCCTCTTCCGAACCTCGACGACAGCCGATTCGAATTTCAGGTTTTTCTTTCTTAGAGGTATACTTAAAAGCGTTCGAGATGAGATTTACCCAGACTTGACGGATCATAGATACGTCTCCGACGGCGGAGGGCAATTCTTCGATAACTAAATTATATTCCGTATTCGGATAGGCATTTTTTACGGTCGTTGTAACTTCCTGCACCAAATCGAGCATATTAATGTTCCGGAATTTAGCCTCTAATTTCGTAACTTTATGAAAGGAGAGCAAGTCGTCCACGAGGTTGGACATATGCACGGCGGTGGACAGTATCACGTTTACCATTCGCAAACCTTCCGCATCCAAGACGCTCGAATAATCCTCCAAAACAAATCTAGCGACTCCTTCGATACCGCGAATGGGGGCGCGCAAATCGTGTGAAATTGAAAAACTGAACGCTTCCAGTTCTTTATTCAGAATTTCTAAATCGTCGACCGATTTTTTCAACCTGATAAAATTCCTCGCTCTCGCCAGCAACTCTTCGGGCGCAAAGGGTTTCAGTAAATAATCCTGGCCTCCTTCCTGCAATAAACGAATCCGTAAAGTGTCCTCCGTCTTGGCGCTTACGAGAAGAATCGGAGTTTTCGTCAAATCGGGAATGGCGCGCAATTCGCGAACCATTTGCTCTCCGCTCATAATAGGCATCATTACATCGGTAACGATGAGGTCCGGTGTAAATCGGACGGCTTTCTCCAGCCCGTCCTTCCCGTTTACGGCCAAATTCACGTTGAACTCCCCTTTCAAAGTTTCGTAGATGTATTCTCTCATTTCGGAATTGTCTTCAACGACTAGAACGCGGGGAAGATTTCGATTCACGATTCCCGTCCCTTTAGTTTCCGAAAGATTCTTAAATTCCTGCAACGTTCCCAATACGGTAGCTTCCGAAATTGGGGTATATTGATCCGTCGAAACGAAAGCGGAAGTCGGGGCTTTTAGAGGTATCCGAACTTCAAAAAGAGCTCCTCCGCCGGAATGTCCCGATACCGAGATTCTTCCTCCATGCAAATCGACGAAGTCTTTTACGATCGAAAGCCCGAGCCCCGTTCCTCCGAATGATCGAGTGTCTCCCTCGTTCACTTGGCGGAATCTCTCGAATATCGCATCGCGAAGCGAGTCCGGGACTCCCGGCCCGTTATCCGAAACGATGATATTGGCAAAATCTTCCTTCGCATTTAATAGACAGCTTACCCTGCCGCCAACCGGTACGAATTTGAAGGCGTTGGAAAGAAGGTTCAGTAGGATTCTTTCGACCTTTGCCGAATCGACCTGTGCCGATAGAATGTTAGGACCTTCTACGAAATAGGAAATGGATTTTTCTTTGGCGACCGAATCGAAATGAGATGCGATTCTTTGCAGCAACTTCGACAAATCGATTTCCGAATATTCGAGATTCATTTTACCCGCTTCCACTTTCGACACGTCGAGCAAATCATTGACGTGTTTTAATAAAGTTTGCGCGTTCCTTTCCACGACTTCCAAATCGGATCTATATTTGTCCGGGAAGTCGTTCTTACTCAATAACTTTCGAATAGGCGCAAGTATCAATGTTAGCGGAGTCCGCAATTCATGGCTTACATTCGCAAAAAATTGGGATTTCAACTGATTCATTTCGTTTAATCGTTTATATAATTGCTGGAGTTCTTTTTCTCTTTGGGATAGCTCCTCGTTAAAGTGTAGCAATTGTTTGTTCGCTTTTTGAACTTCTTGTGCCCGTAGATAAATTTCCGATTCCATCGAAGCCGTTCGGGACAATAATTCCTCGGCTAATCGGTTTTGTTGATTTCCTAAGTCCTTAAGCTTAACGAATTCGGTCACGTCCTCGACTCGATGAATGATATAGATCAGATTTCCGGAGGGATCCAAAACCGGCGAATTAACGGGACTCCAGTATTTCTCTTCGAAACCTCCACCTTCCGATTCGGGACGTTGAATATCGTATTTTTGAACCGCCATGGAATTCGGAGCCTTGTCCTCCAATACCCTTTTCAACGAATCATGTAGATTACTTACGCCCGTAGCGGTCGGATCGGACGGATTATCGGGAAACACTTCGAATATACCGCGACCTAAGATCGCCTCTCGTTCGGTCTTGGTCGCGGCAAGGTACGCGTTGCTGACCCCGACTATACAGAGTTTCGGATCCAATACCAAAAATAAACCGGGGATGGATTCAAAGAGAAGTCTAAAATCAGGATTCGAGTGCAAATGGAATCTCCAGCAATATAGTACAAGAGCGATGACTCGTTAAAATAAATTAATATACGCTTCGGTTATTTTCAAGAATTTTAATGGGTATCGACGACGCTTTCGCATCCTTTTGAACTTAAAAATTTATTGACAATATGTCAAAAGAATGAATCTAAAATCGGATTCCGTTCGGGTAATAAAAAACCGCTAAGCCCTTATCGGGGATCTTAGCGGTCGATCTTGGAAATTAAGATATAAAATCGATATATCGGAATCGATATTATCTATTTTTTGTATTCTCCGATCGCCGAAAAAACTTCCTCTAGTTCCGAATCGGTCATATACGGAAATAGAGGGAAATTCAGAACGGAAGAGCAGATTCGCCCCGTTCTATGCTCTTTTCCGAATCTGCCTTTAATATACGGCTTAGCGCCTTCCTGATCACTCATAGCGCCCGGATAAATATTTCCGAAACCGATTCCTTTCGTTTTTAAGACTTCCTGAATTTTAGGTCGTTCGGACGGATCGAACAAAGTCACATTACAATAACCGTTTTCAAAGAAGTCCTTCGGAGGATGGATGACGTTTACGCCTAATCCCGGTAAGACCTCGTAATATTTATCCGCGGCCTTTCTCCTAGATTCGATGCGGGACTCCAAGAACGGTAGGCTCAAATTCAGAAAACCCGCCTGCAAAGTATCCATGCGTGAGTTCCAACCGACGTCGCCGTAACCGTAATGCGAGGTCCTTCCATGATTCGCCAACATCCGAACTTTTGCGCCGAGTTCCTCGCTATTCGTAAAGACGGCTCCGCCATCCCCCGCGCCTCCCAAAACTTTTGCAGGATAAAAAGATGTCGTACTAATTACGGCGTCCTTGTATATCGGTCCCCCTTTGTATCGAACTCCGAAGCATTGAGCCCCGTCTTCCAGTAGAGGGATTCCTTTGGATTTGCAGAGCGTCCGGAAATCCTCCAAGCGGGAGCTCCCCCAACCGTAAAGATGAACGATGATCGCGGCTTTCGGTTTTACTTCTTCCAGGGCTTTTTTGAATTCTTCAAAATCCATTTGAAGATCGACAGGATTCGTATCAACGGTCGCGGGATTCGCACCCACATTGACGACGGCTTCGAAAGTGGCCCAAAACGTAGAATCGGGAATGAGGACAGTATCTCCCTTTCCGACCCCAAGCGCACGCAAAGCCAACTGCAACGCGTCCGTTCCGTTTGCGCATGCGACGGAGAATTTTGTTCCGGTTGCCGCGGCTAAATTTTTTTCCAAGGTCGAGACTTCATCCCCACCGATAAAAGAAGCGGTTTTACTGAGAGTCTTGACTTTTTCTTCCCAAGAATCAAGAAGCCCCGGTTCAAAACGCTTTATGTCGATAAATGGTACGCCCATGTGATCTCCTTCGAACAGCTTTAGATCCATAGCGGAAAAAGCAATTCTTTTGAGACTGCATTACTTGCGGTTTCGTTTTACTACCGATACCGGCTTACTTTTTTTCGTTTTCTTTGCGGCGACCGTTTTCGAGTTCATATAAGGAGCTAAAACTTTCGGATCAAACACTAACTTCTCCACGTCCTCGAATTTCGAAACGGGAAAGAACTCCATCCCTTTCTTCACATAATCCGGGATTTCATCCAATTGCGGTTGATTGTCTTTCGGAAAAATAATTCGATGCACTCCGACTCTCTTTGCAGCCACGACTTTTTCCCGCAGCCCTCCGATCGCTAAAACTTCTCCGGTTAACGTAAGTTCTCCCGTCATACCGAATCCTAGTTTAATTCTTTTTCCTATCGCAAGAGATAAGATAGCGGTAGCCATCGTGATACCCGCACTCGGACCGTCCTTAGGGGTAGCTCCGTCAGGAACATGCAAGTGAATCGTTTTATCCGTAAAGAGATCTTCGGAACCTAAGAAATTCTTAATGAAGCTTAAGGCGATATTGGAAGATTCCTCCATCGATTTTCCGATCATACCCGTCAGCATGATACCGCCTTTACCTTTGACGAATACCGCTTCTATCAATAATGTCGCACCTCCCACCGAGGTCCAGGCCAGTCCCAACGCGGTGCCTGGAACGGTAGGCTTGGTCATTCTATCGTCTACGTATTTAGGAACTCCTAATAAAGATTCGATATCCGCCGAATGAATCGTTTTTGGATATTTTTGACCTTTTACGATTTGCAAAGCGATCTTTCTGGCCAGCTTATCCGTTTGTTTTTCCAAACCTCGCACTCCGGATTCGCGAGAATAGTGGTCGATCATCGTCACGACCGCGGTTTTGTCCATTTGGATGGCGTACGGTTCGAGTCCATTCTTCACCAATACCTTCTTCCAAAGATGTCTGGTAAAGATCTGCACCTTTTCGTCGGTGATATAACCGGAGAGATTTATGACTTCCATACGATCCAGCAGAATTCGACTGATGCTATCCAACGTATTGGCCGTCGCTATAAAAAAGACCGAGGAAAGATCGAAAGGAAGATCCAGATAATGATCCCGGAAGTTCTTGTTTTGCTCCGGATCCAATACTTCCAATAATGCGGAAGCCGGGTCCCCTTGCATGCCCACTCCTAGTTTATCGATTTCATCCAAGAGAATCACGGAATCTTTTTCCTTCGTGATCCGTAGTGCAGTGATGATTTTACCGGGCATAGACCCGATGTAAGTTCTACGATGCCCCTTAATCTCCGCTTCGTCCCTCATACCACCGACGGAAAAGCGAAAGAATTTACGACCCATCGCTTCCGCGATCGATTTTGCAATGGATGTTTTACCGACTCCCGGCGGGCCGACGAACAGGAGTATGGATCCCCTCTCGGTCGGTTTCAATTTTTTTACTGCAAGAAATTCTAATATACGTTCCTTGACGTCGTCCAATTTATAATGATCCTTATCCAGCGTCTTTCGGGCTTTTTCAAGGTCGATCTCTCGCATAGGAGCCGGCTCCCAGGGAAGGCTCTCCAAAATATCCAAGTAATTTCTAATTACGTTATAGTCGGCCGTATTCTGATCGGTGTAGAGAAACTTTTCCATTTCCCGTTCGACTTCTTCGATCACTTCCGGATCCGCAGGGACCGCCTTTAATCTTTCCAGAAATTTCTCGTACTTCTTCTCGTATTTATCCTCTTTAAGACCTAATTCGGTTTGGATCGCCTTTAGTTGTTCCCTTAGGAAAAATTGTCTTTGTTGTTTATCGATCTTATCCTGGATATTTTCCTGGATTTCCCGTTGCAAACTGACGAGCTCGATTTCTTTTCTCAAAAACAGAAGTACTTTCTCGATCCGATCCTTTAGATTGATCGCTTCGATAACGGATTGGTAATCCGCTTTTTCTATATTCAAAATACTGCATACAAAGTCGGCCATTTTTCCCGGCTCGTTGACGTTCAGCATCGTAAGTTTCATCTCTTCCGTAAAAAGGGGATTGTTCTGAGCCAATTCTCGGGTCATTACCAGGAGTGTCCGCATCATGGCCTTGATCGTATTTTTCGGAGCTCCCGGGTCCTCTTCGGGATAGGAGACCTTCGCGACGAGAAGCGGTTCGGTGGAAACGAAGGACTCCACTTTAAATCTTCGTACCGTATTGATCAGGATATTAATTGCGTCGTCGGGAAGGTTTACTTTTTTCAGGATCTTAGCCACGACTCCGTAGGCATAAATATTTTCTTCGGTATTTTTTTCGTGCTCCTCGTCTATCAGTAGAACCAATCCTATGAAGGAGTTCCCCCTTAGGGAATTTTCGACGGCTTTGCTGAACTTTCCGCCTGGAACGATTAATGGGGTGATGATTCCGGGAAAGACTGGACGGGATTTAATCGGAATCAGAAAAAGTTCGGGAGGTAAAATCGCATCTACCGGAACAATATGGCTTTCCAATTCATTCAATTCGTCGATCGGTTCCAAGTTATCTCCTTTTTTTAGGCGGCGCGACGACTCGTTCGTTCCGGCCTTGTCCAGAATCTCACAGCGTGCAAGATTCTTAAACCATTCTTTTAGTCTAAGAAAATAGTATGAAAGCGATCCAATTTCGAAATTTTGGAGGACCGGAGGTTCTACAGCACTTGGACCTTCCTGATCCGGTCCCCGCGGAAGGGGAAGTGCTGGTTAAAATTATCGCTTCCGGAGTGAATCCTTCCGATTGGAAGATTCGCGAAGGAAGATTTCAATCGCGTATGCCGAATATTCTTCCGATTATTCCCGGATGGGAGTTTTCGGGAATCGTGATCGGCAGGGGCTATTCTGCCAGAGAGTTCGAAATAGGCGACGAGGTATTTTCGTTTTGCCGAAGACCTTGGATTCAAATGGGATCGTATGCGGAGTTGATCAGTCTTCCCGAAACGTACTTAGCCCGTAAGCCTCGATCTTTAACTCACGAAGAAGCGGCGGGAGTTCCTCTAGCGGGAATGACCGCCTTCCAATGTTTATTTCAGGCGGCGGATTGTTCCGAGAATGACCTGGTCCTGATTTTAGGCGCCAGCGGTGGAGTCGGATCCTTTGCCTTACAGCTCGCAAAAAACGCGGGTGCCAATACCGTCGCAGTAGCGAGCGGAAGAAACGAACAATATCTACGCTCTCTCGGCGCGGACGAATTTATCGATTACTCTATCGCAGATTTTAGAAGCGCATTCCTCCGATCGCATCCGGAAGGAGCCGATCTCGTTCTAGATTTCGTGGGAGCCGAGACATTCGCCCAAGGTTTGGGTTGCGTTAAACCCGGAGGCAATCTCGTTTCCATCATCGTTAATGATTTTCCTACCAACGGAAATTTTCAGACTTCCTATGTTTTCGTAGAACCTAATTCCAAACAATTATCGGATCTTGCCAGATGGGCAGATTTAGGAAGACTCAAGGTACATATAAGTGAAATCTTTACGCTGGAGAACGCGGGACTCGCTCAGGAAAGAATTTCGCAATTGCACACGAGGGGAAAAATAATTCTGAAACCCTGATCGACCCGGGATTCATTTTTTATAACAATCGCTATATATCATAGCCCGTCATAAGGAACGGATTGACTTTTTTATACTCTTGGAAGAACATAAATAAGTCTCTTATGCAAAGCGAATAAATAAAAAGTCTAGATTAAATTCTAAAAAAGATAATTAGATTACGAGTAGGAAGAGTTTACTCTCATGAAAATAGATAGAATCATCATCGGGGCATTGGCAATTTGTCTAACGGTAGCAAGTTGCAAAACGAAAAACGATAAAAACAAGGAGATCGTAGAGCTGGCTTTAGCAGTCGCACTTTATAACCCGTACGAAAAAATCACTCCGACCGCAGGGACGATCACGATCGCGGGAGCAAGTTACACCAACCGTGCATATAGCCCGTCCTGTTCGGGAGTACCGGGAAACACGACTTTCGATTTCTTTCGCAAAAAAATCGTAGATAATAATACGAAGCTCTTAATCAATTTCATGGGCGGAGGAGCCTGTTGGGACGGATCCAATTGCTTCGGGAATAATACGACCACCTATTTCAATCAGTTGAATGCCGTTCCGGACTTGTTCGTAAAATTCGCGTTTCGCGGAATTATGAATGAGACTGCTGCGGCAAATCCGTTTAAAAATTACGACGTGGTGTTTATTCCCTATTGCACCGGCGACTTGCATATCGGCCACGCAAACACTGTCTATGTGAATCCGTTAACCGGCACCAATACCACCATCAATCATTACGGTTACGACAATGTGCTTTCCGTATTGAAGTACATCCAGCAAAACTATACGAACGTCCGAACCGTATTCGTCACGGGACAAAGTGCGGGCGGCTACGGAGCTATATTAAATTATCCTGTTGTTCGAGAAACGATCAAAGGAATCAACGCGAGCGCGCAAGTCAGTATGCTATCCGACGCGTCCAACGGGATCGTGCCTGCGTCGGGAACGCCGGGCGCCTTCTTCCCTAAACTGGCCTCTAAATGGGGAGTGGAGGCCGCTCAGAATCTACCGACCTGGGTTACGGGAATTCAATCCGACTATACTTCGAACGCGGCAAACAACGCATCGATGAACGACTACTTTACCAAAGTCGCCGCGTTTTATAGCGGCGATAGATTGGCGCAGTACGCGGCGATCTTCGATTCGAACCAACGCTTCTTCTATTACGTAATGAGCCAGATTAATCGAATCAACGGAGTCGGCGCCGCTCTCACTTATTCGGATTCGACAACGGCGGATCCGTACGACGTGGGAAGAACCTACTCCGCGATATTCGGAGACAGCGACGGGACGTCCATTTCCGACGGAACTTCCTCTAGCTCGGCCGACTTTACGACCTGCGATTGGTCAAAACAGGCCATTTCAAAAATGAAAACGGTTGCCGCGGCCAGAACGAATTATCGTTACTATTTAGGTCCAGGCGACGTTCATACGATCACCACTTCCGATACGATGTTCACGCTTTCGAGCGGAGGTAGCGACTTTACCACCTGGCTCACCAATTTTGCGACGGGGTCGATGCCGGCTAACGTAGAATGCAGCGATAACGGCGGCTCCTGCGTCTCGACGAATTTGGTCAATAATACGGTGGAAAGAAATCTCGGACAGGTAACTTCGGATCAATCGTACGGTCTATCGCGGAATTTATACACTGCTTGCGGCGGCTTTGCAGGACTAGGATTATAAAGAAAGGAAAAGAACGGCATCTCCTCCGATCTAAGAAAGAGATGCCCGCACTTTAAAGCCTATTTTCGAAATCGACGATAAACGACCGAGAGAAGCACGACGCGATCTTTGTCGGACCTTTCGGAATTTCAAATCGACAGAATGACTAAATCCATTATTTTTCCGAAAACCTTTCGGATATCGTCGCGGGCGTCTTCGTCCGGGAGAACTTTATGGTTCCAAATTTTCAAGCCGAAGCGAATAAAGAAATTATCCAGAAACTCGCTTTCGATATGAGTTCTCATTAGCGTTCTGGAATTTTCCCGATCCCATCGCAGCACAAAGTAAGATCCCTTCCCTCCGTTAGCCTTTACCAACGTCTCGGTAAACTCATGAATGATGGATTGCAAATTTCCCGGAATGAAAAGATTGATCGCCCAGCTCGGAGCCAGATAAGCGAATGCCCCGCTAACTTCGAATTTTTCTATCTTGGTTAGCTTTAGATTCAGCACGCCCGAATTCGCGGTATTGGAAAACCTTCCCAAGAGTTGAATATCATCGTTCTCTAATAAAAGGCCGTATAAATTCGCCTCGAGGGAAGCCTTGACAAGAAACGGAAATTCGGTTAGAGAGGCCAAAGAGAAAGAATCCTGAGGATAAAAATTACCCTTATTATCGAAAGGAATAACTTTTCCATCCTTAGTGAAGAAGCGCATTTTCATCTCGGCCTTCTTGGATTCGATGGCAAATTCGAATAGAGTTTTGCCTTGGAGATTAGTAAGCTTCGCCTTAATCCATCCTAAATATTTAATATCGTCTAAATATTCCCCCAGATCCGTGAAATCGTGCGTCAGTGTTTGTTCGATATTTCCTTCGAAGGAAAACTCCGTGAGTCCGTGGATTTTTCCGTCTTTACCGACCTTGACGAGAGAATTTAAACCGAAATAGTAGTTCATAAATTTTGCAAGTGCCGGGAAAGAAGCCGCAAAATCGTCCAGGGCCTTCCTCGCTTCGGGATCTTTTATCTTTCGAAAGAATCCGGTGGCAGGAGCGTTGATAGCACCTAGATTGTGCCCATCCAAAAACTTTAGTCCGGAATCCATCGCATTGATCCCATGCTTATGAGTAAACGGACCGAGATGAGTCAGGATATCCAAATTTCCCGAATAGGAATTCCCTCCAAAGTTAGGACTTGAGTTGTGCTTCATTGCGAACTCTGCGGAAAAATCTCCGAACTGGGCAACGGGAACCTCTTTCATCCGAATCGGCTCCAAGCTCACTCGATAACCGTCTTGCGCGAACCTTCCTTTATAGGTCACAAAATGAGTTCCATTTTCTTTTTGCATGAACTCCGAATTATATAAATTTTTTAATTCGAACCTTTCCAAGGATCGATCCAAATATTTGTGAAATTCAACCGCCCTACCGTCGTATTTGTTTTTAAGAGCCGCTACTTTCAAAAATTGGAAAAATTGCCGGGATATATTTCTTCCATCCGGTCCGATCGAGTCCGGGATTTCCCGCAAAGAAAAAGCGGCCGATAAAGACCCTGAAATGAATAGAAGAAACAGAAGTAAGTAAAATCGATACGCTTTGCTCCGTTTATCGCTTTCGTCTAGTTTGGCTGAAAAGAACATAATCCCCATTTCTCCTTTTTATAAAACAATTGTTCCAAATAGAACAAGCGCCGCTTCCCTAACTTTATCGGGAGACCGGCGAATGTCAAGTGTATAGCGATCGCTACAATTTTGGAATTCCGAAAGAAACCGAATATGGGAACACCAAGTTTCCACATAATTCCATAAACCGATATCGGATGTAAGGTTTAAAGCCTTCGATTCCATATTCGAATTCGGTTACGCTTCTTTCAATAAGATATCGGTTTAGAATACCTCCATAGAATAATTAATTTCCAAAACAGGAACCCTTATATTCTTCCGATTCTACTTCGCTTAAACAATCGACAAGGAACGCGAAGATAAATTAAATCCTACTAAAAATTTCTGGCGGGAAGCTTCGAGTTACTATAATATACTCCACTCGTCGCAAATTCGATAGTCGATTATTGACGAATTCGTTAGTCGATTAGTTCGAAATCTCGGCCGAGAGGGTTCTTTAAATGACTTGGTATTCTAATTTAGGTTTAAAAATCAAACTTACACTTTTATTCTCCTCTCTTCTTTTCCCGATTATCATAATCCTAGCTCTATCTCTGATAAATTCCTCCTCGCGAATCAGAGATATCGAAACGATCCACGACGATCGAATCGTTCCCCTAAAACAATTAAAGACGATCTCCGATCATTATGCGATCTCCATCGTGGATTGCGTACATAAAGTCCGGAGTGGAACCTTCAGTTATAAAAAGGGAATCGATACTTTGGATCTAGCCAAAAAGGAAATTTCCGAAGTATGGAAGGCGTATCTAGCCACTCGCTTGGTCCCCGAAGAAGTCGAGATTATAAACGAACTAAATCCGCTATTTTCGGAAGCAAACGAGGCGACCGCGGAGGTTAGGAATATTTTTGTCTTGGAAAATAAGAAGGCGTTGGATGAATTTGCAGATCGTAAGCTATATCCTAAAATCGATCCGGTAACCGAAAAGATCGATAAATTAATCCGAGTCCAATTGACCATCTCCGAAAGAATATACGCGCAGGCGGAGCGGGAATACGAATATAGCTTAGCGGTGTTCCTGACGATTTCGATAGCGACGATCGCATATATTCTAATTTCTTCAATTGCTTTCTCCATTCGTCTCGTGCGAGGACTTACAATCGTAACGACTTCCATCAAAGACGCCGATTTTAGTCGACCGATCGATGTGAAAGACGATGACAGAAACAAAGACGAATTGCATTTACTTTTAATCGCCTTTCGGGAATTTCAGAAGAAGGTCAGAACGATGCTTTCCACTATTTTTTCCTTTTCCGAATCGATCTTAACCGCTTCGGAAGAACTTTCCAAAGCCAGCAATTATCTATCGGAAAATGCGCAGTCCGAATCCGCTTCGGTCGAGGAAATTTCGGCCTCCGTGGAAGAGATAAGTGCGGGCATGGAACAGGTAACTAAGAACGCTGAGGAGCAGTATTCCTCGATTTCGTCTTTTGCCGGAGAAATGAGGGAACTAGATTCGCTTATCAATCAGGTCGGTGACGGAGTAAGGGAATCCTTGTCGAGAATTTCGGAAATGTATTCTAAGGTGGAAGCCGGTAGGAACACGATGGGAAATTTATCGACCAGCATGGGAAAGATCGAAAGCAGCTCCGTGGAAATGAGATCAATAACCGCAATTATCAAGGAGATCTCCGAAAAAGTAAATCTATTGGCTTTGAACGCCGCAATCGAGGCCGCTCGAGCCGGAGATCATGGAAGAGGGTTTGCAGTCGTAGCCTCTGAAATTACCCGTTTAGCGGAACAGACCGACGAGAGTACGAAAACGATCGAAGAGCTAATTAGAACCAGTAACGAGGAGATAGAATCGGGAAAGGGATTCGTAGAAAACTCGGCCAAAGTTTACATCGGAATCATGGAAGGGTTGAAATTCGTGAAAGAATCATCGGACAATATCGTCGGGATAATGAAATCCCAGCAGGAAAAGAAGGAGACTATCCGCGACGGGGTGGATCGAGTCGATTCCAAATCCGCCGAGATACGAATTTCCGTGAAAGAGCAAAAGATAGCGATCGTCGAGACGGCAAATGCGGTTTCGAACATTTCGATCACGATCCAAAGCAGCGCGGCAAATTCCGAGGAAATTGCCGGCAATGCTTCAAGTTTATTGAATATAGCAAAAAATTTAAAGGAAACGATGAGTTTCCTAAAAGCCTAAATTCCGCTTATTCGGATTCCGACGGACCGTCCGGAGCATGATCTGTATCTGCGGAGGCTTCGATTTTTCTTACGATATAAAAAACCGGAAAATGTAATATAAGGTCCCAGGTTAGGGAGAGAAAGATAACGATAAGGACCAAAAGCAACCCGAAGAAGGATGATAGGAAATTCGGAAAAGAGGATAGAATGTACAGTACGAAGAAAGGTACGAAAAATACCAAGTAGGATGTCCAAGCAATTTGGATATAATCAGCTCTACGCAAATATTTTCCGAAGAATAAAATTCCCTGAACAACGCTTATTTTTGCGATCAGCACCGGAACTAGAGTGAACAAAATCAAGCCTATCGCGAACGGAAGCAGAATGTATAACCTTTCCAATTCGGGAGGCAACGGAGTTTTAGGATCCTTAATATAACTCTCCAAGTACGGTTTTAATTGCGGACCGACGAACGGACTTGCCGCAAAATCGACGATCAGGACGACAACCGCGCTAAACACGAGCATCAGGAAAAAAAACTTCAGATAGCTTCCTAACGTTATCGGCCTATTCGACTCCATGTTCGCACGAATTTCATATCCGTTTGCCGCGTAGGTTCCGATTAGTCCGACGAAAATCGCCGCAAGAGCTAATGCCGCCAGGGCGTTCCCACCTTGCAGCATCGGCTGAATATACATGGATGAAATTAATAATAACGATCGAATGGTTATGATGTTTCTTACTTTTCGAAGGTTCGTAATATACTGAAAATATTGTTTAAGCATTTATGCAAAAGCCTCGATCATGGTTTCGATTCCGCCCGCTTTCGATTCATGCTTCGAAGATAAGCGAATACGGGGAGAGCGTAAAGGAATTCGTAGAATAGCGCCGGGATTGAGTAGACGATGACGGCTGTCCGGCTATGTTTATAAACCGTTTCCAACTCCGAGACATCCGGAATTCCCGCAAGAGCGAAGGATAAAACGTACGACCCCAAGCTGACTATCAACGTAAGTAACCAACTGAGCAGGAATTCACGATCCTTAATCACGCTGCGTAAGTTCCTCCAGCCAGGAAAAACTTTTAAAGAGCCGACCTGCACGGAAAATAAAAACGTAATAATCGGAATCGCGACGACCATGATCGAAAAAGCCCGAATCGATTGAATCGTCGAGCTTTTTCCCGCCGGCTCGTCAGGAGCATCCTTAGACGCACCGATACCGAATAGGGAAAGTACGAAGGAAAAAATAACGAAGCATAAGACGAGTGCAAGTATGAGACCCAATACGCGAAGGAGAAACAGAAAGAACTCTTTCTTAGTAACGGGATTTTCCGAATCCATATCCCTTCGAATCAAAAAAAAAGTCCCGATTAAAACGAATAATTGAACGGTTTGAGCCAATGAAAATAGGAAATTCGAGCGATCGACTCCTTCGCCGTTTAAAAGAGAACTAAAAATGATAAACGAAGTGTAACTTATGTAGATGGAAAGAACCACCCTAATTCCCCAAAAAAACCAAAAGGTCCGGAGGGTTAAAAGGTAATTCTTAAATTCTAGGAAGATTCTCATCCTGTTTTCCGTTCTGAATACGTAACGATTCCTATCGATGCGTTTCCGGGAAAACACAATTCTTCAAAATAAGTCGAAAAAACTCTCCCGGGAAAAAAGCAGATTCATGGGGAAATGATAAAGCGTATCGGATTTCCTTTGCGATCTTCCAAATCGCGGAGTCCTTCGTTGATATCGTCCAACTTGCGAACATCGGTGATGGACTTGGTCAAATTTAGTTTGCCTTGCGTATACAAATCGATCAGTTCGGGAATCGCTCTGCGATCCGATCCGTACGAACCTGCGATCGTGATTTGTTTTTCGATGATGGAAAATGGAATCGCGAAAGTTAAGGGATCTCTTCCGATTCCGACTAAGACCATTCGTCCACCCGAATTCATCGCCCGAAGAGATTCTTGGATATTCGAATATCTCCCCGAAAAATCGGCCAATAGATCCACACCTTTAGTGATTTCCTTTAAGGTCTTACCCGCATTTTTGACTTCGCGTAGATTTATCGCCTCGTTTGCCCCGTAAGCAAGAGCATTGTTAAGCGCACCTTGATCCACATCCAGCGCGATCACATTTCCGCCGGTAAGAGCGCGAGCGATCGCTACTGCGTGAATTCCCAATCCCCCGCAACCGAAAATGGCAACGGTATCTCCGTCCTTGATCTGACCGCGAAACTTTATGGCATTGTACGGAGTGGAGACCGCGTCGGCAAGAATCGCTCCTTGCTCGAACGGAATCGCATCGGGCAAATGATAAAGATATCTTTCTTCCACGACGTTGTATTCCGCAAAGCTTCCGGCCCGATCGAAACCGAAAACGCCTAGATTCCTGCAGAGATTCTCGCGACCGTTCAGACAATGAGCGCATTGTCCGCAACTCGTACCGGCGGCGATCACAACTCTATCACCTTTTTTGAATTTAGTAACGCTCTCTCCGACTTCTTCCACGACACCGGAGGCTTCATGTCCCGGAATTTGGGGATAGTGACTGCACTTTAACGTTCCATGTAGGACCAAATGTATATCCGAACCGCAGATCCCGCAAGCTCTGATTTTCACTTTGACGAGCGTAGGTTCCATCGGCGGAACTGAAACTTCCTTGATTTCTAAGGATCTTTTTCCGGATTCTAAGACTGCGGCTTTCATTTCAAACTCCAAGTAGGACGCTACGTAGAATAGAAGAGCAAAGCGCTAGGTCAAGGGATTATCATTCGCAACGAGGAAGAACATGCAAATCGTTTGGCGTCGAAACCGTTCCGGCGATATTTTCGATCCGACGTTTTAATAAGACTTATCACTGTTCGTTAGGTTGCATGATTTAAACGGAAGCGATTTACTCCTTGTCCATGTTCGGACTCGTTTTTCCATGGTATCAATCCGCGCTTTCCGCAAAACGGAGCCCCTTTCATGTTAGAAGACCAACTCTATCGACAAATCAAAGCCAGTCAAAACGGCCAAGATTGGCATCATAAAAACTGTTTCGGTTGCGGTCCCGAAAACCCGAAAGGTTTGCATGCGAGTTTTCCTTTCCACGAATCGACCGGCGAAGTCCGATTCAGTTTCGTTATGGAAAAAGGATTCGAAGGCGCGCCGGGTTATACGCACGGAGGCGCACTCGCGACGCTAATGGACGAAGCGCAAGGAGTTCTTTGCTTTCATCTAGGTCATTTCGTAATGACCGATCAATTGTACATGCGATATCTTAAAGCCTGTCCGTTAGGCGCGGAGATAGAAGTCCGCTGTTGGGTTACGATGGTTCGTAGAAGAAGGCTATACACGAAAGGAACGGTACATCTTAAGAAAACCGGCGAACTTCTACTTTCTTCCAAAGCTCGTTGGTATGATATGCCCGAGAAAGTCTTCGCCAGAATGTTCCAAGGCACGGTGTTTCCCGTTGAAACTATAGCGAAAGTTTTAGAGGAAAATCAGAAGCGAGGTAAGGAAATCCGAAAACGGTTACGGAAAGAAAAGGCAAAGCAACAAGGACAACTGTCCGAAAACGTTTAATTGTTTTCGTTAAAAGAATCAAAAAAAGGCAGCGCCATCTACGCATCTCTCTTCGTTTTTTCCAGAATTGCGCATTCAATCGCGTACCTAAAGCAAAGACAACCTTGACGACATCTGGCTTACGATCTAGGAATCGCCGTGATGCTTGCGCTCTCCGGACACATAGTTTATTCGGTTCTGATAGGTATCTAGTTTGAAAACGCGGGTCCGAAACGAGTGAAGGAGGAGTCGCCTTTTACCGATTGACCGACTCCGAATCGAGTCTAATGCAATATAAAGGAGAATGCCATTGATCGATCTATATACGGCTTCCACGCCGAATGGACGAAAAGTTTCCATAATGCTGGAAGAAATAGGACTTCCATACGAGATTCATCCCATCGACCTGAACCAATTGGAGCAAAAGGAAGAATGGTATTTAAAAATGAATCCAAACGGAAGAATTCCTACGATTGTCGATCGTGATAACGGTGATTTTGTAGTTTTCGAATCCGGAGCGATACTTATTTATCTTGCCGAAAAGACGGGGAAGTTCCTGTCCAAGGATCCGAAAGAAAGGTCGGTGGCTATACAATGGTTGATGTTTCAGATGGGAGGCATCGGTCCCATGCAAGGTCAGGCCAATTTCTTTCTAAGATCGGCACCGGAAAAAATTCCGTTTGCGATCCAAAGATACCAAAATGAGACAAAGCGGCTATATGCGGTGTTGGAGCGCCGTTTGCACGAGTCGGAATTTCTGGCCGGGACGGAAATATCGATCGCAGACATCGCGACCTGGCCCTGGGTTGCGGGGCACTCTTGGGCCGAGATTTCCATCGATGAGTTTCCTAAAATAAAGGACTGGTTGGAGAAATTAGGCGCACGCCCGGGCTTTGTCAAAGGCAAGGATATTCCGGTCAAAAAATAAATTCGATAGGCCCTTCGCTACGATCGAGATCCGCGTGATATTCGTTTATGCAAAAAACGACTACACGTCGGATAGTCGAATACCGCAGAGTAAGCGACATTCCCGGACCATACCGAATTTCGCTTCGCTTATTCATCAAATAAGCGAATTCGAATTTTATCGTTTAGAAGAGTCGATCGCAGCCCCGACCGTAGCGGAAACAAAGAGAATTACGAAATACCGAAGTCCGATTTGAATAAAATAATCGCCTAAATTCATTTTAGACATCGGAATAAGAATCAGCATGTCCAATCCTAAATTTTCCAATAACCAAATGACTCCGATGATCACGAAGGTTCCGAATGCGGGAAGAGCGACGCGTTTCGAAAGTAAAAATAAGAAATAGCAACCCGTCGCGTTTCCGACTAAAATCATCACCGTCTTAAACAGGAAAATGTCCGCCTGAAGCTTGCCGTCAGGACTGTAAAACCCGAAAGCCGTAACGAACGGAATCAACCAAACCAAAAAGCCGAACAACAGCACTCTTACAATGATAGTCTTCAAAGAATCAACCTCTTAATCGCACAATAGCGTACCTGTATTCGAGAAAGCGTCTATAAAAATTCATCATTTAGGGCGGGACGGTAAGATTACCTTAAACGTAGTTCTACCGACCGTCGATTCCACTTCTATCCTACCTTTATGGCTTTCAACAATCTTCCTACAGATATCGAGTCCGAGACCGCTCCCCTCTCCCTTTGCCTTAGTGGTAAAGAAAGGTTCGAAAATTTTATCGCGTATTTCCGGCGGAATGCCGGGACCGTTGTCGGTAATTAAAACGTTCAAATAATTTCCTTCTTTTTGAGTTTCGAGTTCCAACCGACCCTTATAAGAAATCGCTTGGAAGGCATTATTGATCAGGTTAGCCCATACCTGCGTCAGTTGATCGGCTTGCCCGTAAGCCAAAGAAGGTTCCGAAAATCTTCGGACGATCTCCACCCCATTTTTTAGTTTATTATAATATAGTGTAAGAACTAGATCGAGCTGCTCCGGAACGTTAACTTCCGAGACACCCGCATGATCCTGATATACGTAAGTTTTCAGCGCACGGATTACCTGCGAAGCCTTGTGCGCAGCCTCTCGAATAACGTTACTTTGCCGGAAAATACCGGACAAATGCACCGCATTTTCCACTACGAAATGAAACCGCTCCTTAGAAACGTCCTTAACGAGTTCCGGCAAGTCTTCCAGATGAATACCGAGTTCCGCTAGATTATCGGATAACGAATCGGTTTTGGAAAACCCCGAGGCTTTTAACCGATCACGGATCGCTTTACGCTTTCTTCTTTCCTCGATGGAGTCGTAAAATTCGGGAAGTATACTTCCCTTTGAAAATAAATTTCTCCAAAGTTTTTTTTCGATTTCGTCGAATCGGGAATATTCCGCAAGAAACGATTCCCATCCCTCCCGAAAAACGCTTTGAATACCTTCGTTGGAGGATATGATCGCTCCTAACGGCGTATTTATTTCATGAGCGATGCCCGCGATCAATTGCCCTAGGACCGCCATTTTTTCCGACTGGACCAATTGCGCCTGAGTCGATTTTAATTCCGAAAGCGCGGATCGTAAGTTTATATTCGTTCGTTCGAGATAATGATTGCTTGCGTTCAGTTGCTCGGTTCTGAGTAAAACCTTCACTTCCAATTCTTCGTTAAGCGCCCGAATTTGCTCTTCGGACTTCTTCCTCTCCGATATATCCCTCACGATGGCTTGCAATAAATGCTTACCGCCCACTGTCACGGAGTTAAGAGTCACTTCTGCATCGAAATTCGTTCGATCCTTCTTACAATGAAGCCATTCGAAAGTCTGGGGCTTGCCGCCGAACGCTAAACTGATCTTGTAAGCCGCCTTTTCCAAGGAAAGGGTTCCGTCAGGTTGAAATTCCGGAGAAAAGTCGACGGGAGAATGTCCGATAATATCCTCTTTTTTACATCCGAAAATTTCTTCCGTCTTTCGATTACATTCCAGAAAGAATCTTTCATCCATTAGAAAAATTGCATCCCCCGCGGCCTCGAATAATGCCCTGAATTTCAGCTCTTTTTCCCTAAGAGCTCTCTGCATCTCTATCCTTTTAGATAGATTTCTAGCGAGTTTCTTTTCGGTATTTTTTCTTTTTGTAATATCTTCGAAAGTTAAGACCACTCCGTTTATGTGATCGAAATCGTCGAAGATCGGAGCGGCTCTTAATGCGATCTGGATGGTCATTTTGGAAACGGAAGTGAAATACGGGCCTTCGTATTGTTGCGTTTCCCCGGAAAGCGATTTCTCCAGGATGGCGATCATATTCTTATCTTTTAAACCTAAGAAAGAAACGCCTATTAAATCCGTCCTTGACGCTTTGAGAATTTGAAGAGTTGCATCGTTCACATCCACGATTTTACCTTCGCGATTCAAGATAACAAAACCTGTCGGCGACTGTTCAAAAATTGCGCGGTAAAATATCTTTAATTCCCGGTCCACGTAAATAGTCCGATATGAGTCCTGGAGAACTTGTAACTTACTCTATCATTCGCTCGGTCCGTATCCAGCTTATTTTTCCCGTTTTCGAAGATCGGGAACGGCGATAATAATCTTCTTAAAAATCGATTCGACAATCTTTTGTCTTAATGAGAGTCTAACCCTCATGGCAAATGCGAATCGCGTTTTATTGTCCCTACTTTTATTCTCTTTTCCACTATTAACCTGTTCAGGAGGAGAAAAAAATCACGGTCCTAGACTCCTGAAACCTACCGAGCTTATTTTACCGGATTCGACTCCGATCGTTTTCGTCCCCGGATATAAAGGCTCGGAATTAATTTCTTCGAAAGGAAAAGTTTGGTTAAGTCCCGCACAGGCTCTAGCGCTCTCTTCGCCCGATCTTATGCTGCGCGAAAGCGATGAAATTCAACCGGGCGACGTCTTACGTTCCGTTACGGCAATACCGGTCTTGTTGGATGTAAAAGTTTACGCGCCCTGGCTGGATCGAATGATCTCCGAAAAGCGTTGGATTCCCTATGTTTTCCCTTATGATTGGAGAAAAGACAACGGAGATACATCCACCCAACTCGAGCTCTTTCTAACCCGAATTAAGAAAAGCAATGACGGTAAATCTCCCGTTGTTATCGGACATAGTAACGGAGGCACCCTCACTCTAAGCGTTTTAAACCGACGCCCTAATTTGATCGCCAAGGCAGTATTCGTAGGTGCCCCCTTTCGCTCCGGAATCGGATTTATGGAAGATTTAACGTTAGATCAATCTACCGGACTAAACGGAAAAATTATGGGACCCTGTGTCGCGTCTTCGTTTATCAGTGTGTACACTTTCTTTCCGCGCGAATCCTCATTCGATACTAAGGACGTTTTACAAAATAAGAATGGAGAATTTCTTCCGACCCGCTTCTTCGAAGCCTCGTTTTGGAAAGAACATGAGCTGGGAGCTTTTAGTAAAACCGCATCCTGTAATCCTACGCCTAGCGTAACCGAGTTTCAAACCCGTTTGGATAAGGCGAAGTCGTTTCGGGATTCCTTGTCTCCTAAAAAAGGAACAAAGTATCCTCCGGCTCTCGTAATTAGGGCCGCGAATCGTCCTACATTGCGGGTTTTATCCGGCTCCAAAGACGCGCGAGGATGGAATTGGGATTTTCGCGCTTCCAAAAGGGTAAACGGAGACGGTAGAGTTACGGCGGAAAGTGCGTTACCTCCCGACGGGTTTCCGTACGAGCTCTTCGAATCCGAACTAGGTCATTCCGAATTATTAAACGACCCTAAAGTGCAATCCAAAATTTTAGAATTCAGCGGATCGAAACTATAAGCGTATTCGCGTTCGATTCCCGAGAAGAAAATCCGCTTTTCCGACAGTTCTTTCATTTTTATTAAAAAGAAGAACGACGATTGCTTAATATCAAACTCCCGAATGTCTGAATTCGATACTGTATCTCGTCTATCTAGCTTAAGTAAAAAATCGAAGCGAATCACTCTTTAAATTTATCACTAAAGTTATAGAAAATGGACCACCAACAGATTGATCATCGAGATTTAAATTTTCTCCCGGATCGCGAGCAAAGATTCCAAGCAATCAATACCTATCTTTTAAATCAAAATCTGTACATTAAGAGAGCGCCCTTCTTTTTCGAAGCGGTAATTACGGCTTGCTTCGAGAATGAGGATAAAATTCTCGTTAACATTCCCACGGGTATTAACCTAACAAAAGGAAACCCTTTATCCTTTTTCAAGGCATTCTCGAAATACGTTCAATTGGATTGCGTATACGAAGGAGAGGCGAGCGAGTATAATTACTTATTCAAGCTGATAGGCTTGGGTATCGCGACTACGGCCAGAAGAGAAGAGAGAATACCTGTACCGATCGAGGTCGGATTTGCCAGCAATATTCTTACGTACAAATCATTCGAGGATACCAAGCAGTTTAAAATTCCGAATATAGTCAACGATATCTTCGCGAAATACCAGGAACGGTTACAAAACGGTCGATTCGAACACGTAAAAGTCGAAGTCTTCAAACCGCATCAGGATGCAAAATTAGAAATCGTCAGAAAAACGATGAAGGCCCTTTTCGTCCAAGACACTGCTGAGATCGAAAGTTTTCGATACAAGGATCCGTCTCTACTGAATTTCGAAGGAGAAGTGAACAATCATCTTCAGGTGATCATGCAGAAATACAAGGACGACGGCATTAAATCCGAATTAATTCTTCCGATAATCTATAAAGATCATCGTAATGAGCCCGTTCCCTTGGGAGCCGTTTGGATTAAAAATTCCGATCGTAAAATCGATATCAATGATTTGCAGGAGCTAAGATCCATTGCGGAAGAAATCGTGGATATTATAAGAAGCTGGAATACGTTTCGAACCACGGCTTCGTACAAAATCATGGATATTTCACGCACAGGTATGTGCCTCAGAATTCAGGAAAAGAAATTGATCGAAACTTTGCCCAAAAGACAAAAGCTCGAATTGGATATCCTTTTCAAACGCCAAAAACCGCTTCCGGTCACCGCTACGATTCGTTGGTGGAATAAGGACGAAAAAGGGTATTTGTATCTGGGATTGGAATTCGAGAATCAGGCGGACAAAGAAGTAGAAAGAAAAAGATTAGAGAAAAACTTGGACGTATTGAGTCAACAGTATAAAAGATTAATGAACGTACGCGCTTCCTAAGATATCCCTCCCCTAAAACGGGCTTAAATATTCAATAAACGTAAAATATAGGATCGTTCCGAAATTCCGATCATTTCTTCAAACGACGAAATCTCCTATACTAGCAGTTTCTAAAAAAGAGTTCGATGATTCTTTTCGGGCAAATGAGGCACGTTGTTAATCGAAACGGGTAGATACCGACTTCGAACCCACCGAAACGTACTGACTGAAGTATTCCAAATCCAGGGCATCCAAGCGAACCCGTCCTCCTCCTGCCTTAAAAGTCGCTTTAATGCGAGTGAAATCGGCGTACCGGAGGTGAAAATAAAAACCCTTTCCTTATTCGAAGGAGAAAAACAAGTATCGCAAGATTGAAGCACCCTGGATTCGAAAGCGCTGTACGATTCGATACCAGACGGAGTTTCTTTCCCGTCCCTCCAGGTTCTTAGAATCTCTTCCGTTAACCTAAAAAATAAAGCGGCGGAACGAATTCCTCCCCTCAATCGGACCTTTGAAAATTGGGTTAATGATCGCGCAAAATCTCCGTCCCGCGACGAGAGTATTTTTGCGTAAGAACTCCAGAGTGCAGGACTGAACTCATTCCAACCCGCATCTCCCTGCTGAAGTAAGTCCTGCATGAAATGCGAGTTCCGGCCTATAACCGAAGATACTCCTTCCAAAAACGAAGCGGCGGTTTCCTGATGACGACGCATAGTCCCGGTGACGATTCGGTCTGGAATATCTCCGTTTTCCGCCATAAACTTTCCCAGTTGAAACGACTGCTGTTTTCCGTGAGGGGTTAGTAAATCGTAATCTTCTCCTTGAGAATTTGCCTGGCCATGGCGTACGAGATAGACTATCGACATTTCCTGTTATGCTTCCGTAGTAAAACGAGGATTGGTTACTTCCACCTTTTCCCGCACGGATTCCTTCACGTGCTCCCAATAAAGACGATCGTCGATCGTTTTCTTTTCTTTTCGAATCAAGTCCCGCAATTCTAAATTCCAGCCGGAGGCGAGCTTCTTTTTTTCGTTCAGCGTAGACGGAAGTTTTCCGTCCTTTTTCAGCAGCTTAGCCAACCGAGAGAGTTCCTTATCGAGTAACTCTTCCCCGGAACGAATTTCCCGTGAGATCACGCCTAACATATTCCAGCTGACCAATGTTTTGTATGAGAGTAAGTCGTTCTCGCGAAATTCGGGAAGAACCTCTTTCATTAAAAAATCCTGGATCGCTTCCAATAATTCCGTACTAGTAGGTTTATCTTGCATAAAATTTCCTAAGATAGGGATTCCTCGATAAGGCGCATGGCCTCGTATTCCATCTCGCAGGCCCTTCTGCCGATAGCCGCAAGTTCTATTCCTTTATCCTTGCCTGATAAGTGACGCTCTGACTGCCCGATACATCCGATCGCCCAGCGCAGATTTCCCATCACTTCCCAGTACGTTACCTTCTTCGGATCCAATACAACACCCGCCGCTTTCTCATACGCCTCGTAAAATCCCTGTCTGTCCGCAAAACCGCCCGCTTCCTTATTCAATTTGCCGAAGCGCCAATCGCGCATACAAAGCCAAGTTAGATCTTCGTGTCGATCGCCCCAGTGAGCGAATTCCCAATCCACGATGCCTTGCAAACCTTCCGGAGTTACCATGAAATTTCCGGTCCTAAAATCTCCGTGAATCAGAACGATCTTATCGCTAGGAAGCGGATTCTTTTCCAGCCAGTTCAAAATCATTTCCATAGCAGGATACGGTTCACTCATTCCTTCCAACTGCGATCGAAGATTTTTAATCGAACTCTTTGCCACCGTTTTATCGCTCAGATCCTGTCCTGATGCTAGCACTGCTTTTAGAGTCGCGTCCTTACATTGTTCCGGGGTAACCGAATGTATCTTCGCCAAGTTCTCGGCCAATTCCTGGGTAAGTTGTTTTCTAGTTTTGTTTAAGCTCGGATCCTTAACGATAAATCGGCCGGTGGCCTTGCCGGAAATCCGTTTCATAAAGTAAAAAGGATTTCCGGTGATACTCGAATCCGCCTCCAACCAAAACGGCTCGGGAGTTTTGACGCCGGCCTCGAAGGCCATTCTGCATACTTTAAATTCATCGATTCTCGAAAGGGAGGCAAGAAGAGCGGCTCCCTTATCGGTTCGATAAACCGTCTGGTAAAGCCCCTTATCGGATCCGTCCGCAACGGTAATGTCTGCGGAGAAATTCTCCTGGCACGCTCCGCCGGAAAGTGAAATCATATTAGAGATTTCTACTTTTCCTTTTAATCTATTACCTAAATACGCTTCCAATCTTTCTTTTAATTCGGCATCCTTCACTGTTAAAAGCTTTCCTTTCCGGACATTAAATTTCGCCCGATAACCATCTTATGAGTTTCCGTCGGCCCGTCGGCGATTCTGGCCGCTCTCGCATCGCGATAAAAAAGTTCCAACTTCAAATAACGGCTGAATCCGTGAGAACCGCATATTTGAATGGCCCGATCCACGCATTTATTCAACGTTTCACTCACCTGCCATTTTGCGAACGAGATAGCCTGCCTTGCATCGCCTCCTTTTCGCAGAATATCCGCAGCTTTAAGAGTTAATAAGAACCCGGATTCTATTTCCAATGCAGCCTCGGCAAACATCCATTGAATTCCCTGTTGCTCGGAAAGTTTTCCTCCGAATAATTCCCGCTTAATCGCATAGTTTCGCGCGATCTCTAAAGACCTTCTCGACAATCCGATCCACCGCATACAGTGCGTTAGGCGAGCGGGGCCGAGTCTTTCCTGCGAAAGACGAAATCCTTCCGCAATTTTTCCGAGTACCTGCGATTCAGGCACTTTTACGTTTTCGAACTTGAGTTCGCAATGTCCGCCCGGACCATGGGATCCGAGAACGCCTATTTCCTGCACCATAGTGTAGCCTGGAGCATCCGTAGGAACCAGAAACATCGAAGTTCTGCGAAAGCTATCGTTTACTTTTGCCATTACGATCAGGAAGGCGGCCCCGTTTGCGCCGGTGCAGTACCATTTATGGCCGTTCAGAATATAATGATCTCCTTCCTTAACCGCATTCGTGGTGAGAGTCATGGGATCGGAACCGGCACCCGGAGGAGGTTCGGTCATAGCGAAGCCCGAGCGGATTTTTCCCTCTACGAGGGGATAATAATATTTTTTCTTTTGTTCTTCATTAGCGGCTAAATGTAGAAGGTGCATATTTCCCTCATCAGGAGCATCACAATTACATAAATAAGGTGCGATCGGAGAACGGCCTAGTTCGCTGAAAACCAGAGCGGTCCCGACCATATCCAGCCCCAAACCGCCTTCGGACTTGGGCAAATGAGCCGTCCATAATCCCCGCTTCTTCGCCTCCTCCCGCAATTTTTGTACGAGTGCTTCGGGCATTCTTCCGTGATCGTAGTCATAATGATCTTCCGCAGGAATCGCCACCTCTTCCACAAAAGCTCTGGCCTTTTGCCTTATTTCTTCGACATTCTGAGAGATTGTTAAATCCATGATAGGTTCAATTTTCCTTAATTATATTTACCGAAACTCCTGTGGGAGTTCGAATTTTCCGATTCTATCGTTATGAAGGCTGCCGAGATATAGATAGTCTCCCTTCCTTTTCACCGAAGTGATTTCCTTCAGGTGATTTCCGCTCGGTTCCTGAAAACTCGCCAAGACGCGACCATCTTCGTTTAACAGAACTGCGAATCCGTAGGGTTTAGGTTTAGGCCATAGAAATTTCGGCAATTTCGCGACCACGACTTTCGCCCAGGGACGAGGATGAAGTAAATTATCCATCATCGGGTTCCTGACCGTAAATAGAGCCAGATAAAAAGTTCCTTTGCCGTCGGAAGATATATTATCCGGGAATCCCGGGAGATTCTCTATCCATATCTCGCTGGTTCCGGCTTTGGGTCCTTTCAACCAATAGCGGTGTATTCTATATTTATATGTTTCGTTTAACACTACAAAGTCTTCGTTCTCGGAAAGAGCCACGCCGTTTGCGAAGAAAATATCCTTCAATAAAACCGTCGTCTTCTTGGTTTTTGGATCGTATTTCAAAAGGCGACCGTGGGGAACTCCCTCCATCAAATCGTATAAATACTCCGGAGCACCGTATTTATAACTTGCGTCGGAAAAGTAAACGGTTCCGTCCTTTGCGACATCCAGATCGTCCGTAAATTTAAAGGGAATTCCTTCGGCTTCGGTCGAAAGAACTTCGACTCTACCGTTAGGATTGATCCGTAAGAGCCCTTTAACCGCGTCGGCCACGTACAATGTTCCGTCGGAAATTAGTTTCATCCCCAAAGGTCTTCCTCCGGTCGATGCATGCGCTTTCATTTCCCCGTCTTTAGAAATGAAATAAACTTTTCCGTCCTCGCTGGCGGAGTAAACGTTCCCGTCCGCGTCGGCCTCGATATCTTCCGGGCCGTGAATCTTGCCTAATGCGATCAATTCCGCGGACTTCAAAAGTTGATTTTCTGCAAACAAGCCGATCATTCCGGGGGCCGGAGGGGGATCATATGCGATCGGTTCGATAGGTGAGGCTTTTAGGAGAATCCCCACCGCAAGAATCATGAAAATGGCCGCGATGAGGAGGAGGATTTTTTTCGTATTCACGATTCCCTCCTTAGGGAAAACGTTGAAGAAGCTAACTTGGAAGGGAGTTCAGTCAACGGAAATTTCCGGTTCTATACAGAGCCTTTACAATTATTGATTGCGGCTCCCAACCAATTATGGATACCTTACAGAATTAATTTAGAAGGTTTGCGTTTCTAAAAGATGAAAATTTCGGAAGAAATGGTCCAAAAGCACGGAGTCCGATTTACGGAATCCTCGATTATCTTCGATGAGAACGAACCTGCAGATCAAATGTATCTTATCCTTTCCGGGAAGGTCGGCATTCATAAAAAAATCAAAGAAGCCTTTAAGCTTTTGATCGAACTGAAAGAAGGGGATATGTTCGGGGAAATGGCTTTGGTGGATAAGAAGCCGCGCAGCGCTCGTGCCATCGCAAAAACCGATGTCCTGCTTTTTGCGATTACTGAACCTGTTTTTTATAATATGGTTCAGACCAATCCTTCCTTCTCTCTCAAGATGGTCAAGATGCTCTCGTCCCGCCTAAGAGAAACGAATCAGACGATTACGAGTCTTCTTAAGGCGGATCGTAAGAATCTAGTTACTTCGGCCTTGATCGCCTTTAGTCAGACGAGAGGCGAACAGGAGGGCGGCCTCTATAAAATACATCTATCGGCATTTATCAAGTGGGCCATCCTTAGAGTAGGATTGGAGCACCAAGATTTAGTTTCGTCGATAAACCTGTTGGTGCGGGACAAGTTGGTGGAACAACCTAAAAACGATCCAAGCCTTTTATACATTCGAGAGGCTTTATTTAAGTATACGGTGGACCTGTAATCCTTGCTCGTTTCCTCACCCAGACCTCGCAGTGCGACGAGGTTAGATTATTTAGACAATCTCAGATCTTTTGCGCTTCTTTTAGGGCTGGCCTTTCACGTTGCGATAGTTTATGCGGCAGAAATCAAATATCCTTTACGAAACGCGGACCGCACTTGGGTATTCGACGTCTTCGGCGAATGGGTCCACCTCTTTCGAATGCCTCTGTTCTTTTTTTTATCGGGTTATTTCAGCGAAAGAACGTTTCGCTCCAAAGGGCTTGTCGATTTCATTCGACTAAGAGGATTCAGGATCATTATCCCGTTGATAAGCGGCATTATACTTTTTGCACCTATGCAATATTATATCGCCGCTCTCATCGACGGTTATCAGGAAAATTATTTCGTCTTTCTATGGAACGAATTCCTGCTCAAGAGCCCCCGACCTTCGCATCTATGGTTCCTGCAATACTTGGTTTTGTACACGTTTCTTTACGTAGCTATCCGTCCGATTTTATCCAAGATCGGACAATATCTTTTTCCTTATAGTCGATACGGAGACGCCGAGATCGAACCGTTCTCCCCGAAAAGATGGGAGGTCCTGCTGATTCTAGGACTTTGGAGCGCCTTTTGGACGTGCTCGGTAAATTACTTTTTCCTAAAGGACAGCTCGTACTTTACGATCGAACCCGTCCAATTCGTTTATGATATCAGCTTCTTCGCCGCCGGCAGCTTTTTTCTATATAAGGAAAAAACAATATTAACGGGAGAGACAAAAGGAAAGGAAATATTTCTGCTCGGCATCTTGGCGTTACTTGTTTTCAAAGGATTTTATTGGATCAAGGGAATCGATCCGTTTTGGTCCTATTTCGGTTACACAGGAGACTGGAGAAGAATTCTTCACATTTTTTTGAAATGCCTAGGCGGGTGGCTTTGGGTTTCCTTTTTTATTCGCGTTTTTCAGTTTTTCTTTTCCGGTAAAAATAGTTTCTCGGAATACCTGAGAGATTCCAGTCTCCCCGTCTATCTGGTACATCACCCCGTCGCTCTCGGAATCGGTTTTGTCATAGTACAAAAACCCTGGTCCATTTGGATCAAGTTCCCGCTGCATCTGTTATCGACGTACTTTCTTACGTTTGCGATCTATCATTTCCTGATTCGAAATTCTCATTTCTTGAATAATATATTAGGGAATGCCAAAAACGTATCGCCCCCTCGGATATCTTAAAAAACACCGTCCCAAATCCAAAAATCCCTTGCCATCCGATCTCAAAACAAAATCATGTCTCTTACCGGGCCTGTAGCTCAGTTGGTTAGAGCACACGCTTGATAAGCGTGGGGTCATGTGTTCAAGTCACATCAGGCCCAGGGTCATGCAAGGGGCGTTAGCTCAGCTGGGAGAGCATCTGATTTGCATTCAGAAGGTCATCGGTTCGATCCCGATACGCTCCAATTTTCCTCCTCGCAGACCGTAATTCCGGTTCTTTTTCTCTGAAAAATGACTTGGGGATCTCTTCCTATTTTAATCTTCCCGTAAGTCGTTTCCACAGCAAAATCTGCGATTGTTTCTCCTCTAAAAATTTGCGGGATGAAATTCTTCCTTCTTCACCCATTATAAAAATCGATATTCCGGAACATGGAACGACCCGCCTGGGTTTACCGAAATATTTTTCAACGGAATCCGTTTTTATCGGATCCAGAATCGCAAACGAATAAGGTTCCCCGGGATCATACCAGCGAAATGAATTTTGCCAAACCGTAACGCTTAAGTCCGCTTCGAACGGATCCGCAATTAAAGACATTCTACTAAAGTTTCGAATCGGCGAGGCCCTCCAAAATCCGGCAATGCCTCGTTTCAAATTCCACTCTTCCGCCGTTCGGTCCAAGCATTTTATCCAAGCAGGATAGTATCGAGTCGCAATGCCTCGTTGAGAGGCGAAAAGAATGCAAAAACAGAATAGGACGAAGGCTACACTTAGAAGAATCCGATTCCGGATTTTTCCCAGATGCAAAAAGACGCTTACCGAAATATAGAAGGCCGCACCGACAATCCCTCCGAAGTACCTGTCAACCGGCTCTCCCGACTTTAAGACTCCCTGGAGTAATCCGATTACGATTATACAGACCGGAACAGCTAAGCCGGAAACCAACGACAAAACCCGAATCGGGTCCGGAGCTTCGACCTCCCCCCTTCTCAATCTATAAAGAATTCGAAATATAGAATATACGAATCCCGTAATTAGAATAGCAAAAAAGATTCCTTCGTCGTAAATGAGTCGCAAAGTGGTTTCGGATATTCGGCGAATCAGTTCGAGCGGATTCCTCAGAATCGCATCAAGGTTAACGGAATCGGAAAAATAATGAAAGGGAAAGAAAATCGTTTTATTCCTGGCTAATAAACGATATGCAAATATGGATCCGAATATCCCGATCAGGCTCGGGAAAAAATTCTGAAAGAAGTTTTTTAATTTGAAAAGGAACGGCTCGGAACCGATCGGTCGCTTCCGAAAAACCGTCTCCGCGACTACGGGAATAAGATACGTCGGTAAATACAGCGGATCCGAAATACCGCATAAAAAAGATAGAACGGCCCCCGAGAGAAAATCGACCCGGCTCCGGTTTCCACGGTATTTAAAATAAAATCCCCAAGACCAGGGAAGAAGCGCCCATAACCCTCCATGAAAACCCGGCAGGAACAAATATAAATTTTGCCGGAAAAGGAGGAGAATGGTGCCCAGGGTAAAACCTAGAACAAGAACCGAAACCGAAACCGATCTTTCCTTTTTTTCATCGACGGCGAATAAAAGAAAACGGGAGCCGAAAACAAAAAGACTCCATTGAAATGCCGCATAACCGATCTGGGCAAACTCTACAGGCGAGAAGCCGATCCAAGAGACAAGGAATCGTATTAGGAAATAGCCGATTAGGTCGGGGAAAAAATAAGGAGAAGGGGTCCAAGTCCAATCCCGAAAAATATTCGTCCCGTTTCCTTCATTTCTATTAACGATGAACTCCGAATAAAGATTGGAAAAGAACAAGGAATCGGAACTATAAAATACGTTTCCTAACTCCGGATCCGTATTGATCGTCGATAATACCAGAAAAAAGGATACGACAAAAAGTCCGAAGCCAACCGGCTTTTCAAATACCTTCCGTAAATCGGCTTTGTTATCGATCACGCGAGAAATCCTTTTCCCGAAGTTCCCGGGGATCAAGTCTTATCCGTTTAAAAAAAGGTGGATCTTCTTTTTCTTAGCACGAAGATGCGGACAATGAGCATTTCCGTATTTCGCATAATAAAATTTCCGGTCTGTCTTTTTTTTATCCTCTTCCTGTCTTCCTGCGACGAACTTAGGCGAATCTTGGTCGCAAATATCGGAGACGCTTCCAAATACCAGGCCGAAGGAAAGGAGTCGGGATTTAAGCCCACTTTCACCCTTAAAGATGAAAATCGAAAGAAAATCCCTATTTCCTTAACTACGATCGGAGAGGGTTTCGATCAAACCACCGATTTACTGATGATTCCAGGTCCGGAGATTTTCCTGGTTCTGGAAAAAACGGGTTCGATCAAATGGCTGGACCCAAAAGACGGAAGTTCGGGGACTTTATTAAAGATTCCCAATGTTCTTACGGATTCCGAAGAAGGCCTGTTGGGGATAGCGTTGCATCCCTCTTTTCCGGAAAAACCGAAAATATATCTTAATTATGTAATAAAGAAAAACGGCAAGGACACTAGCCGAGTCTCCGAATGGACGTTCGAGTCCCCCGGAGATCCGAAAAAAGGAAAATTTTCCGAAGAACGCATAATCATGGAACTTGCCCAGCCTTACGGAAACCATAACGCGGGGCAATTAGCGTTCGGAAAGGACGGCAAATTATATATCGGCTGGGGAGACGGAGGATGGAGAAACGATCCGAACGGAAACGGACAAAATCCGATGACTTTCTTGGGATCGATGTTGCGGATCGATATAGATTCAAAGGACCCCGGTAAACAATATGCGGTCCCGAAAGATAATCCGTTTGTAGGAATCAAAGGTTATCAGCCTGAAACGTTCGCGTACGGACTCAGAAATCCTTGGAGATATTCTTTCGATCCGGCAGGCAGATTGATCCTCGCCGACGTAGGGCAAGATGCGTTCGAAGAAGTGGACATCATCGAAGCGGGTAAAAATTACGGTTGGAACAAGACGGAAGGCTTTCACTGTTTCGAACCTAAGGAAAACTGCGATCGCAACGGACTTACCGATCCTATCTACGAGTACGGCAGGGAAGACGGCAGCTCAATTACGGGAGGATATGTCGTTACCAATGATCGCATCGGAGATCTCCAAGGGAAATACGTCTTCGGAGATTTCATATCCGGAAGACTCTGGGCAATTGCGATCCCGAAAGACGGCGGAAAAGTGGAGGAAGTCTTCGCGTTAGGAAAATGGCCGATCCTTGTCTCCGCATTCGGAAAAGATGCGAGAGGCTCCTTATATCTGGCCGATTTCGGATCGGGAAAAATTCTCCGAGTCGATCCCGGAAAATAAGAACGGGAATCGTATTTATTTTTTTCCGATCGAAGTTTTCCATAAATCGATCTTCCGACGATTCATGTCGTTCAACGCTGCGGATTTAGTACCCGTCGGATCAAAGACTTCGTATACGTTCCAGTCTCCGCAACGTATCACGGCGGAGGCCGGGCCGAAGTAAATCTCATAAGCTTCCTTTTTGATTCCGTTCATCACGGCAAATGCGTAGGGAACATCCGATAAAAACCAGCGAAAACTATTTTGCCAATAGAAGAGATTCATATCCTCCAAATAATCATCTACGGAAATCCTAGTGCGGGAAAAGATTCGCAAAGGGCGGCTTTCCCAAAAACTCGCGAGGCCTCTACGCCAATCCCTAGCTTGAATTTCCCGATCGATACAAGCGATGCTATCGGGATAATAGAGGATTCCTTTTTCACGGAATGATACTTTATAAAAAACAAATATACTGAGAATAAACGATAATAGTAAAGAAAACCGAGAATACGATTTTATATTGGAAGCGATATGCAATAGACCGGCCAGGCTCCCGAGGGCAGCGAGAATCATCTCTCCGAAATAACGATCGATAGGCGGAGTTCCTTGAGCGGCATGACCGTTGATTGCGGGAATAAAAACGAGAAAGAGAGGCACAATCGTGCCCAACGAAAAAAATAGAACGACGGGTAATATTCGACTAACAGTCGATAGTCGAACTCCGCTATTCCTCCGGAGCAAAAAATAAAATGCCGAAGTCGAAACGAGGGCAATCCACTCGAAACGATTGGCGATAAAAACGGAAACGGACGCGTCATAAAATCCGGTCCACCAGACGGCCGGATTTCCGAATATCGTTTTCCAGGCGATCCTTCCCGAAGCATAAAGCCCGGGGAAAAGAATTACTTTATTTTTATCTAATAGACCGTACGCCAACTTAACGGCGATCATCGCCAATAGGACAGGAATCATGCATTTACCAAAACTTCGGAGCCGCTCCCGTCTCGTTCCGCCCGTAAGAAAGACAGAAATTCCTTCCGAAAAAATCAACGGAATCAAAAAGGCGGGCAAAAAGAACAGATCGCTCAATCCGAATAGGAACGAAGATAAGAAACAAGCCAGGAAATAGATTCTTTTCCGTGAACGTTTCCATAGATAATAAAAGCCCCAGGCCCAACTAACGGACGCCCAAGTGCCGGTATGATATCCGGGCAGAAAAAGAAAAATGCGGCTTTGCTCCAGGATGCAAGCTGCGCCGAATAAATATCCTAATCCCAAAAAAAGATATTCGGCCTTAAGATTCTTTTTTCCGATCCCTACTATCCGAATTAAAAATAGAATTCCGAATAAAAGATAGGTCCATTGAACGACGGCATACGTAAGATGAGTATATTCCCATGCACCTACATCCAAAAAAAGGAACAAAGTTCTGAGTCCGAAATAGAAAAATGCATCGGGAAGGAAATAGGTCGACGGAGTCCAGCACCAATCCGTAAAACCGTAAAGTCCCAAGATCCCTTCGCGTAAAAAAATTTCCGAATAGAGAATCGGAAAAAAGAGGGAGTCCGCATTGTAAAACGAATCGGCCAGTTGGGAATTCGGGGCGATCGTCCCAAGGCTCAGAATAAAGAGGGCGGCGGAAAGAATCGTAAAAATCGGGAATAAAATATTTCGCATGAAAGAAAATTTGCCTCTAAATGAAACCTTTTCCTAGGAAACTATCGAATTCATCCGGATGAGTCGTAAACACCGGACGAAAAAGAGTGGCATCAACCGAGGATTTATCCTACTAAATAGTGGTACAAAATAGGCGTATGAATGAAACTCCTTTTACCGTTTAGCTCCGAATATTTTGATTGGCTTCGCAACGATGCGCCTCGGGGACCCGTGGAAACTTACCCTTTACTAGGAGACGAATTTCGAAGTTCCATTCCCGGCATCCATATCATCGGCGACTTAACCGGAATTCCTCTCTTAAAGTATGCCGCCGATAGCGGCGCGAAAGTGGTCTCGTTTCTGGAATCGAGCCCGGACTCGAAATCGGAGAGAGTTTACGATTTATTGATTGTCGGAGGAGGTCCTTCCGGAATTTCCGCCGGCATCGAGGCCAAAAAAAAAGGGCTAAAATTTCTGATCCTGGAGGGGAATAAAGCGTTTCATACGATCCATAGCTACCCGAAAGGGAAACCGATTTTTGCCGAGCCGGAAGCGTTCGTATCCGCCTCGGCATTGCGGATCGACAATGGATATAAGGAAACTCTTATACGCGATTTGCAAACCGCATTGGACGACTATGACCTACCCATATTGGAAGGAAAGCAGGTGGTTAAAATTGTTCCTTCCCGGATCGAAGGTTCTCGCTTTGAAGTTAGTACCGAAAGCGGGGAAACATTTCTCTGCTTCAATGTCGTGCTCGCCATCGGAAAATCGGGGGATAGTAGGCGCTTAGGCATTCCAGGAGAAGACGGAGAGAACGTCTTTCATCGTCTAATCGATCCGGCCGATTTTGCCGGACAGGATATCGTCGTCGTCGGAGGAGGTGACTCCGCGATCGAAGCCGCACTAGCATTGGAAGAAACGGCTAAATCCGTATCTCTATCCTATCGCGGAGAGGAATTGGTGAGGCCTAAGGAAGAAAATAAAACCGAGTTTTTATCCAAAGTCTCCGAAGGGAAAATAAATTTTCTCCCTTCCTCGTCCGTAAAAGAAATACAAAATAAGAATGTAATATTCCTTCATAAAAATTCCCAAACGAATGTTCCTGCGGATTCTACGTTGATTTTGATCGGCTCCGAACCTCCGATTTCCTTTTTACGGAAAATCGGATTGGCCATTCAAAACGTTCGCTCCTTCCGCGAATGGTTCGGATTTTTCGCGATGATCTCCTTTTCGTTTCTCGTTTATTTCGGGAAAGCGGCATTCTACGGAATCGAATGGTATTCCTGGGCTGCGTGTGCGGGATTAATCGGTTTTATCTTCTTCTCGGCCGCCTGGTTCGGAAGCGGAGACAAGAAAGCGATCTCCTTCAAATGGAATTGGAATTTATTCAGGACCACATATCTATCGTTTGCCGCCGTTTACTTTATCCTCGCCTATGTCGGAAGTAAATACTTCGGATGGTTTTTACTGAACAAGTATCCCGGCTTTCATTATACTTTATTGTATTCCCTTACGATTGCCGTGTTCGGAATTCGAAGAATGAAAGTTCGTCCAACAAAATATATTAAGAGACAAACCTGGACTTTAATCCTGGTGCAGGTCTTTCCTCTCTTTCTACTGCCGGAAATCATTTTACCGCGGTTGGGGGAATTAGGACTGCTCGGGTCCTCCGACGGATTTTTACTGACTCAAGTATTTCCCGGAGGTGCGTATTGGAAGGCGTACGGCTTGATTCTTGCTTGGCCTTTGAACATGGGAGTTCTTTACGACGGCGGAATCACCTCTTTTTGGCTGATTTACGGACTCGTCCTTAGCTTCGGAATCATTCCCTATTTAGTATTCCGGTTCGGGAAAGGAGCATATTGCGGATGGATTTGCTCTTGTGGAGGTTTGGCGGAAACCCTAGGAGACGAAACACGAACGAAAATGCCTCACGGAAAATGGGCGTATCGATTAGAGCATTCCGGGCAATGGGTTCTACTCGCCGCAATTCTTTTAACAACGGCTAAATTATTAGGAAGTTTTATTTCCCCGCTTTGGTTTTTGTCCTTAGGTGCCGACTCCGTTAAGCGAATGTACGATTCCGTTGTAGATATAGGTTTGGCCGGAGTCCTCGGCTTGGGTGCCTATTTCTTTCTTTCGGGAAGAATCTGGTGCAGAATGTTCTGCCCTTTAGCCGGACTGATGCACATCTACGCTAGATTCAGTCGATTTAGAATCTTCTCGGAAAAGAAACGCTGTATTTCCTGTAATATATGTACGAAAGTTTGCCACCAAGGAATCGACGTAATGAGTTACGCCAATCGTGGACGGCCGATGGATAGCGTTCAATGCGTCAGATGCTCGGCATGTGTAGTCAATTGCCCGACAAACGTACTATCTTTCGGAGAGGAAATAAACGGATTTTCCGTATTCGGAAAATTGAAAGCGACTCTCTGAGCGAATTCGTAGATAAAAAGAGCCGAATCTAAAAAACGATTTCGGCTTTTGAAATAACCTCTCTAAATAATTTTCTTCTCGCCAGAGTATCGATCATTTCAGTAAATTATTTCCCATGAGTTCCTTTTTAGAATATGCCCAAGACCGTTTAAAAGTTTGCGGTCCAATTACGGTAAAATCGATGTTCGGAGGCTATGGAGTTTATTCCGGAAATCACATCTTCGGGATGATCATTAACGATCTACTTTATTTTAAAGTCGGTCCGGGTAACCAAGCCGAATATGAAGCCGCGAGTATGTCACCGTTCACCTATGAAGGTAAGAATGGAAAACCGATCCGTATGTCCTATTGGCAAGTGCCCGAGGAAATCCTGGAAGACGACGAGGATCTTCGTTACTGGTTCCGAAAAGCGATGGCAGAAGCAGCAAAGGCGGCCTCCCCTAAAAAGAAAGTGCCGGTAAAAAAATCGGCGCCGAAGAAAAAGGGAATCGTCGCGAAGAAGAAACTCCCCGCCAAAAAGAAAAAGGCAGCTAAAAAGAAGGTGGCGGCCAAGAAGAAATCGGTAAAGAAACGGTAAGATCTTTAACGGGAAAACCTAAGCACCGGAGATTTCAAACCGAGATCTCCCGCCCGTTTTTTCTGCTGCCATCGTCTCCCAGAATCGCTTTCCGACGAAAGGCGTTCGGATTCGTGTTCGTTGCCTTTTTAAATTCCAAATGAAACGCAGATTTAGAGCTATACCCCGCTTTGATTCGAACTTCGTTTGTCGACATACCCGGATCTTCGATCAGTAATCGCTTCGCTTCTTCGATGCGGTACGAATTAATCAAATTGGGAAAGGTCGTATGAAATTGCATACGAACTACTTCGGACAACTGGTGCGCGCCGATTCCCAACTCTCTAGCCAAATGTTCTTCCTTTAGCGAATGTTTCAGGAAGATTTTATCCACTTCGAGCAATTCTTTCAATTTCACTACCGTTTGGCCGATATCGATCGAGCCGATTTTACTTTTTCGAATAAACGACTTCGCCGGAAGAGAGACCCATAATCCTTCGGAAATTATGCGGGATAAAGCATAGGTCGTAACGACGGCGTGTAACGGAAACAAAATCAAAAAGGAAAAAACGATCAACCAATTATACGGTGCATAATCGAAGTGATAGCTGGCTTTAATGAAGAAACAACTAATGAACAAAAGCCAGGAAAGTAGGTAGAGCCTTATAGGAAAGCTATTCTTTACTATCAAACTGGAATGAACCCGATAGAAATAATAAGCTAAAATCCCGAAGCCTCCCGCCAAGAGGAAGAATCTTTCTTCCGCGAAATTCTTAACGAGCGGAATGAGAACGAAAGAATAACTAAACAGGCATCCGATCGCAAAAAAGAGAAGGGACTTGTCTTTCAGTTCGAAAAATCGCGCAAGATGAAAGAGATAACCGAACAGGGAGAGAAAAAAGACGGTTAAAAATAGATAGTATGAATAAAAACTTATTTTGTTCTCCCAGCCGATCCAGGAATGAATGGAACGTCCGTGAAGAAAATAGAATCCGAAAAATAAGACGGTCATGTAAGTCGCGAGGGAGAGAAAGACCCGAGCTTGCAGCCTGCGGGAATAATAGATATTTAAGCCGACTGCAAATAAATAAATCGCGAGAATGGCCGAAAAAATAACCCGTTTCCAAACGACCATCTCATCAAAGGCCTCCTCGTCCAAGAGACTCAACGGAAAATTCACGTAGGTCAGTTCTTCATACGCGTCCAAATGAATGTACAATACGTATTCCGTTTTTGCGGGAAATCGAATACGGAAGTTAGGACGCGGGGAGACTATCTTGTTATATAATTCGTCGGAATGATCGGTTAACTCAAGTCTGCGGAACTCGCCCTTCTCCGATATGTAGCATAATTCGGCCTTAGGAACGTTAATCGAATTAAAAAGAACTCGTCTATCCAACGGAACATTCGAGTCGTTCCGAACGGTCAACCGCAACCAAACTCCGTTGGATGTCCTCCTCACCCGCAAAACGTCTTCGATCGGATTTAAGTACCACTCGAAAGCCTGCAAACCTTTGAGGTTATCGATCGTACAGGAAGTGAATTTTCGATCTCGGTGTCTATACTCTACATAGGTACTGACGTTTAAATTACGAATCCCCTCGTCGATTCGGACCGGAGATTCTGCATTCAACGGAAAAAGCAGGAATGCTTGAGTCCAAATAAAGAAAAAAAGAAGTTTCGGAAGAATTATCGAAACTGAATACTTTTTAAAGGGAATTTTCAAACGTAACAAGTTTATCATGAATGCGTTGCCGAAAGAAAGACCTTCCGCTAATTTCAGTCGACTTTCAATCCCGGTCAAGAACATTGAAGGAATTCCCGCCCATTTACGAATAAGAAATAATCGTAATAAAGATTTTTTATTTAGAAAGGATCATGACGGATTTTCCCGAAAAAGTCCCTTTTCTCTTCCGGCGGCCTTCCGTTTCCGATCTGCCCTAGTCAAGATTCATCCCGGAGAATTTTGACAAATATAGTCCAATTTCCAGAATTTGGAATATTAATTCTACTTACCACTTTCATCGATTTCTTCAGTAAAAAAAGTCGCATCTGAGCAAAGATTTCGCTTAAAGTCAACCTCATCCGCCGAGAATCGTAGAAGTACAATTTCCGGAATTTGCACTCCGATTGGGCCACACGATTGAACCCACTTAGTTATAGTATTATTATATTTTATTTTATATTAATATCCATTGTTAAATCTTTTCACATAAATTCCAATTTCTTAAATTTGGAATACTTTTTTAACCCTCTTCGGAACCGAAAATAAAAATCACTTCGACGAAAAAAGGGGGGAAAATATCGTCTCCCAAAACGCATAAAGAACTGCGCTCCCCCACAGGCAATTTTCGACGATAGGTAGAAATATTTTAAATCTACCGGGGCTTTCTTTTTCTTTATATATTTATAAATTATATTTTTATAATACAAAAAAGTAAACCTTCCGTAATGCAGCCGTAACCATTTTTCCGGATAAACCTTCGTATCGGAATGAATTAGCAATTCAATCGCCAATTCCGAAATACACGAACGGAAAAATGAAATGAATAAGCTTATTAGGAGGATCGCAATAACGGCATTCCTTCTGCCTTTGTCAGGAAATCTTTTTTCAAAAGACTTATACGTAGATAAAACAACCGGGCAAGTGTTTGCTGCCCCCGGTGCGAATCGAGTCAAAATGCAAGACGACTCGAACGCGCCGGCCCAAGATAACGGGAACGCAAACGGAGGGGATAAAGTCGATAACGGACTTACCCAGGAGAACAATTTTCAGAAAGGTTACGGCTTTACGGATGTGCCTAACCAATCCGCTCACCGTCCCAGAGATCCTCAAAAAGAGAAATTAACGATCTACGGAAGACTTCAGTTCCGTGGAATTGCGGGATCCAAGGACACCAACTACAGTAACGGCCACGATAACTTCCAAGCCGTAGACTGGAACGTCAGACGACTCCGTCTCGGCGCTATGTATGAGGGCGCCGATTGGTGGGGTGGTTTGGTCAATATTCGTTTGGAGAACCTAGTCGCTAGACCCGAATTGAGTCCCGCGACTACGGCTACGGCCTGTACGAATGCGGCTTGTACGCAAACAACCACTGTTGTGACGAAAGGTCAAACCTTAGCGAACAACAGAGGCGCGGTCCAGGAAGCGGTCGTTTGGCTCCAATCGAAATACGCGAATTCTCGCATAAGCCTCGGTCAACTCAACGTTCCGTTCAACCGGGAATACATTGCGTCTTCTCAGAACTTAGTCAACATCGAACGCTCTATGATCACTGCGGCTCTCCCCCAGTTCGATATGGGTGCGATGCTGAACGTTCACCCTCTAAAACAAATTTTAGGGGATAAATACACGCAAATGCTAACCGTAACCGGATATGTCGGAAACGGTAGAGGCGCGGGTGGAGACTACGGAACAGGTCGTAAAATCGATTTATACAATACCAGAAACGGAAATACGGGCACGATAACGACCGCTCCTACCTATATCTGGCGCGTAGTATTCAACCCTCTGGGTGGTCTCGTAAACCAGGTCGGCAAAGAAGTAGGCTGGCATGAAGGGGAGGAGATCTTCCAATCCAGAACCAAATGGTCGCTAGGTATGGCGGGATATCAGACGGCAAGTTTCAATACGATTGCCAACTCTACGATCCCTGCTTTAGTCGACGCCTATCCGAGAGGAGCAGCTGCGGTTAACATCGTAACTCCTCAAAGTACTCCCGATAACGGAACTGCTCCCACTTCGGCAAACGGCTTCGGATTCGGAATCCCATACGGTCTTCCCGGCTCTAGTAACGCGACATTAGTTCAAAATAACTCGACCACTCCGGCTTCACCTCGTTGGGGTCTCGTAGCGCACACGTATGATACGACTTTCTATTCCAACGGAATCTACGTAAACGCTGCCTACACCAAGATGAGCGGTCCGGCATCCAATAATACGATGGGTTACCATGTAACATTGGGGTATAACGTTCCGATTCTTTCGAAATACTATATTATGCCTGTCGTGAGATATGATTACCTGCAAGGGGATTTCAACCGGGATCATCATATAGATCCTAGCGATGCATATCGTTCCTACTGGGCCGGTATAAATCTCTATTTAGATAAACATTTGATGAAACTTCAACTTTTCTATAATGACTTTCACACCATGTTAGGATATAATCCTGCAACCGGAGGCGCCAAGGCTCTGGACAACCAAGCGATTATTCTGCAAGCTCAGTTTAGCTTTCAAACTGGTGTATCGACTAATGAGAAACAGTATTCTGCAGCGGAGGGGAACGCCAGATCTAACTAATCGTGAGATCTGAAACGGAAAAAATATGAAATCAACAGTAATTAAAACTTTAATCATCGCTCTTGCCATCGGGTTGGTGGGATGTAGTAACAAGGGTAAAACGAACGACTCGGATTATAGCGGACTATTGGCTTCGATCTTAGCGGCACCGACTGCGGATGGGACCAAATCCGTCGTAAAAATCACTCAGCTTGATTCGGTGTCCTGGAGCGGAGTTTGTTTCGATAGCTTTACTCTCCCGAACAGCCTTGCGATCCCTTCCGGAACGGATTTCTTTAACGCGACTCTGGGAGCCTTGCAAAACGCTCCTCCTTTAGTTCTCGAAAAGCCTTCCAAATCCACTTGCTCCGCTTTGGGTTTTCCCGGAGGGATCACTCAAAGAAGTACGGATAACAACTTCTTTTATAAAGTTTACTATTGTAATCCCGACGTAGGTGTCTGTACTTTCAGCGCCATACAAGCCGCCGGTTTTTAATCAACATAGTACTTTTAGAGTTACCACTGAGGCGGAGGAGACTCCGCCTTTTTTCTTTCCGAAAACAAAATCAATTATCCTTTCTTCGTTTCACGCTACGGATAAATCTCGCGTAGACCACTGGAATAACGATCAACGTTAAAAGACTTGCGCTGATAAGTCCGCCGATCACCACCGTAGCCAACGGTCTCTGTACCTCCGCTCCCGGCGAGGTCGATAATGCCATCGGTAAAAAACCGATCGAGGCAAGCAATGCCGTCGTGATCACGGGACGCAAGCGATGTTCCGCCGCTTTTTTGATTGCGGTCACAGAGTCGGCTCCTTCCGCTTCTTCCTCTCTTGCGAACGTGACCAAAACGAGCCCGTTCAAAATGGCGATTCCGAACAAGGCGATAAACCCTATTCCGGCCGGAATACTGAAAGGCATCCCTCTCAATAGTAAGGAAAACACTCCGCCGGTAATCGCAAACGGAACGTTTAAGAAGATTAAAAGCGCCGGAGAAGGTTCTCGAAACGCCAAGTACAGAAAAAGAAAAATGACCGCTAAGGTGATCGGAACGACGATCAGAAGAGTCGAACGCGCCGAATTATATTTTTTGAATTCTCCACCCAACTCGTAACGATACCCGGGAGGAAAGACGATTTTAGATCGAATACGATCGTCCACTCTCTGCACCGTACTCAACATGTCGCTCCCTCTTACGTTGAATTGCACGAGGGCCAACCGGTACTGATTTTCGTGGTTGATCTGGACCGGGCCGTCTTCGATCGAAACATCGGCAAGTTCTCCGAAGGGCACGATCTTTCCTTTCGTACCCACCGGAAGGGCGCGAAGACTCCCTAAATCATTCTCCAATTTCCAATCGGAAACGACCGCAATTTCGAAGCGTTTTTGACCTTCGAATAAGATTCCGACCGGGTAACCGGATGCTAAAGACTCCGCAATCTGATTCACGTCGTTTACGTTATATCCGTATCTTGCCATCGACTCTCGTCTGGGACGAATCCGCAAATACTCCAATCCGGAAAGTTGTTCGATTCGCAGATCGGCAACGCCTTCGACTCCTTTTGAGATCGTCGCTATTTTTTCGGCGAGAATTTTCAACGTCGCTAATTCTTCCCCGAAGATTTTAATCCCGACATCGGAACGAATTCCGGCGATCATCTCGTTGGTTCTCATTTGAATCGGTTGAGAAATTCCGTAGGCGACTTCCGGGACTAGTTCGGAAACCGTTTTGGAGATTTCCTCCTCGAATTCCTGCTTGGTAAATCTCCATTCTTTACGGGGCTTTAATTCCAAAAACACATCCGTTTTATCCAGCCCCATCGGTTCGTTTGCCAGCTCCGGCGATCCCGTCTTGGAAACGATGCTTGTGATTTCCGGAAATTTTGCCAGCAGCGCTTTTTCGATCTTCGTGGAAGTGTCCAAAGACTGCTGCAAAGAACTGGAAGGTAAGCGGGATATTTCCAGCAAAATGGAGCCTTCGTCCATGGTCGGAATAAATTCCGCGCCCATGAACACGAATCCGATAATGGCAAGACTGAATGCGACGAGAGCCGATACGATGACCCGTTTCGAATTCCCCATCGCCTTCTCTAAAAAAGGTTTATATAGACGGCTGATTTTACGAAAGAGCGAAGTTTCTTCTTCTTGGTGGATTCGAGGATCCAGAAAGTAAGAAGCTAAAACGGGTATGAGTGTCAATGTCAGAAAAAAAGCTCCCAAGAGTGCGAACAGAACCGTTAGCGCCATCGGGATAAACATCTTCCCTTCCGTTCCCGATAGGGTAAGAATCGGAAGATAGACCACAGCGATGATGATTTCGCCGAAAATAGTCGCTTTCCGAACTTCTATCGTTGCGGTTAGAATCGTCTCTTTTCTTTCCTCGAAGGTAAGCCTTCGACCTTTCTCCTTGGCCAATTCCAATAATCGTCGAAAGGAATTCTCCACCAGAATGACTGCACCGTCCACGATGAGTCCGAAATCGATCGCTCCCATAGACATTAAGTTGGCGGGTAAATCGCGGAATCTCATTACGGAAATTGCAAACAACATCGCAAAAGGAATCGTAACGGCGATGACTAAGCCGGAGCGCAGATCTCCGATCATTAGGAATAGAACGATGATGACAAGAAACGCTCCTTCCCCTAAATTCCACAGAACGGTATTGATCGTGTTTTTGACCATTACGGATCTATCATAAAAGGGCTCGATCTCCATTCCTGCGGGTAGGGTCTTCTTAATCTCCTCCAACTTTTTCTTGATAGCATCGGTGACTTCCAGGGAATTTTCGTTTACTAGCATCAAAGCGATCGCGCCGACGACTTCCCCCTTCCCCTCCATTGTTGCGCCGCCCTTACGAAGTCTAAATCCTTCCTCGACACGGGCCACAGACGAAAGGTAAATGGGAAAGCCGTCGGGAGTTCTTCCGATCGAAATTTTATAAAAGTCCTCCTTGCTTTTCAAAAGACCTTCCGTCCCGATTACGAGGTGTTCCTTACTTTTTTCGATATATCCGCCTCCGGTCGCGGTATTATTGACTAATACGGCATCGGAGACGTCCTTTACCCCCAAACCCAGTGCCGCAATTTTCGATATATCGACGATAATTCTATACTGCTTAACCTTTCCGCCGAAGGTATTTACTTCCACGACTCCGTGAACCGTCTTCAGAACGGGGTTGATGAACCAGTTTAAATAAGTCGTAAGTTCGGTTAACGAATGGGTTTTACTCTTTAGAATAAATTGATATACTTCTCCCAACCCGGTAGAAATCGGACCGATCTGAGGAGCGCCGTAGTTCTTGGGAATTTGGTTGGATACGTCCACTAATTTCTCGCTGACGAGTTGACGGCTCAGATATAAATCCGCTCCTTCTTCGAAAACGATGGTGATGATCGAGAATCCGTATCTGGAAACCGACCGAACTTCTTGTAATTTAGGAATTCCTGATACTGCCCTCTCTATAGGATAAGTCACATACTGCTCTATTTCCAAAGTCGATAAGGCCGGCGCGGTCGTTATGATCTGGACCTGAACGTTCGTTATATCGGGAACTGCATCGATTTTCAATCGTCTTGCAGAATCGACTCCGATACCGAAAAGGAGTATCGAAAAGATTAGGACTGCGAGACGGTTGTGGAGGCTCCAGCGAACGATAGCGGTTAAGAATTCCATTATCCCTCCTCGCCGAACGAGGATTTTAGGAGAAGTGACTTTAATTCGAAGACTCCTTGACTTACGACTTCTTCTCCTTCGTCCAGCCCGTCCAAAATCTCGACCATTCCGTCTTCAGAATTCGCTACTTTTACGATTTTCGGAACGTAGTTATAAGTATCCTTTTTTACGAATACGTAATCGGAATTACTTATTTTGAATATAGAACCTTCCGGAACCAAGATCCCGCTTCCCGTATCCGTCACGACTTTTGCGGTTCCAAAGAGACCGATCTTAGCCTTCCTACCTTTATTCTTAAAAACTAATCTAGCATGAACGGTTCGAGAAGCGATATCCACCTGTTCTCCGATATGTTCCAATACTCCTTCGAATAAAAGATCGGGATAGGAATTGAGAATCACGTCCGCCTTATCGCCTTCGGCTACCTTACCTAAATCAGCCTCGAAGATCTTAGCCATAAACCAAAGCTCGGAGATATTCCCGATCGTCGCTAAATTCTGGGTCCCCGGAATCATTGCACCCGGCAGGGCGTTTCTATTCAAAACGATTCCGGCGATAGGAGCATAGATGTAGTATTTACCGGTCGTCTCATCGCTCGGCTCGAGGCCGTTTGCCCGAAGATTTTCCTCCGATGCTTTTAAATCGGCGGCGATCACTTTCAGATTCGCCTCCGCATCGATTTCCTCCTGCTTGGCGGCAAGTTTCATCGAAACTAGATTGCGAACCCGATCCACGTTTTGAGACGCCGCCGAATGTCGAGTCTTAGCGGAATTATACGCGGATCGAAGTCTTGCTAAGTCGGGAGAATCCAAAACGGCCAATAGTTGTCCTTTGGAAACCTGCGAACCCTCCACAAATTTAACGGTTACGATCCTACCGGCGACCCTGGACGGAACCTCGATGATACGATCCGGAACCGGGGCAACTTCTCCTATTAGAGAAATCGTTCTTCGAAACTGTCTCTTTTCGATCCGCAAGGTCGTAATATGAAAGAGTTCCGATTGTTCCTTATCTAAAGTTACGGATCCGCCCCCGATCTCCGAAGAATCCGATATTTCCATGGGACGGGATTTCGATTTTGACTTTAAAAACTTCTTATATAGAAAATACGAACCGCTTACGACTAACGCGATAAGTAGAAATGACAGAATGATGCGTTTCATTATTTGATTTCCTGGATATTGTCCTCGAATGAAAGTCCGATCGAGCGGACCAATTCGACTTGCGCGAGAGCGTATTCGGTTCGAGAGAGAATAAAGTTCAGCTTTGCTCCGGTCAAAATTCTTTGGGAATTTAAGGCATCGACGACTTTGATTCTTCCCGTACGGAGAGCTTCTTTCAGGAGATCCAAGTCTTTATCAAGGTCCCGTAAATAACTCGCGTCGTACTGCTCTATCTCCGTTCTGAGAGCCAAGTAGGAAGATACTGCATTGACGATTTCCATTCGAACGCTTCTCTCTTGGATTCTGGCGTTTTCCTGGGCCTGTTCTTTTACGGAAGCCGCGCTTCGGATTTCTCCTTCGTAGGTTCTCCAAAGAGTCAGCGGTAGACTCACTTGCGCCCCTGCGACTTTTTCATTAAAACCGTCGGATTGGATGAATCCTCCGATCGTTAGGTTAGGAATTCTTTGTAGTTTCGTTTGTTCCAAACGCCTGGCCGCCAGAATAATTTCGTTCTCGGAAACTCCTATCTCGGGTCGATTCGAAAGCGCGATTTTCACCAAGCTGGCGACATCGTTCGGCAATTCCTTTAACGTAATGCCCGTAACTTCCAATTCTAGAGAAGCATCCGGATTCAAATTCAGCAGGATTAGAAGTTCTCCCTTGGCCGAATCCATTTTTCTTTCCGCCTGCTTGAGTAGTTTCCAAAGACGGAGTTCCTCCGCTCTCGCAACGTCTACATCCATTGCCGGAGCGACTCCCTCGTTTGCCCTTGCCGCGGAAAGATCGCGCAAATCCTTCGCGACTTCGTACAGTTGTTTCGTTCCCTCGAACTCCCTCTTAAAACCGGAGTATCGTAATGTTGCCGATATGGTCCGAGAAAGCATGTTTCTCCGAACCGCTTCCAATCTGCCGGCCTGTACTTTATATTCCTCGTCGGCGACCTGCTGTGCCTTTTCTCTTTTACCACCGACATAAATTTCTTGAGTCACCAAAGTCTGGTAGTTCGTAGCGATCGGCGCGGGTCCCGTCCCGAGTGGACCTCCTTCCGATGTTGTTCCCTTCCGATGGGCTAGATAGGCGCTGGCCACCGGATTGGACGGGAATAGATAGGAAGCGACCAATTTTCTTCCGGAAATTTCTTTCAGTTTCAGTTGTTCGGTTCGGTATTCGGGACTGGCTTCTAAGACGCAAATAGTAATGCGTCGCAGGTCCATCCTACCCGCACAGGATGCGTTGCCGGATCGAGCAACCTCCTGTGAATATACGCTCCCCGACGCGACGGCGTAGAGAAGCCATAAAATAAATATGCGCATAGTACCTCCTCAGGGAGGACTTAATGAAATAGAGATCCTCCCTTGGTTCGCTCGTGTTTAAGCGAAGGAGGTTCGAGGGGGGCGAAAAAGACGAATCGACCGCTCGAAAGCGAGAACGACCGGTTTCGGAGACGGGTAATAAAGAACGGATAGCCGGCTATAAATTCTGGCCACGTACAAATCCCAGGATACGAAGAGAGTTAAATTACAGGGGCAGTTAATGCAGACATGGTTCGATTCACTGTCGTGGCCCGGAGTGTGCTCCGCATACGGACAATGTTCTTCCGCCACGCCTAAAGCTCCGCATACTGCCTCGTTATCGACTATCTTTTGATATCCGAAATTCGCGATGAACAGAAGTACAAATACTTCAAGCAAAAGTTTTGGAAGCCAATGACCGAGCATTCTTGCGAGTTTCCCGTCTACAATGCAATAAGACTATACGTCGGGAAGAATTCAATCAAATTCTTTATGAATCATAGTAAGTGGGGAAAATGAGATAAAAATCAACGTTTAGATAAGCTGGAAGATAAAGAACGGACATTCATTCTGAAATCCAATCTCAAATCAATAAAGGATCTCAAACGGAAATCTAATTTTATTTTAAGACTTTTAGAAGGAGTGGCTTCGTTTAACGAACCCACATTCGTTTCCGGAATGTCAAAAAGAATCTCCGGCTTCCCTTCAAAAATACGAATCTTGGTATCTTTCGACCTCATTCTCGAGAGCCGAGACTACGGTTTTATCGAGAGGAACAAAAAGATCCGTTTCTATCAAACTCGCCCCCTTTTTTAAGATGCACTTCCAGGTTCCGATAACTTGTCCATCCAGCAATATGATTGGATAAAAAAGACCGTTGCTCGAGGCGACACGCGATTTGAATTGCACCGGCACGCAAAAACTTCTATCCTCGTAGCCCAAAAGGAATTCATCAAAACCGGGAAGAAGATAAATTCTTCGATTCGCTATATCCTTTTCAAATTCGAACGATGACGACCAATAATCCTGATCATGAATCCTAACCTTAGAAAGATCGGACTGAACTATGGCAAGACCTTGCCTAGCTTCGTTCAACGCCAGTCCTGTCCACCAAGCAAAATCCTGAACCGTAGCCGGACCATGGCTCGTAAAATACCGTTTCGCTAACATACCCAATGCCTCCTCCCGATCCGGATCCTTTCGTTTTGGAATCCATTCCTGAAACAAAACGAAAGTTTCCTGCTTGTCCTTCATCGGACCTTGGCAAATCAAACCGGTTAATGCGGCATAGTACAGGAGATGGGACCCGCGAATTCCCTTCGTAGAAATCCCTTTATTCTCGAACTCGGCGAATAATTCCTTCCGAATCAATTGCTTTCCGTTCCGCAAAACCTTCGACAGGATCGCATTCGATTTTTTGAATATAGATGCGTCCAATTCGAGATTTCTGTGCTGACTTGCCAGCTTGGATATCATTCGCGTACCCAATAGGGCGAGAATGGAGTAAGCGTCGTCCGCAAAAAGAAAGTGAAGTGTTCCTCGTAGCGACCAAGTTCGGACGATTTTCTTTTTTAAGATTGCGGTTTCCACATCCGCATCCTGAATTCCCTCGCCGCGCAGGCGAATTGCCAATTTTGCTTGCGAACGATCCTGGGCCTGCAACGCCCCCATCCACGACGTCACATCCTCAACCTTTTTGAATCTTTTCCGGGAGATTTCCTGCCGATAAAGGCGATGCATGGAAATATTCATTCTACTAGTTTCCGATTCTCTACCGTATCTCTTTCACACTTTCGACTAAAACCTGAAGCGCAAATCCGCCCCTACTATTGCGGTTCCGATTTTTATTCTTTTATACCTGCAATCGTTTGTTCGATATTTACGTTATCGTTATGTTCTATTATAAAGCGGACGATTCTAATGGAAACTTTAGGGATTTGACAAGTCTTTACGCAAATCCGACATGAGCCTTTTCCATAATTTCGGTCCCCCCGTTTCGAGAGTGCCTGCAACCGCACCGCTCTCTTTTGTAACAGGAAGGTATTTGCGACCCCATATACCGATTTGCGCAAGAACCGGAAGAAGGTCGATGCCCATCGGCGTTAATCTATAAATCGCTTTCTGCTTGTGACTCGGGTCATCAGTCCTAGACAGTATTCCGCTTTCGACGAGATTGCCTAATCGCTCGGCCAGGATGTTTGAGGAGATACCTTCTTGGGATTGTAGGAACTCCCTAAAATGACATTTTCCCGCGAACATCAGATCCCTAAGGATCAGAAGGCTCCATCTGTCTCCGAAAATCTCTAACGATAGATTGATCGGACATGACGATCTTTGATAAACTGACATATTTTTCCCAAAAACTATTTGCATTTTAGCACTACCTATTCTTTTATACAACCAGTTTTATTTTACAATCACTATTCGAAACTCTTATAAAAAAGAATTTTTGATAAAGGGAACTTTAGATGAGAAAAGTCATATTACAGATGCAGATGTCCGTAGACGGATATGTTTCCGCGGTCGATAGGGACCTCGATTGGCAGATCTGGGATTGGGGTGATGATTGGAACTGGGATGACCGGCTCAAAAAGGACTTCAATACGATCTTCGAATCGATAGATTGTATTCTATTAAGTCGCAAGATGTTAGAACAAGGTTACTTAAACCATTGGGGAAATGCCGCTAAAAAATTTCCGGTTAACCCGCAGTATGCGTTCGCTAAAAAGATAATCGATACGAATAAGGTGGTACCGACCGGTAAACTCAAAAATTCCGAATGGGATCGCACCGAGATCGTAAACGGTAATTTAATCGAAGAAGTGAAAGCCTTAAAACGTCGGTCCGGAGGAAGCATCATCACCTTCGGAGGCGCAAGCTTTGCCTCCTCCCTTACCGAGGCAGGATTGATCGACGAATTCCAATTCTTTGTGAACCCGACGGCTGTCGGCCGCGGACTTTCAATATTCAATAATCTGAATACGGGTTTAAGGCTCAAATTGGTTCGATCCGTCGGATACGATTGCGGCATGGTCGTAAACAGATATATACCTGAAACGTAAACCCGATGCGAATAAGCTGAAAATGGGTTTATTCTTCCGATTTCGATTTCATGAAAATGGGAAATTCCACTTTGTTTGCATAGAGTATTTCCATTTCCGACTATTCCCATTCGCTAGGGTAAACTTTTAACTCGACATAACTAGATCGAATCATCCGGTCCCGATTCTTCGGAGCGTATCCGGAAACTGCATTTTCAAAACGTTAAGGGAATTGTTCAAAAGTAAATGGCCGCGTATTGATTCAAGATAATTATGACCGTTAAAAAAACTTTAAATTCGCGTATAAACCCGCGCAGGTTACTGGGAAAGCGGAGAAAAGAATCCGATAATTTTACATAGGGTCCCGACCCGGAAAGTTCGACGGCAAATTGTCCGGATTCCGCAAATAGGGTCCGAGTCCGCCTTGAGAAGCTTGCGATCGAAGAAAAATTTTCTATACGGGACCCTACTCGGATTACAACTTCTAGATAGAAAAATCCGAAGATATCGCCTTTGACAAATATAAAGAAAGTGTCGGCTCGGTTTTTCTTCCATAGAACCTGCCTTGATAAAATCTAGCGTTAATACCATGCGGTCGCTCCTCCCGATAACTTTACTTCTTTCCTTAGCGATTCTCCAATGCAGCACTCCGGACTCGGATGTCGCTTATTCCCCAAAAGCGACTCGGGGGGTTTTGGATTTAAGGGGATGGAATCCGGATACTCAGCCTATAATTTCCCTGGATGGAGATTGGGAATTTTCGGATGGGCTGATCGATGCGGATGATCATGATCCGAATCGTACTCGAGGATATTTAAAAGTTCCGGATTCCTGGAACCATTTCCGCACTTCGGAGAAGGAGCACGGAGGAGAAGGTACCGGAACCTACGATCTTAAAATTCTATTGGATCGACCGATTCCGAATTTAGCCCTTCAGATCAACGATGTCTCTACCGCTTATCGTATATTCGCAAACGGTAAACTATTATGGGAGAACGGAAAAGTAGGCCGCAAAAAAGAGGAGATGATCCCCTCCTATAAACATCCTATCGTATTTCTGCCGGAAGGGGCAACCGAACTAGGGATTCGATTTCAAGTTTCGAATTTTTATCATGTCACCGGCGGACTTAGAAAATCGATTCAACTCGGTAGAATACTATCGATCTTCGAATCGAAGAAGGCCGAGGCTTCGCTGGGTTGGCTTGTTTTCGGCTCGACCTTCCTCATGGGCCTTTATCATTTAATTCTTTATTTGATGAGAAGAGTGGATCGCTCGGCCTTTTGGTTCGGATTATTTTGCGTCGACGTAAGTGTGAGAACCTTTTTCACGGGTTCGGTATTTATATATGAAAAGCTTTCCGACCAATACTGGACGTACATTCATAAAGTGGATATACTCAGTTTTATCGTCGCAATTCCGCTCTTTTCTTATTTTTTAGGCAGCGTCTTCCCGAAGGAATTCCACCGATACGCCCTCCGGGGAATATTTCTGATATCTTTACTATTTGCAGGAATCGTGATAATTCTACCCTCCGCAAAGTATATGTGGTGGATACGGATATTTCAAGGAATCGTAATTCTTCTAGCTCCGTACCTCATTTACACGATGATCATGACTCTCTTGAGAAAAAGAGAAGGAGCTCTTTTATTTTTGCTGGGAGGTTTCATTTTATTCCTGACGACATTAAACGACATCTTCACTCAGGCTCTCTGGATTAAATCCGGATACCTCGCGAATTGGGGATTACTCGCTTTCCTATTTTCTCAAACGACGATGCTTTCTATACGATTCTCGAATGCTTTCGTCAGATTGGAAGAATTGCAAAAGTCGCTGGAACTAAAAGTGATGGAAAGGACCAAGGAATTACGGGACGCAAAGAGAATAGCGGAGGAAGCAAACGCCCTAAAGGACACGTTCATATCTCTCGTCACACATGATTTGCGATCACCTCTGGCGAATATCATCGGAGTATTGCAATTGATTCGAAGCAAATACGATTCGATGGATGATAGATCCATAATGGATTGGTTGGAGCGGATCGAAAAAATTTCCACACAATCTCTCGAAATGATCTCCACGTTGCTCGATTTAAATCGATTGCGATCGGGATCGTTTCCGTTGGATAATATCCCGATCGATCTGAATCCGGAAATCGAGCAGGTGCTCAGTAAATTTTGGAGCCAAGCGAAATTTAAGAATATAACGATCGAAAACAAGATTCCTGAAAATGCGGAAATGGTAATGGATAAGACTTTATTGGCCGCCATTTTTATGAATCTGATTTCGAATGCGATAAAATTCTGTAGAGACGGCGGACGAATCGAAATAGAATTCTCTCGAAAACCTAATTCCGTGGAATTTATCGTACGTGATACGGGAGTCGGGATCCCGCAGGATATGATTCCGCATTTATTTTCGACGGAAGTTAAATCGACGAGATACGGAACCAGGAACGAAGTCGGAACGGGTTTGGGATTGTCCTTGGTCCATAGCATCATTCAGGCGTATCACGGGAAAATTGCGGTTCAGTCGAATCTGGAAGTCGGAACTATCTTTACTTTTTCCATTCCTCAGACACCTTTAAACGCATAACGAATATCGTTAAAATGCAAAGACTCAGTTCAAGAAAATTAATTCTCCCTCCTTTCGGGAAAAGCTGGTGTAAAAAAACGAAATGCAAGATTTGTTATATATGAACTTATTTGTTCCGATCATCTTCGCCCTTTTATCCGGAGTCGCAATGTCAATGCAACCGGGCATCAATTCCATATTAGGAAAAAGCGTTCAGAGTCCTTGGTTGGCGTCTACGATTTCATTTTTCGTGGGAACTCTTGCACTAATCTTATTTGTTTTATTCTTGGGGGAAACCAAATCGGTGTCGTTTCTCTCCGACACGATCGTTAAAAATCCTTGGTGGGTTTGGACCGGAGGATTGCTAGGGGTACTCGTAGTAACCTCCGCGTTAGTCTTCGCCCCCAAATTAGGAGCAACGAGTTGGATCGCACTTTTTTTAGTCGGACAGGTTACTATGTCGGTCGTTTTGGAGCGGTATGGCATCCTGGGTTTTCCGGAAAAACCGATTTCTATCGCCAAAATCATCGGGCTAAGTCTTTTGGTTTTAGGAGCCTGGCTCGTAAAGAAGGAAAGTTAAGCGATTCGTTGAACCGATTCGACGCAATACTAGAATCAAATCACTTAGTATCATATCTGCGCAAAAAGTCCAAGCTAAGTAGGGCGATATCGTCTTCCGCATTTCGACCGTTTTGAAACTCGTGGAGATCATATAATAAAGTTTCCAAGAATTCATCCGGAGAAAGATTCGTTTTCTTTAATAAAAGTTCGAATAGTCTCCCCTCCCCGTAAAACTGGCCCAGGCGATTCTTAGCTTCCACGAGGCCGTCCGTATATAAAAACAATCTGTCTTCGAATTGTAGCTGGATCGAGCCGGAGCCATATTTCCAGTACGGTTCCACGCCTAGAAAAAAAGTGTTTTCGGTGATCAATTCGTAAATTCGATTTTCGTTTTTTCTCACTAGCAAAGATGCGGGATGTCCAGCACTGGAATAAGACAGAATTCCTTCTGTATTCAAAATGCAGTAAAAGGCGGTTACATACATTCCTTGGTTCTCCAGCATTCCGCATAAGGATTCATTCACGATCTTCAAAAGAAGCGCCGGATCTTCCTGATCTCTATAATGATTACGAAAGGCCGCTTTGGTCATCATGGTCACCAGAGCCGCCGCGACTCCATGCCCGGAGACGTCTGCGATGAACAAGCCGATCTTATCGTTTTCCAATTGTACGATATCGTAAAAATCTCCTCCGACCGTATCAAGGGAAAGATATCTCGCGGAAAGGCGTAGATGAGAGGATTCGAATTTTCTTAAATCGGGGAGAGTATCCCTTTGAAGACGGCGGGCTAACGTTAAGTCGACCGCTTGCATCGTGTGAAGGCGCTTTAGAATTCTTTTATTTTTCTTGGTTTGAACCAAATGTCTGGTTAACTGTTCTCCCATTTTTTTCACGCTATCGGAAGCTCTTACAAGCCAAAAATGGATGAACGCATAGGAAGCCATGAATATCACAATCGCCGATATATGAGAATCGAAGTAGGTTCTCTTCCATAAGAACAATGGAAGGAGGAAGGAGAAAAAATACACGGCGTACCATAACGTCAAATAACGACTCTTTGCAAGTCCCAACACCGGCAATTCGATCGCGATCACAAAGACGATCATTGCAGCGAAATAATCCGGAGCAAGGTAGGTAAAATAACCGTAAAATACCGGTAGAGGTAAGGAGAGATTCAATGCTCGATTGGCCCAAAGTGCTGCGGACCAACGTCCCGTAACCATTTTAAAATTACAAAAAAGGGCCACGGAAATCGTATAAACGAAATTAAAAATTACGAGTACCGGATGCGGGGTCTCGACCGTTATGATAAGGTATCTCAAGATCACCCAAAATAAAGCTACACCGAAGGCCCCCTGAAAAAGAGACGAGGTAACCTCGCTGCGTAATGTCTTCCTAAGCTGATCTAAAAATGTCGGCATACGGACGCCAAGCGACCGACCGAACGGGAACCCAGAGGACAATTCGATCGGGAAAAGGCCATATATCCTTGGCTGATTTAATATTTGGGTCAATCTAAAAATCGATCCTTGAACTAAGGAGGAATTCCGAATAATCCTTCCTTTTGCAGTACCAGTACGAAAATCGATATTAGAAAGACGTTTCTTATTTCGTCGAGGGACGGCAGGTTCCGGTAAACGGCAGAAATCTCATTCCAATCGGAGATGCGATTTCCGCCTTGAAGACTAAAGATGACGAGACTCTGCCGGCGGATTTCGCCAATTATTATTTAGACCGTCCGAATACCAAAGCGGAGCCGCGATCAGTTCGGAAGGATCCATTGAATCTAGGGCGCTCAAATAAATACTCACAAAATCACCGCCGATTTCTTCGATGTGTCCTTTAGAAAAAGTTCTCACCCCGCAGTTCTTGCAGAATCGATGAGTAGTACTGTTAGTATTGAATCGATACGATCCGAGACTCTCCTCTCCGCTTAACAAACGAAAGGTGGAAGGCTTAATAATGGCGGACCAATTTCGAGTCTTGCTACAAAATGAGCAATTGCATCGCCCCGTTCCCTTACTAAGATCGATGTCCGCCTCGTATTTCACTGTTCCACAGTGACAACTTCCCTTGTATGTTTTGAGAGCCATTATTGTTTCCTTGTTAATCCGGAAATTACGATTTTCTAGGAATTCTAAACTCCGAAGTTCGATCGCTGATTATTCCTTGCCATTAACGCTTCAAGTTTAACCGAAATATATGCCAGGATTTGTCATATTTAAAAAGTTGTAAAAGGTACGAAAGAAAAATATCCTTTCTACTGCCGCTAAAAAGAATGTTGACATAGCGAAGGCAAAAAATTTCATAATAGTAGCTTTTAATTTATTCCTCTGAACCGATTGCAACTGCGCGAACAAAACGTTTACAAAAAATTCAGGTAGTTGCCTCTAAATTTTATGCTATTTAATTCGATTGAATTTTTAATCTTCCTCGTCATCGTATTTATTCTTTACTACGCACCGTTTAGTTCTAAATATCAAATACAAATAATAATAGTTTCCAGCTTCATATTTTATTCATTCGGTTTTCCTATATTAGTATTTTTATTATTTTTCTCTGCGGCTATAAATACCGGGACCAGCTACTTAATCACCTACGGCAAAGAATCAATTAGAAGGAAGGTAGCGATTTTAGGAGTATTGACGAATCTAGGCTTATTAATTTTCTTTAAATATAGCGGCCTATTGGCAAAAACCTTTTTTATCGACGAGAGTTCGTTAGGTAAGTTTCTAATTTCCATCCCCCTTCCTGTCGGAATCTCCTTCTTCACATTCCAGGGGATAAGCTTATTAATCGACGTATATTCTCAAAAGTATTTTTCTCGCCAGGAAGTCGTAGAAAGAACCTTCAAAAATCATCTTAGTAATGTAGTGTTCTTCATCTCTTTTTTCCCACAACTGGTCGCGGGCCCTATCGTAAAAGCTCATGATTTCCTTTATCAGATAGATAGAAAAAAATTCACATCGATTCGTTGGGAGGAAAGCTTCAAGGCAATTATTATCGGATATTTTTTGAAAACCGTAGTCGCGGACAATTTAAGACAGTTTACCTTTTGGATTCAATTTCCGTATTTTGATACAAAATCGACGTTCACTTTGCTAAGTTTACTGTTCGGTTATTCATTTCAAATATTTGCGGATTTTGCAGGATACTCGTCTATCGCAATCGGAATCTCTAAGCTTTTTGGCTATGATCTAAAAGTGAATTTCCTATTTCCTTATATCTCCACCTCCTTTAAGGAATTTTGGAAACGTTGGCATATTTCTCTATCATCGTTTTTAATGGAATACCTATATATTCCCTTAGGCGGTAATCGAAAGGGAAGCTGGAGGACTTACGCTAATCTTATGCTAACTATGTTTATTGGAGGATTATGGCACGGGGCTGCTTGGAGTTACGCCCTTTGGGGGTTAGTTCATGGAGCGGCTCTAACGATAGAAAGGGCGCTCAAAATGGATTCTATTCGTGAAAATTGCAAAATATGTAGGGCATCTTACGGTTTTATGGTTTTCTTTTTCGTGACGTTCGCCTGGATCTTTTTTCAATTACCCGATATCAACGACGTTACAAGACTCTTCCAGGCATTATTACGTAATTGGTCCTTACCGAACAGTTATGATTTAATTGTCAGCATATTCGTCTATTCATCCCCGGTGATTTTATATCATGTGCATTATTTGATGCGAAGGAATGGGAATCAAATGTTCGAGAATTTTCAATTTATCGCTTTCGGCACAATGATTTTTTTAATCGTCGTGAACCGTGGTTTTCCAGGCTCTTTTATTTACTTTCAATTTTAATGAAAAACAAAGTAATATATCAATCACTCTTATTCTCGGCTTTCCTTTTCCTATCGTACGACACGTTCATACATTTCTATAGACCGAATTGGTCTGTCGCGCAGTACCCGCAACAAGACAATATCATAAAAGCGGAAAATTTTCTGTATTCCCCAAAAGCCCACGAAACGATAATCGTAGGTTCTTCATTATCCACCTACTTGAACATGAACTTTCTGCCCGATGTCACCAATTTGGCTTTTTCAGGTATGAGCATATATGAAGGTTTGAGGATATTACAAAAAGGGAATCTTCCTCCCAAGGCGGTCTTTATAGAAATGAACGTCATCACTCGTACCGAAGACAAAAAGTTTGTGGAGTCGGTAACTGCTCCGATTCCGAATGCGCTGAAAAGAATTTTCATTTCGCTTCGCGAAGATAAGCAGCCGTTAGGCATAATTGCCTTATATATCAGATTAAAAATCGATTCGAGCAAACTAATTGTCGAAATATCCAAGATCAGCAACAAGTTTCTAGGCATTTTCTTAGACAAGGCTACAGATAGCGCTCGGTCGTCGGTTGGCGATGTATGGGGCGTGGAGACGGTCGATGATAAATTTTCCGAATTATTACGACTACAATCGAAAGACTACTCTAAAACCCCGAATATTATTTTCACAAACGAGCAATTTGCAAGTCTCAAAGTCATCGTCGATGAACTCGAAGAAAAAAGGATCAAAGTCGTTTTTTTTGAAATGCCTGTGGATAAATCACTTTGCCAAATGCCGAAAGCTAAGGACATTAGAGAAAAATTTTACGAAGTATTTCCAAGAAACGCTTATTCATATATTGATATGCCCGACTGTAAGACTTACAAAACGGTAGATGGAATACACTTGCAAAAAGAGGACGCAGCTCGTTATTCAAAGCTACTCTATCAGCAAATGGCCCCCTTCCTGAAATAGACGAATTGATTACACCTTCTCGTATGTTTCTTCCCTAAAAGCATATGTGATGAACCGCGAGTCGTGATAGTAGTCTGAATCGCATTCTCTTAGACGCGCGGGAATTTCCTTTTCTTCACCAGCGACAGGAGTAGAGCAACATCCGGTCGCCGCTCTGGCGGCAGGAATCCGCTATACGCAGCGCCACAGTTGTCTTTCTCAATACTTTCATTCATCGCGCCCATAGGAAGCGATGAAGCCGAATGGCTGCCTGAACAAAGTGAAGGCATTTGTTTGAATCAAACGCACTTGCACCCGATGCTCATACATCATTTTCGTTTCGTAATATGGTCAAGCCTCACGACCAGTCGGAGCACAGAGGAGCAACAGTGTTGCTCCGTAAGCGCCTAATCGAGCACAGGTATAGCGAGTTGCGGCAGATCCTGATAAGAAAGACTCCTCGGCTCGCTTTCCCAAGAGGTAAATAGATCCCGCAAATACGCATAAGGATCGACTCCCGCGAGCTTTGCAATTTGAACTAAAGAATAAAATCCTGCACTTGCAGTCGCTCCTTCCGGACAACCGGAGAAGAGCCAATTTTTTCTTCCGATCACAAAAGGACGAATATCATTCTCGACCAGATTCGTATCCAGTTGCAATTCCGGACGATCCAAAAAGATAAGCAGTTTTTCCCATTGATTAGCGAGATAACCAAGGGCTTTACCCATCGAAGATTTCGGAGCGACTTCGATGATTCGTTTATTCATCCAGGAACGGATCTCGTCAACGACTGGCTTGGATTCAGATTGTCGAAGTCTTAAATGCAATTCCGAATTTAGATTTTCTTCTCTGGCCTTCGACTCGATTGTGTAGAGCTTACCGATTTCCTTTACGATCCATTCTGCTTGAGCGTTCTTAGGATCTATTTTTAAAATTTCAAAGAATCTCCTTCGAGCATGATTCCAACATCCTGCATGAAGAATCTTTGATTTTACTTTCAATAAAGAATCGTAAGATTCAAAACCGTCTGTTTGGATAATCCCTTCGAAGTTGGAAATCCATTCTTCTAAAAACTTAGCACTCCGACTCGGTTCATAATGATATAATACTACCGGTTTTTCTCGGATAAATCCCCGAATCACCCACATATAGGATTTGGCCGTATTCGACTTTTTCGGTTCGTTTAACACTTGGAGAACCGTCTCATCTATCTGTAAATACTTTGATTCGAAAAGCTCTTTTCTTATATCCTCAATCAATGGAGAAAGCTTTTCATATACTTGGATCGCAGTATTCGATAAAGTTGTTCTTGAAATATCGACTCCCGATCTTTGAAGAATTCCTGCTTGTCTGTAGAAAGGAAGAGCATCTGCAAACTTCTGAGTAAGTGTGTACGCTAAAAAGCTCGATGAAAGCATACTCTTTTCAGCGATTTGATTGGGAACTGGTGCTATTTTAACGACAGGTTGATTTTCATCGGAAGTCCCTTCACAATGCTTGCACGCATACTTAGGGCGAATATGAACTTCGACTTGGATTTTTGCCGGAATTAGATCCAGCTTCTCGGAGCTTTCCTCTCCGATTCGAGTCAGCTCATGCCCACAAGAACAGGTTTTTTCGATTTCGGGAATATCGTGTAAGATCTTGATTCGAGGGAAATAATCAGGGAACGGCTTACGACCCGTTTTC
>NZ_AHMM02000007.1 GCF_000243675.2 Leptospira inadai serovar Lyme str. 10 | reverse complement strand
ACGACAGATGCGTTCGCTTTCAGAAGACAGGGGTCAGAGGACGGAAGACAGAACATTGGCGAGCCGGGTTTCCATGCTATAGAGAAAAATTCTTATGCTAACAGTGGATCTTTCTTCGACCCTCCGTTCTCTGATACCTCGCTCCAACATAATTCGTTTTCAGAGGACAGAGGCCAGAAGACAGACGCGTTCGCTTTGCTCACGCTAGACAGAAGCTACTACTAGTTGGAAACCCTCTGAGGCAGAGGAAAGATCCATTCTAACATAGGAATCTTTTTAAAAATCGTCATTTACACAAAATTGCTGACGCTCCCCGAAAATCCAGTAACACCTCGCTCCGACATAATTCGTTTTTAAAAAAATTCTTGTCAGGGTAATAGGAATAATTTTCTGTCCTCTGTCCTCTGTCCTCTGTCCTCTGTCCTCTGTCCTCTGTCCTCTGTCCTCTGTCCCTAACAATTATCAGTCGAGAACGAGTAAAAATCGTATTCCAAGCCGGAGATTCGTAGGAAAATACAGGCCTATAAACGTCACCGGTGAATCCAAATGACTCGATATATTCTTTCTTGGTTCTTGTTACTCATCTTTGCATTTTTAAACGCTGCCGTTC